>JAGRPO010000078.1 GCA_019449455.1 Betaproteobacteria bacterium | reverse complement strand
GTCCGATGTCTGCTATGAAGCTGCGACGACGCAGATGGAGCGGAGACAAGTTCACCGCGATTCGCACGGCAGCCAGTCCGGCATTGCGCCAGCGCAGGTAGTCCGCGATGGCGGTGCGCAGCGCCCAGCGCCCGACGTCATAGATCAACCCGGTTTCTTCCAGGAGCGGGATGAACCGGCCCGGCGGTACCAGGCCGGTTCGCGGATCGTTCCACCGGATCAGCGCCTCGGCGCTGGTGAGCTTGCCGCTCGCGAGGCTCACCTTGGGCTGGTAATGGAGCACGAACTCGCCCTTGTCCAGCGCCAGGCGCAGCTGATTTTCCAGGGTGTGCTTGCCGGCCGAAGCCTCGGTCATCTTGCGGGTGTGGAACAGGTATCGGTCGCCCCTCGCCTTGGCATTCTTGAGCGCGGCCTCGGCGTTCTTGAACAGCGTGTCGGCGTCGGTGCCGTCATCCGGGAACACCGCCGCTCCGACCTTGGCGGCGAGCCGGAACACGGAGTCGCCCTGGCGGAAAGGATGGCCCGCGAAGGACTCCAGCGTGCTCTCGACGAGCTGCGCCAGGTCGCCGTCGCGCCTGACTTCCGGCAGCAGCGCGCCGAAATGGTCCGCGCCCAATCGCCCCACCAGGCTGGCGTCGCCGGCCCTGCGCGCCAGCCAATCCGCCACCTGCGCCAGGATCTCGTCGCCGGCCGGCCGGCCGAGGCTGTCGTTGATGTTCTTGAACCGCTCCAGGTCGATCAGGAACAACGCTGCCTTGTGCCCGCCGCTGGCCGCGCCGCGCAGGGACTGCGCCACCCGGTCGAGAAACAGGGTCCGGTTCGCGAGACCCGTGAGCGCGTCGTAGTAGGCGAGGTAATCGAGCCGGGCCTGCTTGTCGAGGTGATCGATCGCGAACGCGATGTCGCCCGCCAGCGCCGTCAGCTGCTTCAACTCGTCCTCATGGAAGAAGTCGAGCTCGCTCGCGTACAACGAGAGGACGCCTACCGACTCCTGCGCGACGACCAGCGGGAAAAGGGCCATGGAGCGGATGCCGGATTCGGCGTACCGCGTGCCGAGCAGGACGCGCGGGTCGCTTTGCGAATCGTTGGATACGACGGGCACTTTCCCGCTCACCGCCTGGGCGATCATGGTATTGGGCGCATGCTCGTTCGAGCGCAGAAGTTCCCTGACGGCGCCAAGCAGGCTCTCGTCCTTGCCCGCGGAGGCCACGACTTCGGCCTTGCGCGAGAGCCGGTCGACGATGACGACCAGGGCCATGCGAAACCCGCCCGCCTCGAGCGCGATGCGGCATGCTTCCGTGAACAGTTCTCCGCGGTCCTTCACGCGCACGATCAGCGCGTTGATGCCGCTCAGCATGGCATGGACGCGGCTGAGGTAGGCGACCCTTGCTTCGGCCGTCTTGCGCTCGGTGACGTCTTCGCCGATGCCCGCGATACCGATCACGTCGCCGCTTGCCGAGCGCAGCACCGAGTTGTTCCAGTGGATGAGCCGGCGCCCGCCCGTGCGCGTCAGGATCTCGTTCTCGTGATGCGAAACCTCGGGCTGGCTCGCGAGGAGCGCCTCGAAGAACTCTCCCTTCAAGTCGCCGAGTTCCGGGGGCAGGAAGAGTTCGAACCAGTCTTGCCCGATGACCTCCTCGAGTCGCCAGCCGGTCAGGCGGAGCAGGTATTCGTTGCAGTACGTGATCCGCGCTTCGCGGTCGATCATCACCGACACCAGCTGGACGTTGTCGAGCATGTCGCTGAAGCGCCGCTCGCTTTCGAACAACGCCTGGGCGGCCAGCTTGCGTTCCGTGATGTCCTGGTAGAGACCGAGGATCCCGATGACCCGGCTCTCCCCGTCGCGCAGCGGCACCTTGGACGTGCTCAGCCAGATCGTGCGTCCATCCGGCGTCGTCTGCGGCTCTTCGATATCGAGCCTGGGCACGCCCGAGGCCAGGACCGCCTTGTCGTCGCCGCGGTACAACTCGGCCTGATCCTTCCACGCCATGTCGAAATCGGTCTTGCCCGCCAGTTCGCCGGGAGTGGAGCGTCCGGCGTCCTTCGCGAACCGGGTGTTGCAGCCGAGGTAGCGCAGTTGGCGATCCTTCCAGAATATGCGCTGCGGCACGTTCTCCACGACGAGCTGGAGAAGGGTCTTCGATTCCCGGAGATCGTCATCGGCCTGCCTTCGCTCCGTGATGTCCAGGTGCATGACCACGGCGCCGTGCAGGCCCGTTTCGGCCATGGGCGTCACCGTCATCAGGAACCAGCGCCGCCTCGCCGGCGAATGACAGGCATATTCGATCGAAAAGAATTTCGACCCGTCGCTCAGGACCGACCGGATGCCTTCGGCCACCTGCCGGGCCTCGGAGGCGTCGTCGGCGTCCGCGCGGTCGCAAATGTCGACGTAACTGGCGCCGACGCCGTAATCCGGGGTCCGGAGCGCATTCGCGCCGGCGAACTGCCGCCACGCCTCGTTCACGGAAACGATGCGCCCGTGGGCATCGAGCAACGCGATATTCGCGGGCAGCGCATCGAGAATCGCCGCCTGCTTCGCGACCTCGCTGATGCGCAGCTGTTCCTGGGCGCGCCGCAGCACGAACGTCCGGCCTTCGCGATCCGAGACTGCGTCCACCTCGCCCGCCGTCAGTTCCTCCAGGCGCTGACCGGTGCGGTGCAAGGTCTCGATCAGCGCGGAAAGCTCCTGTTCTTCCGCGTCCGGCCGGGGCAGCGAGGCCTTCCTCTTCATGGAGCCAAGGCTTCCAGGCCCAGCGCCTGCAACACGGGCTGGATCTGGCCGAGGGTGCCGACGATCCTTCGGGTGGGGGACGGCGCAAGCTTTACCAGGGTCGGCGTCAGCAGGATGCCGTCTTCGAGTGCGCGCTTCGGCTCCCGGAACACGTCCACGACTTCGATCTCGTGCCTGTCCGGCAGGTATTGGCGGCACAGCGCCGTCAGGTTGGCATGCGCGAGCCCGGAATTCAGCGCGTCGCCGGCCACATAAAGCCGGAACCTGAATCGGGCAGGGCGGCTCACGGCTTCCTCCGCCCCGGCTTCGGCGCGTCGGAGCCGCGCAGCTCATGCATCCGGGTGCGGCCCTGCGACAACTCGCCCTTGTGGGTCTGCGTGGTCCGGGCCAGCAACGCCTTCTCGATCTGCTTCGCCTCGATTTCCACCTGCAGCGCCTTCAAACGCACGGCCAGCTCGGCCTCCTCGGCGTCCAGCCGGACGCGTTTGAGCTTCGTGGCGACTTCGGCGGCTTCATGCGCGCCGCGCTCGGCGCTTTCCTTTTCCCAGCGCATCGTGCCCATCAGCACCTCGCCGCCGGCGGTGTAGGTGTCGGCGAGCGTCACCCCCGCGTCGCTGAGGATCAGCTCGCGCACCTGGTTGGAATGCGCCGTGCCACGCGACTTGACGATCGACAGGCCGCGGTTGCGTTCCCCGGCCTGGACCAGGTAGTTGAGGTGGATCCAGGTGTCCGCGAGCGTCGATATCTGCAGCGGCAAGCCGCCTTGGACCGGACTGGACGTCCCGGAGAGCAGCTTGGTGCAGACCAGGGTGATGCCTTCGGACTTGGCCCAGTCGATCAGGCGTTCGGCCACGCCCTGGGCGGTCGAGTCGTTGCCGGATGTGGACCAGGAGGACACGGGGTCGATCACCATGCATCGCGCCGAGTGTTCCCTCGCGAGCGTCTTGAAGCGCCCGAGGTGGACCTCTGCGCTGCCGGTGATCGTTCGTGCCGGGATGATGCGCAGGCACCCGTTCTTCACGTAGCGATCCAGCCGGATGCCGACCGAGGCCAGGTTGCGGATCACCTCGGTGTATTCCGAATCGAAGCTGAAGAACAGGGTGCGCTCGCCGCGACGGCAGGCCGCCTCGGCAAATGCACCGCTCAACGTGGTCTTGGCCGTGCCGGAGGAGCCGGTGATCAGCACGCTGGCGCCGCGGTAGTAGCCGCCGCCCAGCATGGTATCGAGCCGCTCCACGCCGCTGGACACGCGCTCGGTGGTCACCTTGAGGCCGGCGCGGCCCGGCGCCCGCGCGACCGCCAGGTCCAGGCCGCCACTGCCGATCAGGAACGGTGCCTCGTCCTCGTCGAAGCCGGAGCCGCGGTACTTCTGCACGCGCAGGTTGCGTTGCGATACGCCCTGCACCACGCTGTGGTTGAGGATCACGACGCAGTCCACCATGAATTGCATGAAGCCGGACGGCTCCTGGCCGATGGTGCCCGCCTCGTCCCCGCCGGTCTGCAAGGTGATGAGGCCCGTCAGTTCGCGCGCCACGAGCCATTCGTGCAGCCGGAAGAGTTCCCGTTTTCTCGCCGCCGGGCCGGGCAGCAGCGCCAGCACGTTGTTCAGGGCATCGAACACGATGCGCCGCGCCCCGATTTCGCGGGTCTTGGCCTCCAGCGCCGCCAGCATTCCGCCGAGATCGAAATCCCCGGACTGGACCACGTCGGGAAAGGGCCGGGCGTCCATGAAGTACAGCCTTCGGTGCTGCAATTCCTCGAGCTTCCAGCCGAAGCTGCCGGCATTTTCCACGACGCGCTCCGATGGCTCCTCGAAGGCGACGAAGATGCCCGGCTCCTTGCAGGCTCGCGCTCCATGCGCCAGGAATTGCAGCGCGAGCACGGTCTTGCCCGAGCCGGCGCCGCCCACCAGGAGCGTCGTGCGACCGCGTGGCAGGCCGCCGCCGGTGATTGCATCGAATCCCGCGATGCCGGTCGGCGCCTTGCCAGGCACCTTCCGGAGCGGGGAGCGGACGGTTTTCAGCATTTTTTCGCCCCTGAGAGATCCGCGCGACGAACCTCCCGGCAGGGGCGGCCGGGATCGCGCCAATCGGCCAAATTCCCTTGAAATATATGCGCTTGCATGCGTTAACGGTCTGTGCGTTGACGCACATAGCCGGTGGCCATCCTGCACCGCCTTGGCCGTGGCTCGAGCGCGTCGCGAGCCTCCCGGCCCCTTCGAGCACCGGACGCCGGATGTAAAAGCCGCCCCGATGCCCAATTGTCGAATGCTGCATCCGGGCGGGTGTAAGCTGACCTGCTTTTTGAAGGCGCGCTCGGCTGTTTTGGGACAAGAAAAATTCGGGAACCGGCTCCACGCCGCCCTTCGGCGACGGGCTCATCGGTTCCTCAAATCTACCTGGGAGAAAGCGAATGACTGCCTCGAAGCCGTTGGGAATTGCGGTTGCCGCGTTGGCGCTTGCGCTGCCGATGATCGCTTCCGCGCAGCAGCAGAACATCGAGAACCTCAAGCAAATGAAGCTCTCGGGCGTGGACGCGAGCCTGCCGCCCGTGGCGCAGGAAGGCCGGAATGCCGAGGCCATCCGCGCGAACCTCAAGCGCATCAAGCTGCCGCCGGGCTTCCGGATCGACCTCTATGCGATCGTGCCGGACGCGCGGCACATGGCCGTGGCGCCGTCGACCAACATGCTGTTCGTCGGCACGCGCAAGAACACGGTCTGGGCCGTCACCGACCGCAACAGCGACGGCATCGCCGACGAGGTGAAGCCCTTCGCGCCTTCGGCGAAGTTCCACGTGCCCAACGGCGTCTGCTGGACCAAGGACGGGTTCCTGGTCGTGGTCGAGCACAACCGGGTGCTCAACTTCCCGGCCGCCGAGTTCTTCTACGAAGGCGGCGACGTCGCCGTGATCGAGGTGGTGGCGCAGGGCAAGCTGATCCCTCCCGAGGAAGAGTCGTACAACCACCACGCCCGCACCTGCCGCATCGGCCCCGACGGCATGCTCTACATCACGCTCGGCCAGCCGTTCAACGTTCCGCCGCGCGCCAAGCTCGCGCTCTTCAACAAGTGGGGAATCGGCGGCATCGTGCGCATGAACGCCTTCGACGGCTCCAAGCGCGAGGTCTATGCGACGGGCTTGCGCAACTCGGTGGGCCTTGAATTCAACCCGAAGGACAAGTCGCTGTGGTTCACCGACAACCAGACCGACGGCATGGGAGACGACATTCCCGCGGGCGAGATCAACCGCGCCACCAAGGCGGGCATGTTCTTCGGCTACCCCTGGAAGCAGGGCCGCACGCGCATGACCGACGAGGGCTACGACAAGGACCCGCTGCCGCCCAATATCACGGACCCGCAGGTCTACATGGACGCGCACGCGGCCGACCTGGGCCTCGCGTTCTACACGGGCAGCAAGTTCCCGGCCAGGTATCGTGGGGGCCTCTTCTCCGCGCAGCACGGCTCGTGGAACCGCACCAAGCCGATCGGCGCGCGCATCATGTTCACGACCCTCAAGGCCGACGGAACGGCCGACAAGACCGAGGTCTTCGCGGAAGGCTGGCTCGACGGCGAAACCGGCCTGTACCGCGGCCGCCCGGTCGACGTCGCGATGATGAAGGACGGCTCGATGCTGATCAGCGACGACTTCGCGGGCGCGCTCTACCGCGTGACCTACTCGAGCGACGACGCGAAGAAGTGATCGCGGCTTCGCCCGGAAGCCGACGACGGATGGGCCGGGGATTCCCGGCCCGTTTGTCGTCCAGGAGAGGAGAGGGTCCATGACGGCAAGACCGGCTCGCGCCTTGCTCGCGTGCCTGCTGGCCTGCGGCTGGATGGGCGCGGCGCAGGCCGACGCCCAGGCCGGCCGGGCAAAGGCGCGAATGTGCGTCGTCTGCCACGGCGAGCTCGGCATCAGCGTGCTACCCAACGCCCCGCACCTCGCGGGGCAGCCGGAAGCCTACGTGGCGGCGCAACTGAAGGCCTATCGCGGCGGCGCGCGGTCCAACGAGATCATGAGCGTCATCGCCAAGCCGCTCACCGATGCCGAGATCGCGGACCTGGCGGCCTGGTTCGCGTCCATCGCGATCGACGCGAAGCCGCCGAAGTAGCGCGGCGAATCCGCCTCGACCGTCCCCATGTCGCCTCCGAAGCCCCCGATGCCCTCGCGATCGCGCGGCGCCGCCGGCAATCCCGCACTCGTCGCGTCGCGATGGGCCTTGGCGGTCGCGGCGGCGCACGCCGGGTCCGCCGTCGCGCAGTCACCGGAGCCGACGCCGGTGGCCGTGGACTCGATCGTCGTGACCGCCACCCGCACGGCCGAGCGCAGCCTCGACGTGCCGGCGTCGGTCACCCGCATCGACGCGGCGACGATCCGGGACGGCCAGCCCATGGTGAACCTGTCGGAGACGCTGGTTCGCGTTCCCGGGCTCGTCTCGAACAACCGGCAGAACTACGCGCAGGACCTCCAGGTGAGCTCCCGCGGCTTCGGCGCGCGCGCGTCCTTCGGCGTGCGCGGCGTGCGCCTGCAACAGGACGGCATCCCCGCCACGATGCCCGACGGCCAGGGCCAGACGGGCAGCTTCAGCCTGCTCTCGGCGCGGGCGATCGAGGTGCTGCGCGGCCCGTTCTCCTCGCTCTACGGGAACGCCTCGGGCGGCGTCATCGCCGTCTTTACCGAAGACGGGCGCTCGCCGCCTTCGCTCACGGCCAGTGCCGGGGCGGGAAGCTACGGCGCGCGGACCGCCGGCCTGAAGGCGAGCGGCGTAGCGGGCTCCCTGGGATACGTCGTCGCGACATCCCGGTTCGACACCGACGGGTACCGGCGCCACTCCGCGGCCACCCGCGACCTGGCGAACGTCAAGCTCACGCTCGATCCGTCGGCCGATACGAGCCTCACGTTGCTCGGGAGCCAGCAGGAGCAGCCGGAAAGCCAGGATCCGCTGGGGCTCACGCGCACGCAGTGGGAAGCGGACCCGCGGCAGGTCGATCCCGCGGCGCTGCAGTTCGACACCCGCAAGACCATCCGCCAGACGCAGGGCGGCGCCCACCTCGAGCACCGGCTGTCCCGCGCGCTCGCGCTCAAGGTCGTCGGCCACGCGGGCGCCCGCGCCGTGCGGCAGTATCTCGGCTTTTCCGGTTCCGGCGCGGCCTCGTCGGGCGGCGTCGTGGACCTTGCGCGCACCTACGACGGACTGGACGCGCGGCTCGTCTGGTCGCCGGAAATCGCGCAGGGATCGCTCACCGCCACCGTGGGCGCGGAAACCAGCCGGCAGCGCGAGCACCGGCGCGGCTTCGTCAACGAGAACGGGGCCCTGGGCGGCCTGCGCCGCGACGAGGACGACCGCGTCCGCAACACGGACGGCTACGTGCAGGTGAACTGGACCGTCGTGCCCGCGGTATCCGTCCTGGCGGGAGTGCGCGTTTCGTCGGTCTCCTTTCGCGCGGCCGACCATTACGTCACCGGGGCCAATCCCGACGACAGCGGCGAGCGCGACTTCCACCACGCGAACCCCGTCGCGGGCGCGGTATGGCGCATCGGGGAGGGCGTGAGCGCCTATGCGAGCCACGGCGAAGGCTTCGAGACGCCGACCTTCGCCGAGCTCGCCTACCGTCCCTCGGGACCCGGGCTCAACCTCGCGCTCGACGCCTCGACGAGCCGCGCGAACGAGGTCGGCGTGAAGGCCGTCATCGCGCGGCGCCACCGGGTGAACATCGCTGCGTTCGCGACGGACACCGACGACGAGATCGTCGTCAACTCCGCGACCGGCGGGCGCACCACCTTCAGGAACGCCGGGCCGACGCGGCGCCGCGGGATCGAGGCCGAATGGCAGGCCGACTGGGGCCGCGGCGTCCGGACCTACGTCGCCTATGCGCGGCTGCGCGCCGAATTCGCGCGCGATTTCACTTCGGGATCGCCTCCCGTCACCGTGCCTGCGGGGACGCCCCTGCCCGGCGTGCCGCCGTCCACCGCCTTCGCCGAGCTCGCGTGGACGCCCGGCGGCTGGGCGGGGTTCAGCGCCGCGATCGAAGCGCAACACCACGGAAGGGTCACGGTGAACGATTCGGGAAGCGACGCCGCGCCCGCATACTCCGTCTTCAATGCGCGCCTCGGATTCGAGCGGAAACTCGCGGGCGCAGCCGTGCGCGCATTCGTCCGGGGCAACAACCTTGCCGGCCGCAGGTACGCGGGCTCCGTCATCGTGGGCGACACGAACGGGCGCTATTTCGAGCCGGCGCCGGGGCGCAACTGGTTCATCGGGGCGAGCGCCGAATTCGGGTTCTGATCGCGGCCGGCGCAGTCGGCCGCCTGTCGAGGCCGCGCCCGTTTGCCGGAAGCCACCGGTCTACGCCTCACCGGATGGCGAAGTCCACGCGCGCCGGCGCTCCCTCCGCCTTGAGGCCCTCGGCGGTGAGCCTGGGGGCGACGATGAACACGCGCTCCGCCGGGATGTTGCCCTTGCCGGCAAGCCAGTCCCTGACGGCCTGCGCGCGATGGTTCGCGAGCTCGCGCAAGGCGTCGTCGTCGACGCGATGGTTCGCGAGGAGCATGGCCTCCATCTGCTCGGGCGGGATGTCCTTGGCGAAGCCCAGGAAGTTGCGCGGCTTGCCCGGCAGGTCGGTATCGCCATAGACCGCCTTCAGGTACTTCGCGCGATCGGCGGCATCGAGGGCGAGGGTCTCGAGCGCGGGGGCGGAAGCTCCTTCGGAGGCGAGATCCTTCTGCTTGCGCACGCGCAGGGCGCGGTCGAGCGCGGCACGCTTGAGCGCGTCGCCCTCGACGTCCGCGATCGCGCGCCCGGCCGCGTCGAGCTTGAGCGCCGGGCGGTCGGAGAGGGCCTTCGCCAGCGTCTCGAGCTTCGCGATCGCCGCGGGCGTGAGCACCGCGCTTCCCGGCGCGAATTCGACGTACGACAGCTGCTCTCCGCCGCCACCGACGATGGCTCCCAGGAGCGCGAACGGGGCGGTCACCGCCTTGGTGAGGAGGTTGACGATGATCTGCACGACCACTCCCCAGATGGAGAACTGCGGATCGTCGAGCGTGCCCTCGATGGGGAGGTCGAGATGGATGACGCCGTTGCGGTCCTTGAGCAGCGACACGACGAACAGCACGGGCAGCTTGGTCGCCGTCGGGCTGTCGACGTGCTCGCCGAAGGTGAGCTGGTCCAGCACGAGCTTGTTGCTGGCGGCGAGCTTGCGGTTGTCCAGCTTGTAGCGGACCTCCATGGACAGCTTGCCCTTCTCGATCCCGTAGCCGGCGTATTTCACGGAGTAGGGCGTCAGCTGCGGCAGGTCGACGCCCGTGGCCTTGCCGGTGAGCTCCAGCGAGAGTTCGCGCGAGAACGGGTTGAGCGTGCCGCGAATGTCGACGGGAGCGGTCCCGCCGACCTTCCCGGTCAGTTCGAAGGCGCCGGACTGCGTCGGTGCCATCCCGGCGACGTTGCCGGTCAGCTCCGTGAGGTGCGCGGAATAGTTGGGCTTCACGAAGAAATCCGAATACTCGATCTCGCCGCGCGAGAGCTTGATCTGCCCGATGGAGGCCGGGATCTCGCCGCGCTCGCCGGGCGGGGCGGGCTGTTCCGCGGCGGCCGCGCCCGGGGTTGCCTGCGCCGCGGGCGTCTGCGTCGGCGAGGCCGGCGCATCCGTTTCGGGAGCCAGCAGCCGCAGCACGTTGAGGGTGGCATCGGCGTGGAGGATCAGCCGCGCGTAGAACCCGTCGAGTGCCGCTTCCCTGAGCGACAGGTTGAAGGGCGCGCTCGTCACGTCGATGCCCGCCAGGTTGAGGGTCTCCCAGCGGACGAGTTCCTCGGAGCCGGGACGGTCGAGCGAATCGAAGCCCGTTACCGCGGCATCGCCGACGTAGCGCGCCTGCGCGCCGGCGGGCCCATCCGCGTTGAATGTGATCCGGCCCGTGGCGCCCACCATGCCGCTCGTCACGTCGACGTTGGTCCGGGATCCCACGTAGGGCCGCAGGGGCACGAGGTCCAGGGCTGTCGCCCGGATTCGAACGTCGGCACTCGCCGGCCGGGCTGCGACCACGCCATCGATCCGCACGCGCCCCTTCGGGCCGACGCGCGCCGCGATATCGACTTTCGCCCTGGCGCCGGGGGCGGTGTCCAGGTTCTCGGCCGCGACCCTCGCATCGGCCACGCGCAGCTTGACGGGCGGGTTGGTCCCCCGGTCCTCGAAGTCGACGCCGAACCGCTCGAGGAGCAGCCGGCCCACGGTGACGTGCCAGCTCGCGTCGCCGGGTCCGGGTCCAGTGTCCCGCGCGGTCGCCGGCTCGTTGCCGGCGGGCAGCACCCTCTCCAATCGCATCGTGCCGTCCGCATCCCGAAGCAGCGCAACGGCGGCCTGCCGCGCTTCGACCGAACCGATCGTCACCGTCCGTTCGCCTAGGTCGAGGGCGAGGCCGTCGACGCCCGCGCTCGCCATGCGCAACAGCGGCTCTCGCTCGCCCCGAAGGGCGACGTCGAGGCCGGCGAGCGCCGCGGAGCCGTTCGCCAGCGCGAAGCGCACGGCAGGGCTGGCAGCGGCATCGAAGTCCGCGCCGGCGTCGAGGGTTCCGCGACGCACGTCGATGGCGAGCGCGCTCGCGTAGTAGGGGTGGAGCTTCGCCAGCGGAAGCTTCGTCACGTCGAAGCGGCCGCGCGCCGCACTGCCCGCGACGTCCACCTCGCTGTGCGCGGCGAAATGGGCGCCCTCGGCATCGAAGGCGACGTCGAGCGTGCCGGCGACGCCCCGGGACGCCAGTTTCGCGCCCGCGAGCGTGGCTTGCGTCAGCGTCGTCCGGAACGGCGGCGACACGGCCTCGTCGGCAATGCGCAGCGTTCCGCCGGAAACGCGGGCCTCGCGCACCGACCATTCCCACGGCGCGGGCGTGGCGCCCGTCGATGCCGGCGCGCCGGCGCTTGCGGCCGATGCGGCCGTGCTCGCGGGGCTGTCGGCCGCCGTCGCGGCGACGAGATTTCCGAGCTCCAGCGACCCGTCGCGAAGGCGCCGCAAATCGAGCTCCGGTTCGCCGACGGCAATCCGGTCGAATTCGGCCGAGCGGGCGAGGAGGTTCACCTGCCCGAGGGTCACCTCGACGGACCTGGCGGCGGCGAGCGGCGAGGCGTCCTTTCTCGCGATCGCCAGCCGGTCGAGCCGCGCCGTGCCCGTGAGCGTGATGCCGCGCGGCGTTCCCTTCCAGGAGAGGAACGCGAGCGACAGCCGGGTGGTGAGCGCGCCGTCCGTGAGCTTGATCCCGCCGGGCAGCGGCGCGTATTCCGCGTAGCGCGGCAGCGGGAGGTCGTCGAGGTCGATCTCGATCGCGGCGCGCTGCGTGTCCTCGAACGGGGAGGTCGAGCGTCCGGCGATCTCGAACGGGGCGCCGTCGACGATGGCCTTCAGGTGCGGCGTGACCCGGATTTGCGCATCGGCGGATAGGCTCGACAGGAACGGGATGCCGATCGCCAGTTGCGACAGTTCGGTCCTATGCCCGCGCATCGCGTCGTCCAGGACGACCGAGCCGTCCTCGATCTCGATGTTGAACACGGCGAACGCCGCTTCGGGCCCTGTCGCCGGCGCCAGCGCGCGCTCGATGAGGTCCCCGATGTTGAGCTTGCCGTCCGCGCCTCGCGCGATCTCCAACCGGGGCCGCACCAGCCGGACGGCGTCGAGCACCGGGGCGCGCTTCCAGAGGCTGGCCACCGATACATTGACCTCCAGTGTCTCGAAACTGACGAGCTTCCGGCCGGCATCGCGATCCGCGAGGGAGAAGTCCGAGAGCCGCGCGCGCAGCGTGAAGGGATTGAACTCGACCTTGCCGACCGTGGCCCTGCGCCCGAGCTCGGCTTGCGCCAGCGCCTCGATCTTCGACCTGGCGATCGGCGGGACCGCGAAGAACCCTGCCACGGCGAACAACGCGACGAGCCCGGCGACGACGAAAACGACGATCCGCAACCGCCGCTGCCAGGCGGGCCGGATCGGGGGCGTGGGCGTTGCCATGGGACTGCTGCGGGCCGCGACGCGGTTCGCGTCAGGTCTTCCCGAAGACGCCGGGCGCGCGCAGGACGAAGTTCAGCGAGTCGATCCAGCTCATGCCGGGACTCCTCGTGCGATCGACGTCGCGCGGGCACGGACTCGTGCGGGCGCACGGCGCCGGGGGTGAAGCTTCCATCCTCTCCAAGTTCGGGGCCCGCATTGTTGACAGGTATCAACGAACGCCCCGCATGTCCTTGCATCGGGCGCCGCCGGGGGCCTTCGCATCCGGCGAAGGCCCGCTTGCCCACATGCCAATTCCCGCCCGGGTTGCGGCATGGCAGATTTCTGTGCAGTGCAGCATTCCTGCAACCAACCGAGAGGAAAAGTCGTGAGCAATCAACTCGAAGTCGCGCGCATCAAGAAGGACTGGGCCGAGAATCCGCGCTGGAAGGGCGTGAAGCGGGGCTACACGGCCGAGGACGTCGAGCGCCTGCGCGGCACCGTGCCGATCGAGTACAGCCTCGCGCGCCGCGGCGCCGAGCGGCTGTGGAAGATGGTGAACGAGCGGCCCTTCGTGAACTCCCTCGGGGCGCTCACCGGGAACCAGGCGCTCCAGCAGGTGAAGGCGGGCGTGCCGGCGATCTACCTTTCGGGCTGGCAGGTGGCGGCCGACGCCAACCTGGCCGGCGAGATGTACCCCGACCAGTCGCTCTATCCCGCCAACAGCGTCCCGTCGGTCGTCAAGCGCATCAACGGCTGCCTGCTGCGCGCCGACCAGATCGCCCACTCGGAAGGCAAGGACGACATCGACTACCTCGCGCCCATCGTGGCAGACGCCGAGGCCGGCTTCGGCGGCGTGCTCAACGCCTTCGAGATCATGAAGTCGATGATCGAGGCCGGTGCCGCCGGCGTGCACTTCGAGGACCAGCTCGCTTCCGCCAAGAAGTGCGGGCACATGGGCGGCAAGGTCCTCGTGCCGACGCAGGAAGCGGTGCAGAAGCTCGTCGCCGCGCGCCTGGCCGCGGACCTCCTGGGCGTGCCGACGCTGCTGCTCGCGCGCACCGACGCGGAGGCCGCGAACCTCATCACCTCCGACATCGACGACAACGACAAGCCCTTCATCACCGGCGAGCGCACGTCGGAAGGCTTCTATCGCGTGAAGAACGGCTTCGACCAGGCCGTCTCGCGCGGCATCGCCTACGCGGCCTATGCCGACATGGTCTGGTGCGAGACGGGCACGCCGGACCTGGATTTCGCCAAGCGCTTCGCCGAGTCGATCCGCAAGGTCTACCCGGACAAGATGCTCGCGTACAACTGCTCGCCGTCGTTCAACTGGAAGAAGAACATCGACGACACCACGATCGCGCGCTTCCAGCGCGAGCTGGGCGCGATGGGCTACAAGTTCCAGTTCATCACGCTCGCCGGGTTCCACGCGCTCAACTACGGCATGTTCGACCTCGCCTACGGGTACGCGCGCGAGAACATGACCGCGTTCGTGAAGCTGCAGCAGGCCGAGTTCGCGGCGGCCGAGCGCGGCTTCACCGCGGTCAAGCACCAGCGCGAGGTGGGCACGGGCTACTTCGACGAGGTGACCCAGGTCATCCAGTCGGGCAAGTCCTCGCTCACGGCGCTCACCGGCTCGACCGAGGAGGAGCAGTTCGAGGCGGCGCCGATTCCCCTCGCGGCCAAGGGGTCGCAGGCCGCAGCCGACTAGCGTCGACCACAAAACCCCGGGGGTCCCCCATGAAACGCGACAACTTCGCCATTCCCGGCATCCAGCTTCCCGGCCCGATGCCGCACCTCTTCGACCGCATCCTCTCCCGCGAGGCGGTCGATTTCGTCGCCCACCTCGCGCGCAGGTTCGAGCGCCGCCGGCGCGAGCTGATGGCGATGCGGGCCGATCGCCAGGCGCTGCTCGACCAGGGAAAGCTCTACGATTTCCTTCCCGGGACGAGCGGCATCCGGCAGGGCGAATGGACCGTCGCGCCCGTGCCCGCGGACCTCCAGGACCGGCGCGTCGAGATCACCGGGCCCGCCGAGCGCAAGATGATCATCAACGCGCTCAATTCGGGCGCCAGCACGTTCATGGCGGACTTCGAGGATTCGTCGACGCCGTCGTGGGACAACATGATCCACGGGCAGATGAACCTGCGCGACGCCGTCGACCGCAGGATCACCTTCACCAGCCCGGACGGCAGGCACTACGCGCTCCAGGAGCGGACGGCGACGCTGATCGTGCGCCCGCGCGGCCTGCACATGCTCGAGCGCCACGTGCAGCTCGACGGGGACGCGGTTTCGGCCTCGCTCTTCGATTTCGGCCTGTACTTCTTCCACAACGCGGAGAAGCTCGTGGCCGAGGGCAGCGGCGCGTACTTTTACCTGCCGAAGCTGGAAAGCCACCTGGAGGCGCGCTTCTGGAACGACGTCTTCGTGGAGGCGGAGGACATCATGGCGCTTCCGCGCGGCTCGATAAAGGCGACGGTCCTCATCGAGACGCTGCCCGCCGCCTTCGAGATGGACGAGATCCTGTGGGAGCTGCGGGAGCACTCCGCGGGGCTCAATTGCGGGCGCTGGGACTACATCTTCAGCTGCATCAAGAAGCTGCGCCGTGGCGCCGATTTCGTGCTGGCCGACCGCGCCCGGGTGACGATGACGAGCGCGTTCCTGCGCTCCTACTGCCAGCTCCTGGTGAAGACCTGCCACCGCCGCGGCGCCCATGCGATGGGCGGCATGGCGGCGCAGATCCCGATCAAGGGCGACGCGGCGGCCAACGACGCGGCCATCGCCAAGGTGCGCGCCGACAAGGAGCGCGAGGCCGGCGACGGCTTCGACGGCACCTGGGTCGCGCACCCCGGGCTTGTCGGCGTGGCCAAGGCCGTGTTCGACGCGGCCATGCCGACGCCCAACCAGATCCACCGCAAGCGCGACGACGTGAACGTGCGCGCCTCCGACCTGCTCGACTTCGGGCCGCAGACGCCGATCACGGAGGAGGGGCTGCGCACCAACATCAACGTGGCGCTGCAGTATCTCGCCTCCTGGCTCGCCGGCAGCGGCTGCGTGCCGATCAACAACTTGATGGAGGACGCGGCCACCGCGGAAATCTCGCGCTCGCAGGTCTGGCAGTGGATCCGCAGCCCGCGCGGCGTCCTGGAGGACGGCCGCAAGGTCACCACGGAGCTCTTCCGGGCGCTGCAGCCCGAGGAGCTCGCGAAGGCGCGGCTCGCGGATTCCGGCGGCGTCGACCGGCGCTTCGAGGAGGCGGCCAAGCTCCTGGACTACCTGGTGACGGAGGACGATTTCGTCGAGTTCCTCACCGAGCCCGCCTACGAGCTCGTCGCCGCGCGCGCCGCCGTCGTCCACTAGCCCGGCTTGTTCCGGCCGCGCCGGGCGAGCCGCCCGGCGCGCCCGGCGGCGGATTGAACTTCCGCGAGGCGGCGGTCCCAACCTACAATGGGGCCTGGCCGCCCTGCCGGATTCCCGATGCGCCCCGACTTCGCCACCCTCGCGCTTTTCGTCGCCATCGCCGACGCGAAGAGCATCACCAAGGGCGCGGCCGCCTCGCACATCGCGCTCGCGGCAGCGAGCCGCCGCGTGGCCCAGCTCGAAAGCCAGCTCGGGGTGACGCTGCTCTTTCGCACGACCCGCGGCGTCGAGCTCACGCCCGCTGGAAGCGCGCTGGTCCTGCACGCGCGGCTGATCCTGGAGCAGTCCGACCGCATGTGCGCCGACCTGTCCGACTATGCCAACGGAGCCAAGGGCATGGTGCGCGTGCAGGCCAACACCTCGGCCCTGGCCCAGTTCCTCGCCGACGACCTCGCGTCCTTCTCGAAGGCCTATCCCGGCGTGAAGGTCTCGCTGGAGGAAAAGCGCAGCGCCGAGATCGTCCAGGCCCTCCATGCGGGCGACACGGACGTGGGCATCGTGGTCGAAGGCACGCTGGTCCACGGGCTGCGGACCTTCGCGTACCGCGGCGATCGCCTGGTCGCCGTCCTGCCGCGCAAGCACCCGCTGCGCGGCAAGCGCCTCGCGTTCGCGCGGCTCCTCGACTACGACTTCGTGGGGCTCGAGGGCGACACCGCCCTTTCGAAGCTGCTTGCCACGCACGCCTCGGCGGCGAAGAAGGCGCTGCGCCTGCGCGTCCAGGTGAAGAGCTTCGACGTGGTGGCGCGCATGATCCAGTCCGGGCTCGGGATCGGCGTGCTTCCCGAAACCGCGGCCAAGTCCTTCGCCGCCGCCATGGGCCTGCGCCTGGTGCCGCTTTCCGACGATTGGGCCACCCGCGGGATGCTCGCCTGCGTGCGCGACTACGAGGCGCTGCCTTTCCTGGCGCGCCAGTTCCTCGACCATCTCGTTCCCGGCAGCCGGCAGCCTCGCGCCAGTCTCCCGCAGCACCCCGCCCAGGGGACCTGAGGTTCACGGCCGTCAGCGGACTCCCGTTGACAGAAAATGAATGAGCGTTCATTCTTGCTGGCTTCAGTCCGCGGGCCGCCCGGCCATTCATCGGAAAACATGCCATGAACAAGAATATTTATCGCATTGTTTCAATAGGTTGCGCGCTATCCCTGGCCGGGATCCTGGCCGCTTGCTCCGGCCAGAAGGAGGCCGCGCCCCCAGGCGCCGGGATGCCCCCGGCCGAAGTGGGCGTGGTCACGCTCAAGGCCGAGAAGGTCACGCTCTCGCGCGAACTGCCGGGCAGGACGAGTCCCTACCTCATGGCCGAAGTGCGCCCGCAGGTGACGGGCATCGTGAAGGAGCGCCTGTTCACCGAGGGCGGGCTGGTCAAGGCCGGCCAGCCCCTCTACCAGCTCGACGACGCCACCTACCGGGCCGACGTCACGAGCGCGAAGGCGGCGCTCGCGCGCGCGGAGGCGACGCTCGAGACCGCGACCCTGAACGCGCGCCGCTCCGCGGAACTCGTGAAGATCGACGCGGTGAGCAGGCAGGACCACGAGAACGCCGTGGCCGCCGGCAAGCAGGCCGAAGCCGACGTGGCGGCCGCGAGGGCGGCGCTCGAGCGCGCCGGGATCAACCTGCGCTACGCGCAGATCGCCTCGCCGATCTCCGGGCGCATCGGCCGCTCGTCCGTCACCGCCGGCGCGCTCGTCACGGCCAACCAGGCCGCCGCGCTTGCCACCGTGCAGAGCATCGACCCCATCTACGTGGACGTGACCCAGTCGAGCAGCGAGCTCCTGGCGTTGCGCAAGCAGGTCGCCGCCGGCCGGGTGAAGGAGGCGAGGGACCTCCCCGTGGAAATCCTCCTCGAGGACGGCAGCCGCCACCAGCAGCAGGGCCGGCTCGTGTTCTCCGAGGCCACGGTCGACCCGAACACGGGCAGCTACACGCTTCGCGTCGTCGTCCCCAACCCGGCGCAGGTGCTCCTGCCGGGCATCTACGTGCGCGCGGTGGTGGGCAGCGGCGTGCGCGAAGGCGGGATCCTGGTGCCGCAACGCGGCATCGCGCGCGACCCGAAGGGCAACACCTCGGCGATGCTCCTCACGGCCGAGGGCAAGGTGGAGGCGCGCCCGGTCAAGGTGAGCCGCACCGTCGGCGACCAGTGGCTGGTCGAGGAGGGCCTCGCCGCGGGCGACCGGGTGATCGTCGAGGGCCTGCAGAAGATCCAGCCGGGCATGCCGGCGAAGGTCGCGCAACCCGCGCCCGCGAACGCGCCCGCCGCGGCGCCGAAGAAATAGGAAGGCGCCGCGATGGCACGCTTCTTCATCGACCGGCCCATCTTCGCGTGGGTCATCGCGATCCTCATCATGGTCGCGGGCGCGATCTCGATCACGCGGCTGCCGATCTCGCGCTATCCCACGATCGCGCCGCCGTCGGTCACCATCAGCGCCACCTACCCGGGCGCCTCCGCCAAGGCCGTCGAGGACTCGGTGACGCAGGTGATCGAGCAGAGCATGACCGGCCTGGACGGGCTGCTCTACATGTCCTCGACGAGCGAGGCCACCGGCGTCTCGACGATCACGCTCACCTTCGACAGCGCGGTCAACCCCGACACCGCGCAGGTGCAGGTGCAGAACAAGCTCGCGGTCGCGACCCCGTCGCTGCCGCAGATCGTGCAGCAGCAGGGCATCACCGTGAGCAAGGCGAACCCCGGCTTCCTCATGGTCATGGGCTTCGTCTCCCAGGACGGCAGCATGGCCCAGCGCGACATCGCCGACTACATCAAGGCGACGATCGCGGACCCGATCAGCCGCGTCGACGGCGTGGGCAGCGTGCGGGTGTTCGGCGCGCGCTACGCCATGCGCGTCTGGCTCGACCCCGGCAAGCTCGACACCTACCGGCTTTCGACGGCCGAGGTCATCGCCGCGATCCGCGCGCAGAACGCGCAGGTCGCCGTGGGCCAGCTCGGCGGCACGCCCGCCATCCCCGGCCAGCAGCTCAACGCGACCATCACCGGGCAGGACCGCCTGCAGACCCCCGAGCAGTTCCGCGCCATCGTGGTGAGGAGCCGCGCCGACGGCTCGGCGCTCACGCTGGGCGACGTGGCGCGGGTGGAGCTGGGCGCCGAGGACTACAGCATCATCGCCCGCTACAACGGGCAGCCGTCCACGGGTGTGGCGATCTCGCTCGCCACGGGCGCCAACTCGCTCGCCACGGCGCAGCGCCTGGAAGCGCTGGTCAAGCAGCTCGAGCCCTCCTTCCCGGCGGGCCTCAAGGCGGTGATCCCGTTCGACACCACGCCGTTCGTCACCGCCTCGATCAAGGAGGTGGTGAAGACGCTCCTCGAGGCGGTCTTCCTCGTCTTCGTGGTGATGTACCTCTTCCTGCAGAACTTCCGCGCGACCCTCATCCCGACGATCGCCGTGCCGGTGGTGCTGCTGGGCACGTTCGCCGTCCTCGCCGCGCTGGGCTACTCGATCAACATGCTCACCATGTTCGCCATGGTGCTCGCCATCGGCCTGCTGGTGGACGACGCCATCGTGGTGGTCGAGAACGTGGAGCGCGTGATGAGCGAGCAGGGCCTCACGCCGCTGGAAGCCACGCGCCAGTCCATGGACCAGATCACCGGCGCCCTGGTCGCCGTGGGCATGATCCTCGCGGCCGTCTTCGTGCCGATGGCGTTCCTGGGCGGGTCCACGGGCGTCATCTACCGCCAGTTCTCGGCGACGATCGTCTCGGCCATCTCGCTGTCCGTGCTCGTGGCGATCGTGCTCACGCCGGCGCTCTGCGCGACCATGATGGTGCGCATCGAGAAGGGCCACCACGCCTCCGATTCCGGCTTCTTCGGCTGGTTCAACAAGGTGTTCGACCGGGGCAACGGCAGCTACCAGAAGTCGGTGCGCGGCATGGTGAGCCGCTCGAAGCGCTTCTTCGCGGTGTTCCTGGTGATGGCCGCGGTGATGGTGGTGCTGTTCCTGCGCATCCCCACGGCGTTCCTGCCGGCCGAGGACCAGGGCGTGCTCTTCGCCCAGGTGCAGGGCCCGGTGGGCGCGACCCAGGAGCGCACGATGGAGGTGATCAAGAAGGTCGAGCAGCACTTCCTCGAGAACGAGAAGGACACGGTCAAGTCGCTCTTCACCGTGCAGGGCTTCAGCTTCGGCGGCTTCGGCCAGAACACGGGGGTGGCGTTCGTGAGCCTCAAGGACTGGTCGGAGCGCGAAAGACCCGAACAGTCCGTCGAGGCCGTCGCCGGGCGCGCGATGGGCAACTTCATGCAGATCAAGGACGCGTTCGTGTTCGCCTTCTCGCCGCCGGCGGTTCCCGAGCTCGGCGTGTCGGGCGGCTACTCGTTCTTCCTCAAGGACACCGTCGGCATGGGCCACGACGCGCTCACCCAGGCGAGGAACCAGTTCCTCGGCGCGGCCGCCAAGAGCAAGCTGCTGGCCAAGGTCCGGCCCAACGGCCAGGAAGACACCCCGCAGTTCCGCATCGACATCGACACCGCCAAGGCGGGCGCGCTGGGGCTCGCCGACGCCGACATCAACGCCACGCTCTCCGTGGCCTGGGGCAGCCAGTACATCGACGACTTCATCGACCGCGGGCGCGTGAAGCGCGTGATCGTGCAGGCCGACGCGCCTTTCCGCATGGTGCCGGAGGACTTCCACCGCTGGTCGGTGAGGAACGCGAAGGGCGAGATGGTGCCCTTCACCGCGTTCGCCACCTCGCGCTGGGCCTACGGCTCGCCGCGCCTGGAGCGCTACAACGGCGTGCCGGCCATGCAGATCAACGGCGAGGCCGCGCGGGGCGTGAGCTCGGGAGACGCCATGGCGGAAGTCGAGCGCCTGGTCGCGCAATTGCCGAAGGGCGTGGGCCTCGAGTGGACGGGCGCCTCCTACCAGGAACGCGCGGCCGGCGCGCAGACGCCGATGCTCTACACGCTCTCCATCCTGGTCGTGTTCCTCTGCCTCGCGGCGCTCTACGAGAGCTGGACCGTGCCGACGGCGGTGCTGATGGTGGTGCCGCTGGGCATCCTCGGCACGGTGCTCGCCACGATGCTGCGCGGCTACGAGCGCGACGTGTATTTCCAGGTGGCGATGCTCGCGACCGTGGGGCTGTCGAGCAAGAACGCGGTCCTCATCGTCCAGTTCGCCAAGGAGAACCTCGACAAGGGCATGGACGTGATCGAGGCGGTGGTGGCCGCAGGGCGCGACCGCCTGCGGCCCATCCTCATGACCTCGATCGCCTTCGGGCTCGGCGTGATGCCGCTCGCCAAGGCGACCGGCGCCGGGTCCGGGGCGCAGCGCGCCATCGGCACGGGCGTGCTGGGAGGCATGGCCGTGGGCACCTTCCTCGGCGTCGTCTTCATCCCGCTTTTCTTCGTCGTCATCTTCCGCCTCTTCGGGCAGAAGGAGCCGGCGGCGCCGGCGCAAGTCGAAGGAGGGCCGTCCCATGAGTAGGAACGTCGGCACCCTGGCTGCGCTCGCGGCGGCTCTCGCCGCCAGCGGCTGCGCGATGCTCGAGCCCGCGCTTCCCGAAGCGAACCCGGGAATCCCGGCGCAGTGGACCGGCAGCGCGACCTCGCCGACCGCGGGCGCGATGCCCGTCGCCGGCGTTGCCGACGTGGGCTGGAGCGATTTCTTCACCGACCCGAAGCTCGCGCAACTCATCGCGAAGGCGCTGGAGACCAACCGCGACCTGCGCGTGGCCGTGCTCAACGTCGAGCGGGCGCGGGCGATCTACCGCATCCAGCGGGCAGACCGCGTGCCGTCTGTCGGCGTTGCGGGAGCGCTCGTGCGCACCGGCGGAGACCACCGCGACGTGAGCGATGCCTACACCGTGAACCTCGGCATCACGGAGTTCGAGATCGACCTGTTCGGGCGCGTGCGCAACCTCAGCCAGGCGGCGCTGGAGCAGTACTTCGGGCAGGAGGAGGCCAGGCGCGGCGCGCAGCTCTCCCTCGTGGCGGAAGTGGCCAATGCGTACCTTGCGCTGGCGGCCGACCGGGAACAGTTGCGCGTGGCGCAGGCCACCCTCGCCAACCAGGAAGCGGCCTTCGGGCTCACGCGCAAGCGCCACGAGCTGGGCGCCGTCTCCGGGCTCGAGTTGAACCAGGCGCGCACGACGGTGGAGACGGCGCGCGCCGACGCGGCGCGCTACGGCGGGCTGGCGGCCAATGACGCCAACGCCCTGGCGCTGCTGGTCGGCGCCCCGGTGGAGGAGTCGCTGCTGCCCGCCGGCTTCGCCACGCCGGTGTCCGTCCTCGAGGCGGTGCCGGCCGGGCTTCCCTCCGAAGCGCTGCTGCGCCGTCCCGACGTCCTGCGCGCCGAGCACGCGCTGCGCGCGGCCAACGCCAACATCGGCGCGGCCCGGGCGGCCTTCTTCCCCTCCATCAAGCTCACCGGCGCCGTCGGCACGGCAAGCGACGAGCTCTCGGGGCTTTTCAGGGGCGGCTCGTTCGCCTGGAGCGTGATGCCGTCGATCCAGGTCCCGATCTTCCAGGGCGGGCGCCTCGCCGCGAACCTCGACGCGGCGACGGCCGACCGCGACATCGCCCTCGCGCAATACGAGAAGGCCATCCAGGCGGGCTTCCGCGAGGTGGCGGACGCGCTGGTCCTTTCGCGCGCGTTGGCGGAGCAGCGCCGGGCGCAGGAGTCGCTCGTGGAGGCCGCGGCAAACGCCGACAGGCTCTCGCGTTCGCGCTACGAGGCGGGCCGCGACAGCTACCTCGTGCTCCTGGACGCGCAGCGCACCCTCTACGCGGCGCAGCAGGGCCTCGTGGCCACTCGCCGCGCGGAGCAGGCCAACCGCGTGACGCTCTACAAGGCCCTGGGCGGCGGGTGGAAGGAGAGGAGCCCGTGAGCGCGGTCCGCCGCCGCTCGGCGCAGGCCGAGGCGCGCGCCGAGAGCCAGCGCGAGCGAATCCTCGACGCGGCGCAGAAGTGCTTCGTCGAGCAGGGCTTCCACGGCGCCAGCATGGCGGCGATCGCCGAGACCGCCGACATGAGCGCCGGCCTCATGTACCGCTACTTCGAGAGCAAGAACGCCATCATGCTCGCGATCATCGCGCGCGAGCTGGAGGGCAAGCGGGCGAAGATCGAGGAGCTCTACACGGATGCCGACTTCCCGGCGAAGGTCCTCGAGAAGTTCCGCCTGTGGCAGACGGGCAGCGCGGGGGTGATGAACGCGGCGCTCTTCCTCGAAATGAGCGCCGAGGCCACTCGCGCCCCCGAGATGGCGCGCGCGATCCGGACTTCGGATACGCTTACGCGCACGGATTTCGAGCGCTGGCTGCGCCGCGGCCGGGAGGAGGGCGGTCTGGGCCTTCCGGAGGACGTCGCCCGCGCCCGCGGAGTTCTCATGCAGTGCGTGATCGAGGGTCTCGTGGTGCGGGCCGCGCGCGATCCGGAATTCGACGCCGAGATCCTGGGGGAAGCCCTGGAGCCGTTGTTCCGCCTCATGGGATTCGAATCTCCCGCCCCACCCTGAACCGACGATGCCGGAGGCCCACTTGACCGACCACGCGCCAAATCCGCTGCTCCAGGCCTGGGACGGGCCCTTCGGCATGCCGCCATTCGCGGCGATCCGCGCCGAGCACTTCGTTCCGGCGTTCGACCACGCGCTGCGCGCGCATCGCGCGGAAGTGGACGCGATCGCGGCCTGCGCGCAGCCGCCGACCTTCGAGAACACGGTAGCCGCCTTCGACGCGGCGGGAAGGGAGCTCGCCCGCATCGAGCCGCTCTTCGTGAACCTCACGCGGGCCGAGGCTTCGCCCGCGCTCCAGGCGGCCGAGCGCGAGATGGCCCCGCGCCTCGCCGCGCACCACAGCGCGATCGCGCTGCACCCCGGGCTTTTCGCCCGCATCGACGCGCTTCACGGGCGCCGCGGCGAGCTCGGCCTCGCGCAGGAAGAGCGGCGGCTCCTCGACCGGGTGCACCTCGATTTCGTCCTCCAGGGCGCCCGGCTGCCGGAGGCGGGCAAGGCGCGCCTGGCGGGCATCGTCGAGCGGCTCGCCGAGCTCTCGACGCGGTTCAGCCAGAACGTGCTGGCCGACGAGGCCGGCATCAGGATCGCGTTGCGCGGCGCGGAAGACCTCGCGGGACTTCCCGAATGGCTGCGCGCGGCGGCCCGGGAGGCGGCGCAGGCGGGCGGGGAAGCCGGCGGCTGGGCCATCACGCTGTCGCGCTCGCTCGTCGTGCCGTTCCTCACGTTCTCCAGCCGGCGCGACCTCCGCGAAAAGGCGTTCAAGGCGTGGATCGGCCGCGGCGGCAACGAGGGCCGGCACGACAACGGGCCGGTCGCGCGCGAGATCCTCGCCTTGCGCAACGAGCAGGCCCGCCTGCACGGCTACTCGAACTACGCCGACTACGCGCTCGTGGACCGCATGGCCGGCACCCCCGGCGCGGTGGCGGCACTCCTCGAGCAGGTGTGGGAGCCGGCCAAGGCCCGGGCGGCGCAGGAGCGCGACGCGCTCGCCGCGCAGGCGCGCGCCATGGGCGAGACCCACGCGATCGAGCCGTGGGACTGGCGCTACTACGCCGAAAAGCTGCGCGAGGCGCGATACGGCCTGGACGACTCGAAGCTGAAACCCTACTTCTCGCTGGAGCGGATGCTTCCGGCCGCCTTCGACACGGCGCGCCGGCTCTTCGGCCTCGAGTTCGAGGAGCGCCCCGACATCCGCGCCTACCACCCGGACGTGCGCGCCTTCGAAGTGCGCGGCGCGGACGGGCGCGCGGTGGGCCTTTTCCTCAGCGACAACTACGCGCGCCCGGCCAAGCGCAGCGGCGCGTGGATGAGCGCCTATCGCTGGCAGTCGCGCGCCGGCGGCGAGACGCTGCCCATCATCGCGAACCACAACAACTTCGCCCGCGGGCCCGAGGGCGGGCCCACGCTGCTGTCCGCCGACGACGTGCGCACGCTCTTCCACGAATTCGGGCACGGCCTGCACGGCCTGCTGTCGCAGGTGACCTACGAGCGCCTCTCGGGAACGCAGGTGCTGCGCGACTTCGTGGAGCTGCCCTCGCAGATCTTCGAGCACTGGGCGTTCGAGCCGGCCGTGCTCGCGAAGCACGCGCTGCACCACGAGACGGGCGAGCCCATCCCGCCGGAGATGGTCATGGCGCTCAAGCGGGCGCGCCGCTTCAACCAGGGATTCGAGACGGTGGAGTACACCGCCTGCGCGCTCGTCGACATGGCGCTGCACGCCCGCCCCGATGCCGGCGGCGTGGACATCGCGGAGTTCGAGGCGGCGGAGCTCGCGCGGATCGGGATGCCGCGCGAGATCGTGATGCGCCACCGCCTGCCGCACTTCAGCCACCTCTTCTCCGGTTCCTCGTACGCGGCGGGCTACTACGTCTACCTGTGGGCCGAGGTCCTGGACGCCGACGGGCACGGCGCCTTCGTCGAGGCGGGCGATCCCTTCGACGCGCAAACGGCCGCCCGGCTTCATCGCTACGTCTACTCGACGGGCGCGACCCTCGATCCCGCCGAGGCGTTCCGGGGGTTCCGCGGGCGCGACCCGAGCGTCGGGCCGATGCTGGCAAAGCGCGGCCTCGTCGCGCAGGAACAGCCTGCCTGAACGGCGCGGCGGGGCGAGCGCTTCCCGTCAGTCCATCTGCGCCAGCAAGTGCGCATTGCCGCCGGCGGCGACCGTGTTGACCGAGACCGTGCGCTCCGTTTCGAGGCGCCATACCGGGTAGCGCCACGCCGGGCCGCAGGGCTCGACGACCGGGATCCGCGCCCCGTCCCTCGCCGAGACGGCGGCGCATGCAACGGCGGCTAGCGTCGCGCTTCCCGCCATGACCGCCGCGAGGGCAGGCAGCTTCGCCCAGGCGTGCACGGCCGCTGGCGCGGCGGCGATCGCCGGCCAGCCGGCGGAGCGTACCCACGCGGCGATTCGCGATGCGGTGGACGCGTTGCCGGGCGCAGCGAGCAGAACAGGATTGCCCGCGGCGATCGCGGCCATCGCCTGCGCGAGCCACGCCATCGCGTGATCGCCTTCGTCGCCCATCGCGACCGTGAGGCCGCGCGAGTGCGTCCGCCACGTGTTGCGCTCTCCCGTGGGCCCGGCCAGCTCGCGCTCGCGGCCCTCCTCGACGGCCGCGGCGAGGTCCTTCGCGAGCGATGCGACGGCGTCGCCGCCCTGGCGTCCGAGCGCGGCGAGCACCGGCAGGCGATCGAGCGACCCGAGGCCGGGCGCGGCGGCGGCCAGTGCCGCGACCGCGTCGTCGAACCCGGCGGCAGGCGCGGCGGCCGCGCCGGGCGGCGCGACGTCGGGAAGCCAGGCGCCGGTCACGGGCCCGCGCGCCAACGCGCGCAGGTAGACCGGGCCGCCGGCCTTGGGGCCGGTGCCGGACTTGCCTTCGCCGCCGAAGGGCTGCACGCCGACCACGGCGCCCACGATGTTGCGGTTCACGTAGACGTTTCCGGCGCGCGCGCGGTCGAGGATGAAATCGATCGTGGAATCGAGGCGGCTGTGGATGCCGAGGGTGAGGCCGAAGCCGGTGGCGTTCACGTCGTCCACGACCCTGGCCAGCTCGCCGCCCCGGAACCGCAGCACGTGCAGGACGGGCCCGAACACTTCGCGATCGAGCTCGGCGATCGAGCCGATCTCGAAGGCGACGGGCGCGACGAAGTGCCCCGCGAGCCCGGCCGGCACCGGCGTGCGCGCGACGAGCTTCGCGGTCTTCTCGAGACGGGCGACATGGGCGTCCAGTCCCGCTTTCGCGGCCGCGTCGATGATCGGGCCGACGTCGGTTTCGAGCAGGGCGGGATCGCCGACGGCCAGCTCCCGCATCGCGCCCGCGAGCATGGGCAGGACGCGCCCGGCGATCTCCTCCTGCAGGCAGAGGACGCGAAGCGCTGAGCAGCGCTGGCCGGCGCTGTCGAAGGCGGAAGCGAGCACGTCGGCCACCACCTGCTCGGGCAGCGCGGAGGAATCGACGATCATGGCGTTCTGGCCGCCGGTTTCCGCGATCAGCGCGACGTTGCCGCGCGCGGCGAGCGTGCGGTGGATGATCGCCGCGACCTCGGTCGAGCCCGTGAACACCACGCCGTCCACGCGCGGGTCGGCCACCAGCGCGGCGCCCACCGTCTCGCCCGGGCCGGGAAGGAACTGCAGCGCCTCGGCGGGCAGGCCGGCTTGCCGCAGGAGACGGACGGCCTCGGCCGCGATGAGGGGCGTCTGCTCCGCGGGCTTGGCGATGACGGCGTTGCCCGCGGCCAGCGCGGCGGCGACCTGGCCCAGGAAGATCGCCAGCGGGAAATTCCAGGGGCTGATGCACGCCACCACGCCGAGGGGCTCGCCGGGGGGTTCCTCGCGAATGCGCAACGCGTAGTAGCGGCAGAAGTCGACCGCCTCGCGGACCTCGCCGACGGCGTTCGGAAGCGTCTTGCCGGCCTCGCGAACGGCGAGGTGGACGAGGCGCGCGGCATTTTCCTCGAGGAGATCCGCGGTCCGCTCCAGGATGCGCGCGCGCTCCCCGGCAGCGCTCGACCGCCAGGCATCGGCCCCGCGCGCCAGCGCGAGTGCGCGATCGATGTCGGCCGGGGTGGCGTCGGTGCACAGCCCCACGACTTCGTGCGCGCGCGCGGGGTTGTGCACGGCGGCAACAGCGCCCGAGCCGGCGGGCGACGTGCCGTGAGCCGGCATCGGCGCGGCGACCCACGACTGCGCCGCGGCCGCCGCGAGCGCCGCATCGAGGGAGGCGAGCGCGTGCTCGTCGGTGAGATCGATGCCGCTCGAATTGCGGCGATCCGGATACAGCGCCGGCGGGGCGGGGACGCGCGGATGGGGGCTGCCGCGGAACGGCATGGCGGCGGTGACCGGGTCCTCGAGCAGGCGCTCGAGCGGGACGCCCGGATCCACGATCTGGTTCACGAAGGAGGAATTGGCGCCGTTCTCGAGGAGCCGCCGCACCAGGTAGGCGAGCAGCGTCTCGTGCGTGCCGACGGGGGCGTAGATGCGGCAGGGCAGGCCGAACTCGCTCGCGCCGACCACCTGGTCGTAGAGCGTCTCGCCCATGCCGTGCAGGCACTGGAACTCGAAGTCCCGGTTCTCCCCCGCCAGCTCCATCACCTGGCAGAGCGTGGCGGCGTTGTGCGTGGCGAACTGCGGGAACGCGAGCGCCGGCTCGGCCAGGAGCTTGCGGGCGCAGGCGAGGTAGGCGATGTCCGTGTGGCTCTTGCGCGTGAACACCGGGTAGTCGTCATGGCCGGCGACCTGCGCGCGCTTCACCTCGGAATCCCAGTACGCGCCCTTCACGAGCCGGATCATGAGGCGCCGCCCGCTTCGCCGCGCGAGATCGAGCGCCCAGTCGACGACGTTCGGGGCGCGCTTCTGCACCGTCTGGATCACGAAGCCGAAGCCGTTCCAGCCGGCGAGATCCGGGTCGAAGGCGAGCGCCTCGAGCAGGTCGAGGGAGAGCTCCAGCCGGTCGGCCTCCTCGGCGTCGACGGTGAGGCCGATGTCGCGGCGCTTCGCGGCCGCCATGAGCTCCTTGAGCCGCGGCAGCAGCTCCGCCATCGCGCGGCCGTGCTGGGCGCGCGAGTAGCGTGGGTGCAACGCCGAGAGCTTCACCGAGACGCCGGGCCCCGCGTAGATGCCGCGCCCGGCCGAGGAGCGTCCCACCGCGTCGATCGCCTCGAGGTAGATCTCGCGGTAGCGGTCGGCGTCCGCCATCGTCATCGACGCCTCGCCCAGCATGTCGAAGGAGTAGCGGTAGCCGCGCGCTTCCTTCCGGCGCGCTTTCGACAGCGCCTCGCCGATCGTCTCGCCCAGCACGAACTGGGAGCCCAGGTATCCCATCGCGGCCCGGGTCGCCGCGCGGATCACCGGCTCGCCGGCCCGCCCGAGGAGGGCCGTGAGCGCGCCGTCCAGGCCCCTCGGCTCGGGTTCCGCGCGGGCGAGCGCGCCCGACACGACCAGCGCCCAGCAGGCGGCGTTGACGAAAAGCGATTGGCTGCCGCCGACATGGGATCGCCAGTCGCCGCGCGAGAGCTTGTCGCGGATCAGGCGGTCGGCGGTGCCGGTGTCGGGGATGCGAAGCAGCGCCTCGGCCAGGCACATGAGCGCGATGCCTTCCTCCGACGACAGGTTGAACTCGCTCATCAGCGCGTCCACGCCGGAGGCGCCGGAGCGCTCGTCGCGCACGCGCTGCACGAGGACGCCGGCGCGGGAGCGGATGCGGGCCAGCGCGGCCTCGTCGAACGTGGCGGCCGGGCGCATCGCGGCGACGGCATCGGGTTCGGCGCGGCGGTACGCGGCGGTGATGGCTTCCCGGAGCGGCGAGCCGCGGCGGGCGAGGGCGGGCGGATTCGGGGTCGTCATGGGGCGGAAAGCGTAGCATGCCTCTCGCGGGCAAACGTCTTGTTATCGAGCCTTTCGGCAGGCGAAACAATGGCAAAATGGCCGCCAGGACGAAGCAAGCATGGTGAAACGCATGAACGAACGAACAATCGATGTCACCGATCGCCGCATCCTCATGGAATTGCAGCGCGATGGCCGCATCACCAACGTGGCGCTCGCGAGCCGCTGCCACTTGAGCCCGGCCGCCTGCCTCGTGCGGGTCAGGGGCCTCGAGCAGGCCGGCTACATCCTGGGCTACCGCGCGGTCCTCGACCCCGGACGGCTCGGGCAGGCGATGGTCGTCTTCGTGGAGATCAAGCTCGACCGGACCACGAGCGACGCCTTCAAGCGCTTCGCGAGCGCCGTGGCGGGCATTCCCGAGATCGTGGAATGCCACATGGTGGCGGGCGGCTTCGACTACCTCATCAAGGTGCGCGTCGAGAACATGGCCGTCTACCGCGAGGTCCTCACCAAGGTGCTGGTCGAGCTTCCGGCCGTGCGCGAGACGCACACCTTCGCGGTGATCGAGGAGGTGAAGAACGACCCCACCATCCGCCTGCCGCTGCCGCGGGAGCGGGGCAGGCGCTAGGAGGCGGCGGCCCTGCGCCAGTAGCCCAGGGTGTCGGAACCCACGGCCCAGCCGTTTTCCCTGACGACCTCCTCCAGGCAGGCGAGGAGCGCGCGCGCTTCCGGCCTGCATCCCAGCAGCGCGAGGCAGCGCAGGATGCGGCTGATGCGCAGGAAATTGTGCGGGCGGTCCAGCCACTCGGCGCTGCGCGACGCGTAGCCGGGCGCGCGGGTGATGGCGGTCTCCTCCCCCGAGCCGCGGCGTTCCAGCCCGTAGAACGCGAGCATCGCGTCCAGCGACTTGCGAAGCTCCTCGCGCAGCGTCGGATCGGCCGTGAAGGCCGCGATGTCCTCGCGCGTGAGGATCGGCGCGTGCGCGCTCGCGCCGCTGGGCTCGGGCAGGGGAAAGAGCCACTGGATGAAATCGTGCGTGCCTTCCAGCCGCGCGGTGTCGAAGGCGCGGATGTCGTCGAGGCCGCGGCCGCGATGGTCGCCGCCGGCGCGGCGGTAGAAGCGCAGGAGCGCGCTCTCGGCCATCGCGGCTAGCGGCGCGGACGAAGCCCCAGGGACCGGGCGAGGTAGCCGAGGCTTCGCGTCTCCTCGTCGAGGAAGCGGGCGTAGTCCGATCCCTGCAGCCACACCGGCGTCCAGCCCTCGGACGCGAGGAGCGCCTTCCATCCCGGGGTGTCGAGCGCGGCCTTCGCCTTCGCGAGAAGCTCGTCGCGCTGCGAGGGGCGCAGCCCCGGCCCGGCGAAGAGCCCGTGCCAGTTGGCGAACACGAGGTTGATGCCCTGCTCCTTGAGCGAGGCGATCCCGCCCGTGGCCGCGGGGGAAGTGACGGCCAGGGCCCGCACGCGGCCGGACTTCACGGCCTCGGCGACCTCGCGCAGCTTGCCCACGCCCGCCGTGGCCGCCTGCGCAGAGGGGGCCAGGCGAACTTTCGACGGGTCCGCGCCGACGGTCTTGGCAAGGTAGGCGAGCAGCAGGTGCTCGGCGCTGCCGCGTGCGCCCGCGTCCCAGGCGATGGCCGCGGGATCGGCCTTCAAGGCGCGCGCGAGGTCGGCCATGGACCGGTGGGGGGATCCGGCGGGAACGAAGACAGCGAAGTGGCTGAGCGCGACGCGCGCCACCGGCGTGGCGTCCTGCAGGCGCGGCGCGGTGGCGTCGAACTCGGCGGCAATGACGAGGTCCTGGCCCGCCACGAAGAGGGCGTCCGGGTCGTTCTTCGCCGACTGGAGGAACCCCGCCAGGGCCTGCGTCCCGCCGGCGCCGCCCCGGTTGGCGTACTCGACCTGGGTGGCGGCCTTCACGGCGAGGAGCCCGGAGCCCAGGGCCCGGCCGGCGCGGTCCCAGGCGGTGCCCGCCTCGGCGGGGATGACGACGCGCATGGGCGACTGCGCCAAGGCGGCGGCGGGGAGCAGGGTGGCGAGGACGGCGAGGACGGCTCGGGACAGGATGGCGTGCAAGGAAATTCTCCAGGGCTGGTACGGGCGGTGCGCGGATCGCGGACAGATCAAAGGCTATCATTTCACCCCATGACCCAGCTCCGCATCCCCGCCGTCTACATGCGCGGCGGCACCAGCAAGGGCGTCTTCTTCCTTGCCGAAGACCTGCCGCAGGACCCCGACGAGCGAGACCGCGTGCTCCTGCGCACGATCGGCAGCCCCGATCCCTACGGCAAGCAGATCGACGGGATGGGGGCGGCCACCTCCAGCACCAGCAAGATCGTGATCCTGGCGAGGTCCTCGCGTCCCGACTGCGATGTCGACTACACCTTCGGCCAGGTGGCCATCGACCGGCCGGTCATCGACTGGTCCGGCAACTGCGGAAACCTCACGGGCGCCGTGGGACCGTTCGCGATCTCCGAGGGCCTGGTCGATGCCCCGCGCGACGGCACCGCGGTGGTCCGCATCTGGCAGGCCAACGTCGGCAAGCGCATCGTCGCGCACGTCCCGATGCAGGACGGCGCGGTTGTGGAGGAGGGCGACTTCGAGCTGGACGGCGTGACCTTTCCCTCGGCGGAGATCCGGCTGGATTACCTGGACCTGGGCGGGGGCGAGGAGGGCGACGAGGGCGGCGCGATGTTCCCCACGGGCAACGTGGTGGACACGCTGGAGGTGCCCGGCCTCGGCAAGGTGGAGGCAACCCTCATCACCGCCGGCAACCCCACTGTATTCGTCGAGGCGGCTGCGCTGGGGCTCGAGGGAACGGAGCTTCCGGACGCGGTGAACGGTGACGCGGCGCTGCTCGCGAAGTGCGAGGCCGTTCGCGCGCAGGGAGCGGTGGCCATGGGGCTCGCGGCAAGCGCGGACGAGGCCACGAGGAGCCGGCCCGCAACGCCCAAGATCGCTTTCGTCTCGCCGCCGCAGTCCTTCCGGGCCTCCAACGGCAAGGCGGTGGACGCGGCCGACATCGCGCTCACGGCGCGCATCGTTTCCATGGGCAAGCTCCACCACGCGATGACGGGGACCGGCGCCGTGGCCATCGCCGCGGCCGGCGCCGTCCCCGGCACCATCGTGCAGCGCGCGCTTCGTCCCGGCACCGATCCGGCGCTCGTGCGATTCGGCCACGCCTCGGGGACGCTCGCGGTGGGCGCGCAGGCCACCCGGCGCGAAGGCGAGTGGATGGTGACCAAGGCGGTGATGAGCCGCAGCGCGCGACGCCTCATGGAGGGCTGGGTGCGCGTTCCGCCGCCGGAGATCGCGCCCACCGGCGTGCTGCGCGTGGGCATCAACCTCGGCAACCCCGTCATCGCGCAGAAGGGCCAGGACGGGGGCGACCCGAAGGGCGTGGGTCCCTCGCTGGGCCGCGAGATCGCGCGCCGGCTGGGATTGCCGGTGAAGTTCCTCACCTTCGACACGGCCGGGAAGATGGCCGACGCGGTGAAGGAGGGCGCGTGGGACGTGGCCTTCCTCGCCGTCGATCCCGCGCGCGCGACCGACATCGACTTCACCGCGCCCTACGCCCACATCGAGGGCACTTACCTCGTGCGCGCCGATGCGACGTACAGGGGCGTGGCCGAGCTCGATCGCGAGGGCGGCCGCATCGCGGTAGGGAACAAGACGGCCTACGACCTCTACCTCACCCGCGAGATCAGGAGGGCGACGCTCGAGCGCGTGCCTTCCTCCGGCGCCGCGATCGACCTCTTCATCGCGCAGGGGCTCGACGCCGCGGCGGGCGTGCGCCAGCCCCTCGAGAAGTACGCGGCCTCCCACGACGGCCTGCGCGTGCTCGCGGAGAGCTTCATGACGATCCGCCAGGCTTCCGGCGTCCCGAAAGGGCGCCCGGCGGCCGCGGCCTGGCTCGCGGCCTTCATCGAGGACGCCAAGCGATCGGGCTTCGTCGAGCGCGCCCTGAAGGAAAGCGGCCAGGGCGACGTGACGATCGCGCCCGCCGCCCCGTGATTCCAACCCAGAAGAAAGCCATGAGCGCACCCGCACCCGTTCCCTCCCGATTTCGCGGCATCCTTTCCCTCGACGACTTCGAGGAGGCCGCCCGCCGCCACCTGCCGCGCCCCGTGTTCGCCTACCTGAGCGGCGGCGTCGAGGACAACGTCTCGCGCGCGGACAACCGGTCGGTCTTCAACGAGTGGAGCCTGGTCCCGCGGGTGCTCAAGGGCGTGTCGCGGCGAACGGCGGCGACGACCCTCTTCGGGCACGAGTACGCCACGCCCTTCGGCATCGCGCCCATCGGCATCGCGGCGCTCTACGCCTATCGCGGCGACCTGGTGCTCGCGAAGGCGGCGCGCGAGGCCGACATTCCCTTCGCGATGAGCGGTTCCTCGCTCATCCGCCTGGAGGACGTCGCGCAGGCGGCGCCGGACTCCTGGTTCCAGGCCTACCTCACCGGCGACGAGGCGCGCTTCGTGCCGCTCGTCGAGCGCATTGCCGCCGCGGGCTACAAGACCCTGGTGGTGACCGTGGACGTGCCCATGGCCGGCAACCGCGAGAACAACGTGCGCGCCGGCTTCTCCACGCCGCTTCGCCCGACGCCTCGCCTGGCCTGGGACGGGCTCATCCGGCCGGGCTGGACCTTCGGCACGTTCCTGCGCACGATCGTCCGGCACGGCATGCCGCACTTCGAGAACAACTTCGCCACGCGCGGCGCGCCCATCCTCTCGCCCAACGTGCTGCGCGACTACTCCGACCGCGGCGACCTCGACTGGAACCACTTCTCGAAGATCCGCGCGATGTGGAAGGGGCGCGTCGTCGTGAAGGGAGTGCTGCACCCGGACGATGCCCGCATCGCGGTCGAGCGCGGGGCCGACGGCCTCATCGTCTCCAACCACGGCGGGCGCCAGCTGGACGGGTCCGTCGCCCCCTTGCGCGTGCTGCCGGAGATCGTGGCCGCGTGCCCATCGGTGCCCGTGATGTTCGACAGCGGCGTGCGGCGAGGCACGGACGTCCTCAAGGCCCTGGCCCTGGGCGCGAAGTTCGTCTTCCTCGGCCGCTCCTTCGGCTATGCCGCGAGCGTGGGCGGCGAGGCCGGCGT
>JAGRPO010000077.1 GCA_019449455.1 Betaproteobacteria bacterium | reverse complement strand
TTCGCGGGCGTAACGCTGCGCGATCTCCCGGCGCCGCGCGTTTTCCGCGTCGAGATGCGCGAGCTTCGCCTCGAGCACCGCCGCCTGCAGCTCGTCGAGCCGGGAATTGCGCCCGCCCTCCTCCACCGCGCGGTACTTGCCTTCCCAGCCGTACTGCCGCAGCCGCCGCAGCCGCCCGGCCAGCACGGAATCGCTCGTCACGAGCGCGCCGCCGTCGCCCAGCGCCCCGAGGTTCTTGGTGGGATAGAAGCTGTAGCAGCCGATGTCGCCGAAAGCCCCCGCGAATGTCTTCCCGCGGCGCGCCCCGTGCGCTTGGGCGCAATCTTCCACGACCGCCACGCCCGCCCCTCGCGCCTCGGCGACGATCGCCTCGACGGGAGCGAGCCGGCCAAAAAGATGGGTGACGACGACGGCCCGCGGCTTCGACCGGATGGCGCGCGCGGCATCTTCCGGATCGACGAGCGCCGTATCCCGACCGACGTCCATGTAGAGCGGCTGCGCGCCGCACGCAAGGATCACCGTCGTCGCGTACCCGCCAGCGTTGGCCACCGTGGCCACGCGGTCGCCCGCGACGACGCCGACCGCGCGCAAGGCGAGCTCAAGCGCGTCGGTGCCGTTCGCCACGCCGATCGCCTGCGCGCAGCCGAGGTATGCGGCGAACCCTTCCTCGAAGCGGCGCACGCGCTCCCCGAGGATGAAATGGCCCGAATCGAGCACCGATTCCAGGGCGGCGAGGAGTTCCTTCCGGTGCGGTTCGTTCTGCCGCCGCAGGTCGCTGATCTCGATCATCGGGCCGATTCTGCCTTTTCCCGCCGCGGGTGTCATGGAACGGCCCCGGCGTTCACGGGACGGGCCGCAGCCTGCGCTCGTCGAAGACGCTGACGACCCCGGCCTCGTTTTCCGCCTCGATGCGAAGCGGCACCTGCGGCATCGCGAGCCACGCGGCGGGCACCGCGAACTCGAAATTCGCGAACTTGGCGTCCGGATATCCCCCGTAGATGCGCGAGAGCTCGGGGCTGGGGAAGAACGCGTCGCGGCCGAGCTTCGCCTCCTGGTCGCCCACCCGGATGCGAATGACGCGAACCCGCAATGGGTCCAGCGCCCAGCCGCGCAGCAGGAATCCCTGCCGCGAAACCTCGCGCCCCGGCGGCGCGTCGAGCACGCCGATCGCGATCGGCTGGCGCAGTGCCCAGGCGGTCGCCCAGACGGCGCCCGCGATCGCCGCCACGCAGGCCACGCCGACCGCGACGCGCAGCCACGGCCCGACGCGGCCGATGCCGTCGAGCGCGAAGGGGACGAAGACCGCGATCGCGGCCATCGCCACGAAGCCCGGCAGGTTGTGGCGCGCGCTCTCCGCCAGCCCGTCGCCGAATACCGTCGTCGCCATCGAGTAGCACACGACGAGAACGAGCATCAGCCCGTGGGCGGCGAAGGGATGGGCATCGGCGTCGGGCCCGCGACGCAGGGTCGCCGCCCAGAACACCAGCGCCGGGAACACCAGCGCGAGTCCGAACAACACCAGGCCGAGGTACCAGGCCGCGGGAAGCAGCATCGCGGCCGGCACCCAGATCGACCGCAGCCACCAGGGCTTCGTGGCGATCGTCCCGAGCGGCTCCCGGGCCACCATGCCGATGTTCCCCGGAAGCGGGTTCTGCGTCGAAGGCGCCACGCGCGCGACCGCCCGGGCGAGCGTCCGAGGCTCCGAGAACACCAGGGTGAGGAAGGCGGTGCTCCGGAGCGCCAGGACCTCGGGGCACTCCTCGCGAAGGTTCGCGCCGCGCGTCAGGTACCACGTGGCGCCGGAGAGCTGGCCGCAGGGCTCGGAAAGCCCCAGCTTAGACAGCGTGGCGCCCCGGTCGTCGGAGGCCGGCAGGACCACGCCGAGGTAGGTATCCGCGCGGTTGGCGAAGGCGATCGAAGGCGACCTCGGCACCAAGGCGTGCCAGGCGACGGCCAGGGCCGCCAGAGCCGCGAGGACGATCACCGGGCGCCGCGAGGCCACCCAGAGGCCCGGCGCCGCGGCAGCCACGAGCAGGAGCGGCAGGAGGAAGAACTGCTCCTTCGCGAACGCCACCATCACGATTCCCGTGCCGGCGATCACCGCGAGCCAGCGGGGAAGCACCTCGCGCAGGAGCCCGGCCCCGAGCGCGCCCATGAGGAAGTACGCGCCGAAGAGGACCGGAAACTC
>JAGRPO010000076.1 GCA_019449455.1 Betaproteobacteria bacterium | reverse complement strand
CGAGGTGCTCGACCTGGCGCGCGAGGGTATCGACGTCGCGATTCGCGACGTTCCCTCAGGGCGCGAGCCGCCGGGATCGGTGCGGCTGGTGGGCGAGCGGATGTGCCCGGTGGCGAGCCCCGCCTATCTCGAGGAGGCGAAGGCGCCCCTCGACAAGCCCGAGGACCTCGCCAGGCACGTGATGCTCTACCTGCACGATCCGCAGGGGCGCTGGCCGTGGCTCACGTGGGCCGCCTGGCTCGAGGCAAACGGCATCCCGGACCTCGTGCCCGGGGGAGCGCTCACCTACGGCCAGTACGACCAGGTGATCAACGCGGCGCTGCACGGCCAGGGGGTGGCGCTGGGGCGGCTCACGATCGTGGATTCGCTCGTCCAGGAGGGCAAGCTCGTGCCGCTATTCGGAAAGAGGATGCAGATTCCGCGCGCCATGCACGCGGTTTTCGCCCCGGGAGCGGCGGAGCGTCCCGAGGCGCAGGCCTTCGTGGCCTGGCTGAAGAAGGAGATCGGTTAGGCGGCTTCCTTCAGGTCGACCCACGTGGTGTCGATGGCCTGGACGACGGTGCGCCCCTTGCCGGAGACGATGAAGTCCTCGCCGGGATTGACCACGAAGTCGCTGCAGTCGCCTTCCTCGGTGACCCAGACCTTGGCGCCGCGCGGGCAGATGCGAACGCCCTTCGCGTCGTCGATGGACAGGACCTGGCCGGGCTCGAGGACGACCTTGGAGGAGGTGACTTTCAGTCGCATGGCTTCTCTTTCGCGTTGTCGTGCGCCCCGACAGCCGGGACGCGCTTCGACAAGAGAAATGCTGCACCGCAGCGAAGCCGGGTACAACCGAGATTTCCGAAGCCGATGCAAAAGTTTTTCTAATGCTTGCCGCGGCCGCCCCGAATTGATTCTGCACAGGTGCCCGGCGGTTGCGGTTTGTATAATTCGTGTCCCAACAATGAAGACGACCGGCCCCTTGGCGCTTGATCGGACGAAATTGAGGTCGGAGGATCCCCGTGGATGACGTAGTGAGGTCGGCGCCGGTGCTCGCGCCCGGCCTCCCCGCCGTCGGCGTCCGCGCGTCCATCGATTGCGCGGACGTCTACGCGCTGCCGGCGCGGCTGGGCACGGGTGCCGCGTTCCTGCCGCAGGCCGGCTGGTCGGATTCCTCGGCTGAAGGTGAGCGCTGGCTCGCATTGGGCGAAATCGATTCCCTCGTGGCGCCCGCCGGCGCCGGCTTCGCGGCCGCGCTGGAGATCGTGTCGCGGGCGCGGGAGCGGCTGAAAGTCCTGGCGAGCCTCGCCCCCGAGCCGGGCATGGTGCGCTACTTCGGCGGCCTGGCCTTCGATCCGCGGCACGGCGCGAACCCCGGCTGGCCGGACGGCGAGGCGGCCCGGTTCGTCCTGCCGCGCGTGCTGCTGCGGCAGGCGAGGGGACGCGCCGAGGTGACGGTGCTCGGCACGCCCGAGCCCGAGGCTAGGCGCATCGTCGAGCGAATCCGCCGAGCGGCCGGCGACGACGCGCCGCCGCCATCGCCGATTCGCGTGACGGAAACGGTGCATCCAGAAGCGCGGGAGCGATGGACGGGCGCGGTCCTGCAGGCGCTGCGCGCGATCGAGTCGGGGGCCGTGCGCAAGGTCGTGCTCTCGCGCGACATCGTCCTCGACGCCGACCGGCCCATCGATTCCTGGGAACTGCT
>JAGRPO010000012.1 GCA_019449455.1 Betaproteobacteria bacterium | reverse complement strand
CGCGGCCGTGCCAAGGTCCCGTGCCATGAGATACCCACTCCGGATTTTCGCCGCTCTCGTCGGCCTGCTGGCCTTGCAGGCAGGCTCCATGGACTTTGCCGTGGCGCAGAAATGGTCTGCGGCCAAGGTCGTCAGCTACCGCGTGGAAGGCGTGCACAACGGGCGTGAGGCCGTCGTGCTCGGTGACTACGAGGGCAAGGCGGACGTGATCGACCGCATCACGGTCGAGTTCACCTGGGATGCCAGGAAGCGCAGCATCATCGGCCCGGTCACGGTGAAGGACGGGAAAACCGAGCTGCGCAACCTCAAGTCCGACGGCACCAATTGCGGGCCACCGCAGCTCAATGGCGATTACGAGCACTTCCAGAGCGTGTCGCATTCGATGAGTTCCCGCGACCAGATCCAGATCAAGGGCATACGGACCTATCCGCCGGCGCGCGTCTCCAATTACCCGGGTAGCTGCTCCATGCGGTCCATTCGCGGCGGCAAGGAAGAAGAGCACCTGTGGGTGGCGGGAGCGGGGCCCGAAGTCCTCGACATGCCGAGCATGGGGAACATGCCGGGCAGCCCCATCAAGTTTTCGGCCGACGGGAAGAGCTTCTCGATGAAGGGTGCGGGCAACTGGGTGTGGACCTACACGCCGACGATCGTGCAGTAGCGGCGAAGGCCGCGGCCCGTCTGCAACCGCTCGAGGAGCATGGCTATTGCATCGCACCCTCGGTCATGACGCCCGAGGAGACGATGGCGACGGCCGAAGCGCTGCGCACTGTACCGCTGTCGGCCGCGGGAACCCGCAACCTGCTCGAATATCCGTGGTGCCGGGAGCTCGTGCATCGCCTTCGAGCCAACGAGACCCTGGGCGCCTTGCTTCCCTCGTCGCTTGTGGCAGTCCAGTGCACGTACTTCGACAAGACCGAGGATCGCAACTGGCTGGTCGCGCTGCACCAGGACCTGAGCATCCCGGTCGCGGAGCCCGTGAACCATCGGGACTTGGGCGCGTGGTCCCGGAAGGAGGGGCAGCACTTCGTCCAGGCCCCGGTGGAACTGCTCCAGGAGCTCGTGGCTGTTCGGATCCACCTGGATGACTGCGGCACCGACAACGGGCCGCTGCGCGTCGTGCCGGGCTCCCATCGGCATGGTCGCCTCTCGGAGCAAGCCGCAAGAGGGCTTCGGGACGCCGATGGCGAGGTTATCTGCGCAATCCCTGCTGGTGGGGCGCTCGTGATGCGCCCGCTGACGCTGCACGCCTCGTCAAAGGCATCGTCGCCACGGCATCGAAGGGTGCTGCACTTCCTGTTCGGGCCGGCGTCGGCGGGCTTTGGCTTGCGCTGGCAGCACGCCGTCTGACGCCTTTCGGGGGTTCAACGATCAGGCGCCGCCCTGAGGCTCCTCGGCATCGGGCGCGGCTTCCGGCGGCTCCGGCGGCAGCCACGACGCACGCCGCTTCTCGAGGAACGCGGAAACGCCTTCCATCCCCTCCGGCGAAGACCGCACCTTTGCGATTCGATCGGCCGTGTCCTGGATGAGCTCGCTCGTCACCGGGCGCCCGGCCACGGCGCGGATGAGCGCCTTGCACTCGGCTTGCGCCACGGGGCCGCCCACGAGCAGGGAATCGACGAAGTTGCCGACCTTCTCGTCGAGATCCTCCTCGTCCTTGGCGATCTCGTGCACCAGGCCCAGTCGCCACGCGTCGGAGGCGTCGATGGGCTCGGCGGTGAGGAAGTAGCGTCGCGCGGCGCGAGCGCCGATCGCGGCCACCACGTAGGGGGAGATGACCGAGGGGATGAGCCCGAGCTTCGCTTCCGTGAGCGCGAAGGTCGCGTTCAGCGTGGCCACGGCCACGTCGCAGCAGGCGATCAGCCCCACGCCGCCGCCGTACGCCGGCCCCTGCACGCGCGCGATCGTGGGCTTGCGCAGTTCCGCGAGCGTGCGCATCAGGGCCGCAAGCGCCATCGCGTCCCGCTTGTTCTCCTCCTGCTTGGCTCCGGCCACGCGGCGCATCCAGTTGAGGTCCGCGCCGGCGGAAAACGAACGGCCGACGCTCGAGAGCACGACCACGCGGATGCCGTCCTCGGCCTCCATGGAACGCAGCGCGTCCGTGAGCTCCGTGATGAGCGCGTCGTCGAAGGCGTTGTGCCGGTCGGGGCGGTTGAGGGTCACGAGGCCGACGGGGCCCTGGCGTTCGATGGCGATGTTTTTTGTCATGGCTTCATGTTCCTGGGTTGTTACCCTCACGCCGACCCTCTCCCGCGGGAGAGGGAGGCATCGCGAGGGAGGCGTTACATGCGGAAGACGCCGTAGCGCGTGTCTTCGATCGGCGCGTTGAGCGCGGCGGCGAGCCCGAGCGACAGCACGCGCCGAGTGTCCACGGGGTCGATCACGCCGTCGTCCCACAGACGGGCCGTGGCGTAGTAGGGATGGCCCTGGCGCTCGTACTGGTCGCGGATGGGGGACTTGAAGGCCTCTTCTTCCTGCGGCGTCCAGCTTCCCCTCTTCGCCTCGATGCCGTCGCGCTTCACGGTGGCGAGCACGCTCGCGGCCTGCTCGCCGCCCATCACGGAGATGCGGGCGTTGGGCCAGGTCCAGACGAAGCGCGGGTTGAAGGCGCGCCCGCACATGCCGTAGTTGCCGGCGCCGAACGAGCCTCCGAGGATGAGGGTGAGCTTGGGCACCTTCGCGCAAGAGACGGCTGTCACCATCTTGGCGCCGTCCTTCGCGATGCCCTGGTTCTCGTACTTGCGTCCCACCATGAAGCCGGTGATGTTCTGCAGGAAGAGCAGCGGGATGCCGCGCTGGTTGCACAGCTCGATGAAGTGCGCGCCCTTGAGCGCCGACTCGGAGAAGAGGATCCCGTTGTTGGCGAGGATGCCCACGGGCATCCCGTTCAGGTGCGCGAACCCCGTCACGAGCGTCGTGCCGTACAGGGCCTTGAACTCGTGGAAGTCGGAGCCGTCGACGAGGCGGGCGATGATCTCGCGCACGTCGAAGGGCTGGCGGGGGTCGGCCGGGATGATCCCGTAGAGATCCTCGGCGGGGTACAGCGGCTCGACCGGTGCCGCGGCGGGGCGGGGCGGTGCGTGTCCGCCGGCCCCTTCGCAATGCCGGATGATCTCGCGCGCGATGGCAAGCGCGTGGCGGTCGTCGTCGGCCAGGTGGTCCGTGACGCCCGAGGAGCGCGAATGCACCTCGCCGCCGCCCAGGTCCTCCGCGGTCACCACCTCGCCGGTGGCCGCCTTCACGAGCGGCGGACCGCCCAGGAAGATGGTGCCCTGGTTCTTCACGATGATCGATTCGTCGCACATCGCGGGCACGTAGGCGCCGCCCGCGGTGCACGAGCCCATCACCACCGCCACCTGCGGGATTCCCGCGGCGGAGAGGTTCGCCTGGTTGTAGAAGATCCGCCCGAAGTGCTCCTTGTCGGGGAAGACCTCATCCTGCAGCGGCAGGAAGGCGCCGCCCGAATCGACGAGGTAGATGCAGGGCAGGCGGTTCTGCGCGGCGATCTCCTGCGCGCGCAGGTGCTTCTTCACCGTGAGCGGATAGTACGTTCCGCCCTTCACCGTGGCGTCGTTGGCAACGACGATCACCTCGCGCCCCTCCACGCGGCCGATGCCGGTGATGATCCCCGCCGACGGCGCCTCGTCGCCGTAGAGCCCGTACGCCGCGAGCTGCGAGAACTCGAGGAAGGGCGAGCCGGGATCGAGGAGGGCGCGCACGCGCTCGCGCGGCAGCAGCTTGCCGCGGTCGGTGTGCTTCTTCTGCGCCTCCGGCCCGCCGCCGGCCGCCACGCGCGCGACCTTCTCGCGCAGGCCCGCGGCGAGCGCGGCGTGATGCTCGCGGTTGGCCTTGAAGGCCTCGGAGCCGGTATCGAGCCGGGTCTTCAGTTGGGGCATGGCGAGGGGCGGGGCAGGGTCGGGAAGGGGGCGGCCGCGTTCAATCGGCCAGGGCGCGCGCGATGACCATGCGCTGGATCTCGCTCGTGCCCTCGTAGATCTGGGTCACGCGCGCATCCCGGTAGTGGCGCTCCACGGGGTAGTCCCGCACGTAGCCGTAGCCGCCGTGAACCTGGATGGCCTTGGAGCACACCCATTCCGCGGTCTCGGAGGCGAAGAGCTTGGCCTGCGAGGCTTCAGACAGGCAGGCGACGCCGGCGGCGCGAAGGCGCGCGGCGTGCAGCACGAGAAGGTGCGCGGCGTTGAGGCGCGTGTGCATGTCGGCCAGCATGTTGGCGATCGACTGGTGCTCCACGATCTTCTTGCCGAACTGCGTGCGCTCCTTCGCGTAGGCGACGGCCGCCTCGAGCGCCGCCCGGGCGATGCCGACGGCCTGCGCCGCGATGCCGATGCGGCCGCCCTCGAGGTTGGAGAGCGCGATGGCGAGGCCCTTGCCGCGAGGTCCCAGGAGGGCCTCGGCGCCCACGCGGCAGTCGGCGAGCACGATGGGGCAGGTGTCGAGCGCGCGCAGGCCCAGCTTCTTCTCGGGCTTCTGCACCTGGAAGCCGGGCGAATCGGTCGGGACGAGGAAGGCCGACAGGCCCTTCTTGCCCAAGGGGGGATCGGTGACGGCGAACACGACGGCGAGCTTCGCGCGGCGCGCGTTCGAGATGAATTGCTTCGTGCCCTCGAGCACCCAGCCTCCGCCGGACTCGGTCGCGCGGGTCTTGAGGTTGTTGGCTTCGCTGCCCGCCTGCGGCTCGGTCAGGCAGAAGCAGACGATCGCGCGGCCGGTGGCGAGCTCGGGAAGCCACGCCTTCTTCTGGGCCTCGTCGGCCCAGGCCTGGACCAGCCCGCAGCCCAGCCCGTTCTGCACGCTCATCATCGTCGCGGT
>JAGRPO010000075.1 GCA_019449455.1 Betaproteobacteria bacterium | reverse complement strand
TCGCGGGATTCGGCGTCGCGGTAAGCCGCGATCGCGGCGGCCGCATCCCCCAACCGCATCGCCGCGTCGCCGAGACGGCTCGCGGTCATCGCCCCCGCCCCCGCGGCCAGCGCGCTTCGGAACGACTTCACGGCCCGCGTGAAGCCGCCACCCTGCGCGTGCATCCGTCCGGCGAGGTCGTGGGCATCGGCGTTGGCGGGATCGAGGCGGAGACTCTCGGCCAGGGCACCAAGCGCCCCTTCGCGATGGCCGCGGGCGGCGAGCGCCCGGCCGAGATTGAGCCAGGCGACGGCACTCCCCGGGTCGAGCGTGCGCGCGCGACGGGCGGCGGCCTCCGCGTCGTCGAGGCGGCCCAGCGCGAGCTGCGCGAGGGCGATGTTGTTCCACAGGCGGCCATCGTCGGGCCGTTGCCGCGCGAGCCGCTCGAAGCAATCGAGCGCCCCCGCCATGTCGCGCTTGTCGAACAGCAGGTCGCCCAGCAGCGTGAGCGCGGACGCGAGCGACGGCGCAAGCGCCAGGCATTCGCGCAGCTCCCTTTCCGCCCCGTCGCGGTCGCGGGACTGCAGCAGCAGGACGCCCAGTTGCAGGCGCGGCTCGGGGCGGCCCGGGAAGCGGCCCGCGAGCTGCCTGCTTTCCTGGAGTGCCTGCGCTTCGCGGCCTCGCCGCGCCAGGTCGAGGACGTGCTCGCAACCTTCGCGCACTTCGTCTTGAAGCGGTGCCGCCATCAGGGTGCCTTGGCCGCCTCGGGTCGCAGTGTGCCGGGGCGCCACTCGTGAGCGAGGCGCACCAGCCCGTAGTCGCGGGTGCGGCCCGTGACGACGATGTCCTTCTCCAGGGTGTCGAACAGCCGCAGCCCCTCGGGATCGAGCGCATGGATGCGCACCGTGTACTTGCCGGGCAACAGCGCGAGCGCCGGGAAGCGGGCGGCGAACGCGAAGTGCCGGTCGTCCGCGCGCAGGGGCGTGAACCCGCTGTCGTCGGAATGCGCGCCGTAGACCGGCGTGCCGTCGGCACGCACGATGCCGAAGAGGAGCGCTGGCGCGCGGCCGTCGGGGCTCCACGCGAGGCCCTGGAGCACCATGTCCTCGCCGCTCGCGAAGGTGCCGGCGACGGTGCCATCGGCGCGCTCCAGGCGCATGGCGCGGATCAGGGGATTCAGGCCTTCGGCGGCGCGCGGCGACTGCTCCTGGACGCGGTTCTTCTCCTCGTGGAAGGTGAGGTACTCGCGCGTCACGTCGAAGCTGTCGCCCTGGAGGCGCACTTCCCCCTCGTGGAGCCACATCGCGCGCGTGCAGAGCGTCTGCACGTGGTACATGCTGTGCGAGCAGAGGAGCAGCGTGCCCCCGTCGCCGAGGTAGCGCTCGAGCCAGCGAATGCACTTCTTCTGGAACGACTCGTCGCCGACCGCCAGCACCTCGTCGGTGATGAGCACGTCCGGCGTCAGCGCCGTGGCCACCGCGAACCCCAATCGAACCGCCATTCCCGAGGAGTAGTGCTTGATCGGCTCGTCGATGTGCTGGCCGATGTCGGCGAAGGCGACGATCGCCTCCACCTTCTCGCGGGTCTCCCGCCGCGACAGGCCCATGAGCGCCGCGGCGAGGAAGATGTTCTCGCGGCCGGTGTACTCGGGGTGGAATCCGCTTCCCAGCTCGAGGAGCGCGCCGATGCGGCCGGCCACCTGGAAGGTGCCGGCCGAAGGCTTCACCACACCGGCGATGATCTTGAGAAGGGTGGACTTGCCGGCGCCGTTCTCGCCCACGAGCCCGAAGGCTTCTCCGCGCCGGATCTCGAGCGAAACGCCGTGCAGAGCGCGAAAGTGCGGGATGTCCGCGCGATGCGCCAGGAGTCCCCAGAGCGTGCGCAGCCGGTCGCTGCCTGCGGCGACCTTGGGGTAGTCCTTGCCGATTCCCTGGAGGGCCACCAGGACGCTCCCGGTGGGGTTGCCGGCAAGCGGTGCGGCTGCAACGGCCGGAGTCACAGGAAGTCCTCGAAATGGGGGGAAAGGCGCTCGAAGAACTTCAGGCCCACCCACCACACGGCCAGCGCGATCGCCCACAGCCAGAGGTCCGCGAGCTGGAGGCCGCTGCCTGCGAGAAGCACTTCGCGCAGGCGCTCGGCCAG
>JAGRPO010000074.1 GCA_019449455.1 Betaproteobacteria bacterium | reverse complement strand
TCGGGGCATGCGCTCCCTCGAGGCCGGTGACCTCGCCATGGCAGGACACGCAGCCCTCCGCGAGCCCCAGCGCCACGCGGATCGGTGCGACTTCCCCCGGGAGGAGGAGAGCGCCGCCCAGGACGATGGCGGCGACGGCGAGCAGGGGAACGATCTTCGGGCGCACGCGGATAGTGTAGCGGGGCAGGACGTCGCGCGATGGGCGCGCGCCGCGCTCTCGATGGCGCGGAATGTGCGATCCATTTGACGTAGGACAGGGTGGCGACGGAGAACCTCGATAACATTTGTTTTTTGCTCCGTTGCCCCAGGGGTGAGCCGGCGACTCCAGCCGCGCAGTCATCCCTGGCCGCCGACGGCCGGGGACACCGCCGGTACCTGACCCACCTCCGCCATGAGCAACCGCATCCTGTCGCCGGACGTCCACGCGGCCGACGGTGCGACAGGAAACCCTTTCAAGCGCCCGTTCGCAGCGCGCCGGTCACCGCCGTGACATCCGCGCCGGATCGGTCATCTCACCTGACCATAGGGGGAATCATGAAGGACAAGACCTTGCATGAAAGGGCCGATCTTCTTCTCGTTTCGTTCCTGACGGCGGCATTCGTCCTTTCCGGCGCCGGCTGCAGCAGCCACGACGACGGGGACACCACACCCACCTCACTGAACCCCATCTACTATGGATACCTGAGTTCCTCGACGGCCATCCAGCATCCCGACGCCCAGGCGAGGGTGCCGCCGAGCGGGGAGTTCTTCTCGGAGAACACGAAGCACTTCGATCTGGTTCCGGCGGGCGGTGTCCTGGCAGGCTCTTCGCTTGCGAACCCCAAGGCCGGAGGATTCGCCCTCTATCGCCCGGCCGGATCGAATCCCCTGCCTAAGAACTCGTCGGTGATCCGGCTCGCCGCCGGCGATGAGATCCCGGGTTTCAAGAACGACAATATCCCCGAGGAATGCCTGGCGAGAACGGGCGACGACCGGCTCGTGTGCCTGGACGAGGCCAGGAAAAAGGAGCACGTCTCCTATCATGACGGCGACGCGCTCAGGATCCAGCACGGCGGCGACGTGCCGGGACAGATCGCCGACCTCGTCATGCGCTCCCTGGACGCGCACTTGGGCGCGGCGGACAGGTCCGCCATCGTCGCGGGACTTACGGCATCGGCGAGCACCAATCCGGCGCATGCGGCCTTCAGCGCAGCCAGCCACGACATCTTCAACAAGAGCGGTTATGCCTTTTCGCACGCGGTCATCACCGACCGCAGCCGGGGCGACGTGGACAACGACGGACAGCTCGACTCCCACAGCACGCTGATCGTCGAGGTGCGCAAGCCCCTGTCGTATCAGCGGCAATCCTTGCCGGGGCTCGATGCATGCGTCGCGAAACACGCTTCCGGCGCGTTCACGGACGAGTACGTCGTCAGCATCAACTCGTTCGTGCACCTGGACTATCTCGACGCCGCGCGGCGCAAGCTCGTCTTCGACGGTGCAAGCGCAGGGACGAACGCCAGGATGCTCGAGCAGATGACTGCCCACCAGGACGCGAGGGCGATAAACCACGCGCTGGACGCGAACCTGCTGAAACACATCTCCGCGAACACGGCCGTCCTTCCCTGGAGCGCCTCGGAATACATGCTCCATTTCCAGCTCAAGCCGGAAACCGCCTCACGGTACATGGAACTGACCGGCATCGCGCGCTCGGCCGGCGACGATGCATGCGCCGACCTCATGAGGAGCCACCTCAATCCCCACACCGTGATCATCACGGGCAAGGACGGCGCCGTGACGAGCACGAAGGCGGGCGCGAGGAAGGTCCACTTGTTCTATCAGGCTCCCGCGTGGAGCCCGTCGGCGCCGGGGGCCGGAGCCGATTTCTGCCTCAGCGACGAAAGCGGCAGGAAGATCGCGATTCTCGACCCGTCCACCGGGAGGATCGCCCCCGCCTGCGAAGCCGGCCGTGCCAGCCTTCGGCAGAAGTTCACGGAAGACGGAGCCTGCAAGGACGACCAGAACAGCTGGTCGTATTGGCCCTCGAGGGCGAGAACGCCTCGCTTCTTCACTGCCCAGCTGATCCTGACCGAAATGCTCCTGCACGACCAGGTCGCCGATTACTGGAGCATCAAGTGGTACCAGAATGGCTGGAAGGCCACCGGCCAGGTCGTGGTGAAGGGCGCCGGCTTCGTCATCAACACGGCGATCCGGATCGCGGCGGGACAGCTGCCGAGCGTGGACGACTTCGGCCAGGAAGCGGCGCTGCGCATCGGCGTCTACTTCGTGAACGCGTTCCTGCCCACGCTGATCGACGCTTCCTTCAAGAACGTCGACGGGTTCAACATCGCCGGCTACGTGGTGAAGATTCCCACGGCGCTCATGAATTTCGCCCTGACGCTCGCGAAGACCGCGGCCGACAACCCGACGCTCATCACCAAGCTGGCGGGCTTCATGAAGGGCTTCATCATCGGGTTCGCCATCGACAAGCTGACTTCGACCACCATGCAGATCACGGACTCCATGCTGTTCGAGTGGCAGGATTACTCGAATGGCAGTCACCCGGGCTGCTTCAATTTCAACGATTGAGGCGCAGGGGAGGAATGCCCCTCCGGCGGTCATTGGCGCTGGGCGGACCCGTGCGCGGACGACAGCATGCGGTACTGGAGCGCCTCGGCGACGTGCGCGGCCTGGAGTCGGGGCGTCCCCGCGAGGTCGGCCACCGTCCGCGCTACCTTGAGCACGCGATGGAACGCGCGCGCCGACAACGACAAGCGGGAGGCGGCTTCGCATAGGAGGGCATGCCCCCGCGGCTCCAGTTCGCAGCGCCGCTCGATCTCCCCACCGGCGAGAAGCGCGTTGGCGCGGCCCTGGCGACCGAGCTGTGCGGCGCGCGCCGCCTCCACCCGCGCGCGCACCGGCGCCGACGATTCGCCGTGCGGAGCGTCGGCCAGCTCGCGTTCGCGAAGTGCCGGGACTTCCACGTGCAGGTCGATGCGGTCGAGGAGCGGCCCGGAGAGCCTGGCGCGATAGCGCGCAATCCGGTCCGGTGTGCAGGCGCATCGCCCGTTGAAATGGCCGAGGTAGCCGCAGGGGCAGGGATTCATCGCGGCGATGAGCTGGAAGCGCGCCGGGAAGTCAGCCTGCTGCGCCGCGCGCGAGATCGTGATGCGCCCGCTCTCCAGCGGCTCGCGCAGCACCTCCAGCACGTAGCGGCTGAACTCCGGCAGCTCGTCGAGGAAGAGCACGCCGTGGTGCGCGAGCGAGATCTCGCCTGGGCGCGGAGGAGACCCGCCGCCCACGAGCGCGACCGCGGAAGCGGTGTGGTGCGGCGCTCTCCATTCGCGCACGCCGAAGCGTTCGGCCGAGAAGCCGCGCGAGGACAGGCTCTGCACTGCCGCCGCCTCGAGCGCCTCGTCCTGCGACATCGCGGGGAGGATGCCGGGGAAGCGTTGGGCGAGCATGGTCTTGCCGGTGCCGGGCGGGCCGGTGAACAGCAGGCTGTGCGAGCCCGCCGCCGCGATCTCGAGGGCGCGCCGCGCTTGCGCCTGTCCTTTCACGTCCGCCAGATCGGGCCACGTCGCGTCCTGCGCGCGCGCCGCGCCCTCGACGCGATCGAGGCGCTCGCGGCCGACCAGGTGCGCGCACACCTGCGCGAGCGACCTCGCCGGATGCACGATCGCGCCCGGGACGAGCGCCGCCTCGCGGGCCGACGCTTCCGGCAGCACGAAGGCGCGGCCATCGCGGTGCGCGGCGAGCGTCATGGCGAGCGCGCCGCGCACGGGACGAAGCTCCCCGGACAGCGCCAGCTCGCCGGCGAACTCCGTCCCGGCCAGGGGCTGCGAAGGGATCTGCGCCGTCGCGGCCAGGATTCCCAGCGCGATGGGCAAGTCGAAGCGGCCGCTTTCCTTCGGGAGATCCGCCGGCGACAGGTTGACGATGACGCGCCCGTCCGGAAACGTGAACCGGGCGGTGGCGAGCGCTGCGCGCACGCGATCCCTCGCCTCCTTCACCTCCGTTTCCGGCAGGCCCACGACGTGCAGGCGAGGCAGGCCTCCGCCCACGTGGACTTCCACGCGCACGAGCGGCGCGTGCATGCCCGCGAGACCGCGGGTGAGAACGATGGCGAGAGACACGCGAAACCCCCTGCCCGGAAGCGGCCGGACGGGGCGCGCTACCTGACTTATAGGCGGACAGCCGCGCTGCGGGCGCGGCGACGGTCGCTTCCGGCCGCGGGGGCCTCCGCGATGCGGGCGGTGTCGCCCTGAATTGCTACTTTTGATTGAACGGTCGGCCGCACGGTCCCGTTGACGCGACGCCCAGGCCGTCAGACGGAATCCGCTTGAAGGGCCCGCAGTGCCGCCGCGGGTTCCTTCTCCACGATCCGCAGCAGGGCCTTGGCCGGCCCCGTCGGCTCGCGACGTGCTTGCTCCCAGTTCTGCAGCGTCTTCACGCTCACATTGAGCAACCGCGCGAACTGCGCCTGCGACAACCCTGAACCTTCGCGTACCGCCTGAATCCGGGATGGCGTGAATTCGTGACGGCGCGATGGCTTCCTGTCACCACGCGCGATGGCACCCGCCTGCCTGATGCTTCGGGTCAGCTCCTCGAAAAGCTTGGGGTCCATCAGTCCAACTCCTGTCTCACGAGCGAGCGCAGCATCTTGAGCTGCGCTTCGCTCAGGTCATCCCGCTCGTTCTTCGCGTAGGCGAAGCATGTAGATCCGCGATCGGGCGCCGATCCAGTAGTAGATGACGCGCGCCCCCCCCTCCCCGCTTGCCGCGTCCGCGGACCACCATCCGCAGCTTCCTGAGCCCGCCGCTTCCGGCGATGAGGTCACCGGCCTCTGGGTCCAGGAGGAGCCGGATCTGGAGTCGCCGGTAGTCCTCATCGTCGACCAGTTCCCGGATCCGCCGCGTGAATACAGGCGTTTCAAGGAACACGACGGACCGCATGGGCACTATACGCCAATGGCGTCTATGCGCCAATGGCGTATGACTGCGGATGCTTGGGTAAGGACGTTTGCGAGCGACAAGCGAACCCCCTGCCCGGAACGCCGGGCGGGGCCGGGCCTCGCGCGCGTTCCCTATGTGTTGGCGGAAAGCCGCGCCTCGAGCGCGGCGACTTTCGCTTCCAACTCGGCCATGCGGATCCGGGCCCGGGCGAGGACTTCCGACTGGACGTCGAATTCCTCCCGCGTGACGAGATCGAGGCGCGCGAAGGCCGTCGCGAGGACGGCTTTCGCGTTCTTCTCGAAGTCGCGCGCCGGGTTGGTCGCGGCAGCTTCGGCGAGGCGGGCGGCGATTTCGCCCAGGAGCTTTTCTCTCATTTCAATTCCCGGCAGGGGGACTCGGTTGACCGGCGAGGGCCGCGCACCACGCCGGTGCGCGCTGCGCGATGCTGGTGCCGTCATGGTGCCGCGCATGCGCGACGCGGAAACAAATCCTTCACGAACAACGGGTTGCAGGGAACAAATCCAGTGGCACGCTCCCTGCTAATCACCACCCGGTGCAACTTTTTCCACGACTACGAAGGATACCAACATGCGATACCTGCCCAAAGCCCTCGTCATCGCCGGGATCACGGCCGCCGCCTTTTCCGCGCCCGTCGCGCAAGCGGAAGAGGCACGGCCCAGCGTGAAGCTCTCGGTCTACAGCGAGTACGAGTACCGCGGCATCTCCCAGACCTCCGAGAAGCCCGCCGGGCAGCTCAACGTCGACTGGGCGCACTCCAGCGGCTTCTACCTCGGGACCTTCGTCTCGAACATCAAGTGGCTCAAGGACGCGGCCGAGGTGGGCGGCTTCTCCACTTCCGCCAACATCGAGTGGGATATCTTCGGCGGCTACAAGTTCGAGGTCGTGAAGGACGTGACCCTCGACGTGGGCTACCTGCGCTACGAGTACCCCTCCTCCGGCGCGTTCAACCCGAAGCCCAACACCGACGAGGTCTACGCCGGCGTCTCCTACGGCCCGGTGTCGGTGAAGTACTCCTACTCCACCGGCGACACCTTCGGCGTGGCCAACAGCAAGGGCTCGGACTTCATCGAGGCGAACCTCGCCTATCCGCTCACCGAGAAGCTCGTGCTCACGGGCCACGTCGGCCACCAGAAGTACAAGAACAACAAGCCGCTCGACTACACGGTCTACAAGCTCGGGCTCGCCTACGACCTCGGCGGCGGCTGGAACGTCGGCGGCTACCTGAAGGACACCGACGCCGATTCCGCCCTCTACACCTACAAGGGCAAGGACTGGGGCAAGAGCCGCGCCGTCGGCTTCGTCTCCTACACGTTCTGACCACGCACACACGAGCGGGAGACACACATGAAACTGGTCACGGCCATCATCAAGCCGTTCAAGCTGGACGAGGTCCGCGAGGCCCTCTCCGCGATCGGCGTGCAGGGCATCACCGTCACCGAGGTGAAGGGCTTCGGCCGCCAGAAGGGCCACACGGAGCTCTACCGCGGCGCCGAATACGTCGTCGACTTCCTGCCGAAGGTGAAGATCGAGGCGGCCATCAAGACGGAGCTTCTCGACCAGGTGATCGAGGCGATCGAGAAGAGCGCCAACACCGGGAAGATCGGCGACGGGAAGATCTTCGTCTTCGAACTCGAGCAGGTCGTGCGCATCCGCACCGGCGAGACCGGCGCGGACGCACTCTAGGACACAAGGGGAACCATCCATGAAACGCCTACTGAGTCTCATCGCGATCTGCGCGACGCTCGCCTTCAGCGGTATCGCGGTCGCACAGGAGAAGAAGGCCGACGCTCCGGCAGCGGCCCCGGTTGCCGCCGCGCCGGCCGACGCGAAGCCCGCGGAAGCCCCCGCGGCTCCCGCCGCGCCCGCTGCTGCCGCACCCGCGGCAGCCCCCGCCGCCGCACCCGCACCCACCCCGAACAAGGGCGACGTCGCGTGGCTGCTCACCTCGACGGCCCTCGTGCTGCTCATGAGCGTGCCCGCCCTGGCGCTCTTCTACGGCGGCATGGTGCGGTCGAAGAACATGCTCAGCATGCTGATGCAGGTCTTCGTCGTGTTCTCGCTCATCGTCGTGCTGTGGTGCGTGTACGGCTACTCGCTCGCGTTCACCGAGGGCAACCAGTTCATCGGCGGCTTCGACCGGCTCTTCCTCAACGGCACGTTCGACGCCGCCAAGGGCGAGTTCGCGATGGGGGCCACGTTCTCGAAGGCCACGCCGATTCCGGAGCTGCTCTTCGTCGCCTTCCAGGCCACGTTCGCGGCGATCACCTGCGCGCTGATCCTGGGCGCCTTCGCCGAACGCGTGAAGTTCTCCGCGGTGCTCCTCTTCATGGTGATCTGGTTCACCTTCGCCTACGCCCCGATCGCGCACATGGTGTGGTTCTGGATGGGCCCGGACGCGTACACGAGCGCCAAGGTCGTCGACGAGCTCAACGCCAAGGCCGGCATGATCTGGCAGTGGGGCGCGCTCGACTTCGCGGGCGGCACGGTGGTGCACATCAACGCCGGCATCGCGGGCCTGGTGGGCGCCTACCTCGTGGGCAAGCGCGTGGGATTCGGCAAGGAGAAGATGACGCCGCACAACCTGCCCATGACCATGATCGGCGCGTCGCTGCTGTGGTTCGGCTGGTTCGGCTTCAACGCGGGTTCCGCGCTGGAGGCCAACAACTTCGCCGTGCTCGCCTTCATGAACACGTTCCTCGCGACCGCCTGCGCCGTCCTCTCCTGGATCTTCTTCGAGTGGATGTTCAAGGGCAAGCCCTCGATGCTCGGTGCCGCCTCCGGCGCCGTGGCGGGCCTCGTGGCGATCACCCCGGCCGCCGGCAACGTCGGCATCCCGGGCGCCTTCGCCATCGGCCTCATCGCGGGACCCGTGTGCCTCTGGGGCGTGTCGGGTCTCAAGAAGATGCTCAAGGTCGACGACTCGCTGGACGTCTTCGGCGTGCACGCCCTGGGCGGCATCCTGGGCGCGCTCCTCACCGGCGTGTTCAACTCGCCCGCGCTCGGCGGCCCCGGCTTCACGGCCGACTGGGTCACGGGGACGGTCATCAAGGCCGCGGACTACTCGATCCTGTCGCAGGTGATCGTGCAGGCCAAGGCCGTCGGCGTCACGGTCGTCTGGACCGCGGTCGTCGCCTTCATCGCCTACAAGATCGCCGACCTCGTCATCGGGCTGCGCGTGCCCGAGGAAGAGGAGCGCGAGGGCCTGGACATCACCGCCCACGGGGAGTCCGCCTACAACTGAGCAACGGATCCCGGGGGCGAGCGGGTGGACCCGCCCCCGGCCTCACGCGGTTTTCCACCAACCATCCGGGTCGTCGCTCCTCCTGCGCCCGAACCGGAGTCTCTCCAAGAGGCCAACTTCAACGGGCACGCAAGTGCCCGTTTTTTTTGGTCCCCGCCCCCGTGGTAGGATTTCTGCCCGATTCGCCCCACGCACCGCACGCCGCCGTGATCCCCCAACGCCTCCGCATCGCCACCCGCGAAAGCAAGCTCGCGATGTGGCAGACCGAGCACGTCGCCTCGCGCCTCCGGGAGCGCCATCCCGGCCTCGCGATCGAGATCTCGGGCATGACCACGAAGGGCGACCGCATCCTCGACCGGCCGCTGGCGCAGGTGGGCGGCAAGGGTCTCTTCATCAAGGAGCTGGAGGTGGCGCTCGCCGACGGCCTCGCCGACATCGCCGTGCACTCGATGAAGGACGTGCCGATGGAGCTGCCGGAGGGGTTCGCGATGCTGCCCTTCGGGCCACGCGAGGACGCCCGCGACGCCTTCGTGTCGCTGCGGCACACGTCGCTCGCGTCGCTGCCGGATGGCGCCGTCGTGGGCACCTCGAGCCTGCGGCGCGAGTGCCAGTTGCGCCGCGCCTATCCCGCGCTCGTCATCAAGCCGCTGCGCGGCAACGTGAACACGCGCCTCGCGAAGCTCGAGGCCGGCGACTACGACGCCATCATCCTGGCCGCCGCGGGGTTGAAGCGCCTCGGCTTCGGCGACGTCATCCGGGAGCTCCTTCCCCTGTCGCTCGCGCTGCCCGCGATCGGGCAGGGCGTGCTCGCCATCGAGTATCTCGCCGCCCGCGCGGACCTGGCCGAGCTCCTCGCGCCCTTCGTGGACCCGGCCGCGCTCGCGGCCTCCGACGCGGAGCGCGCCCTGGGCCTCGTGGTCGAGGGCAGCTGCGAGGTGCCGCTCGGCGGGCACGCGATCGTCACGGGCGCCTCTCTCGTCCTCGAAGGCTTCCTCGGCCTGCCCGACGGCTCGCGGCTCGTGCGGGAGCGCGTCGAGGGGGCGACCTCCGATGCCGCCGGCCTGGGTCGGGCGCTGGGGGAGCGAATCCTGGCCCGGGGCGGGCGCGAAGTGCTGTCCCTCCTCGCGCCGCCATCACGATGACCGCCGCCGGCCCGCTGGCGGGCCTGGGCGTGGTGCTCACGCGGCCGCGCGCGCAGTGCGAGGCCATCGCGGGCGAACTCGAGTCGAGGGGCGCCCGCGTCCTCGTCTTTCCGGCCCTGGATATCGTGCCCGCCGAGCTTTCCCCGGCGAGCCGCGCGGCGCTCGCCTCGCTGCCGTCGGCCCGCCTGGCCATCTTCGTGAGCGCCAATGCCGCCGAGCACGGCGTGGCCGCCGCCCGCCGATCGGGCCCGTGGCCGGCATCGGTGGCCGTCGCCGGCGTCGGCGAGGCCACGGCGGCGAGCCTGCGGAACTCGGGCTTCACCCGCGTGATCACACCGTCCGCGGGGTTCGACAGCGAGTCGCTGCTCGCCTGCCCCGAGCTCGCGGACGTATCGGGTCATCGGGTGCTGATCTTCCGCGGCGTCGGCGGGCGCGAGCACCTGCGCACGACGCTCGAGGGGCGCGGCGCCAGCGTCGGCTACGTCGAGTGCTACCGGCGCGAGCGGCCCGCGACCGACCCCGCGGGGCTCCTCGCGGCGCTCGCGCGCGGGGAGATCGACGCAGTCCATGCAATGAGCGCCGAAACGGTGGACAATTTCCTCGCGCTCGCGGGAACCGGGGCATCCTGGTCGCGCGTGGCGCTGGTAGTGCCGCACCCGGCCATCGCCCGGCACGCGCCCTCGGCCTCGTTCGGGCGCGTGGTCGTGTCGGGCCCCGGCATCGCGAACCTCGCCGAGACACTCGCCAACTTGCGAAAGGCATCATGAGTTCCCCGCTTCCCGAACCGACGTCGCTGCCCCCGCCGAGAAGCTCGCGCCCCGCCACCGGAGCCTCCGATCGCGGCGCGCGCTGGGCAGTCGCCATCGCCCTCCTGGCCGCGGCACTGGCCGTCGGCCTCGCCTGGAACGCCCAGCAGGCGCTCTCCTCCCTCTCGCAGTCGGCCGGCGGCAGGCTCGCGGACCTGGGCGCCGAGCTTGCCCAGTCGAAGGCGGCGCTCGCGCTGGCGCAGGGCGCGCTCAGGGACACGCAGGCGCGCGTCGCGGAGCTCGAGTCGCGCGTCTCGGACGCGCAGGACAACCGCGTGGCGGTCGAGGAGATGTACCGCGAGCTCTCGAGAAGCGCCGACGACCGCATGCTCGCGGAGGTGGAGCAGCTCCTCATCCTCGCGAGCCAGCAGCTGCAGCTAGCCGGCAACGTGAAGGGCGCCCTCATCGCGCTGCAGGCCGCCGACCAGCGCCTGGCCCGCGCCGACAAGCTGCAGGTCGCGAACCTGCGCCGCGCGCTCAACGGCGACATGGACCGGCTGAAGGCGCTGCCGCTGGTGGACACCGTGGGCATCGCGGTCAAGCTGGACGCCCTCGTGCAGCAGGCGGACACGCTGCCGCTCACCGTCTCGGAGACGCTGCCGGCGGCGCGCACCGTGACGCGCGCGAAGCTGCCCGACGAAAACGGCTACCTGCGCGTGGCCAGGGATTTCTGGGAGGAGATGAAGGGCCTCGTGCGCATCCGCGAGATCGCGCCCTCGGAGGCGGCCCTGCTGTCGCCGGCGCAGAGCTTCTTCCTGCGCGAGAACCTGAAGCTGCGGCTGCTCGCCGCGCGCGTGGCGCTCCTCGCGCGGGACGAAGCCTCCTACCGCGACGACATCAGGATCTCGGCGGCGTGGATCGGCAAGTACTTCGACGCCAAGGCGCGCGTGAACGTGAACGCGCTCGCGACCCTGAAGCAGCTCGGCGAGAGCCCGGTGTCGATCACCCCGCCCGACATCAACGCGAGCCTCTCCGCGGTGCGCTCCGCGCGGGCCGCGAGAGAGAAGCGGTAGGCCGCCCATGCGATTCGCGATCTGGTCCGTCGTGCTCGCCGTGGTCGCGGTCGGCATCGCGCTCGTCGCGCGCCAGTCGGACGGCTACGTGGTGGTCGTCGCGGCGCCATACCGCGTCGAGCTCTCGCTCAATCTCCTCGTGGTGCTGGTGTTCGCGGGCTACTTCGCCTTCCATCTCCTCGCGCGGCTGGTGGAGACGCTGGTGGCGATCCCGGCGCGCGTGCGCGCCTACCGCGCCGACCGCGCGCGCACCCGCACGCGCCAGGCGCTGAACGACGCGCTGCTCGCCTTCTTCCAGGGCCGCTACGCGAGCGCCGAGAAGGCCGCGGCGACCGCGATGGAGGGCGACGAGGCGAGGACCGTGGCCGCCATCATCGCCGCGCGCAGCGCCCACGAGCTCGGCCGTTTCACGCAGCGCGAAGCCTTCCTCGAGCAGGCGCGGGGAAGCGCGCCCGAGGTCGACCAGGCGCGCCTCACCACGCTCGCCGACCTGCTCCTGTCCCAGGGCCGCCACGAGGAGGCGCTCGCGGTGCTCAGGGACCTTTCCGGACGCGACGCGAGGAACGTGCGCCTGTTGCGCATGCGGCACGTCGCGGAGACGCAGCTTCGCCAATGGGACGAGGTGCTTTCGACGACGACGGCGCTCGTGAAGCTCGGAGGCCTGTCCGAATCCGAGGCCTCGGTCTCCCGCCGCGCCGCCCACCTGGGCAACCTCGGCCGCAAGGCGCAGGACGCGGGGGCGCTCGCCGCCTACTGGAAGCACCTCCCCGCGGAGCTGCGGGTCGACTCCTCCATCGCGGCCACCGCCGCGCGCTACCACCTCGCGCTCGGCGGCACGGCCGAGGCGCAGTCGATCGTCGAATCCGCGCTGGAGGCGCAGTGGGACGCCGGCCTCGTCGCGCTCTACGCCGACTGCGCCGGCGCCTCCGCGCTGCCGCTCATCGAGCGCGCGGAAAAGTGGCTGCGCGTGCACGCCCGCGATCCGGCGCTGCTGCTGGCACTCGGCAAGCTGTGCATGCGCCAGGACCTGTGGGGCAAGGCGCAAAGCTACATCGAGGCGAGCCTCGCCCTCGAGCCCACGCACGAGGGCCACATGACGCTCGCCGCGCTGATGGAAAGGCTCGGCAAGCCCCAGGAGGCGATCCGCCATTTCCGCCGCAGCGCGGAACTCGCCGGCTAGCCGCCGCATCCAATCCGACTGTTTCCCCCGAAGGATCCGGACATGACCCGAGAGTACGCCGCCCTCACCCACCATGGCCTGGCAGCCGGAGCCCGCGTCGCCTGCCCGCCGCCGCCCTCGCACCTCACGCCCGAATCCCCGGCGCTCGAGGCGATGACGGACCTGCGCCGGACGGACTCCGCCGCCATCGACCCGCACCGCAACATCGTCGAGTGCAACACCGCCATGATCGTGCGCGGCGTGCGCCTGCTCTTCGTCGAGGACGCGCAGCGGAACGTGGTGGGGGTCATCACGGCCACCGACCTCCTGGGCGAGAAGCCGGTCCGCTTCATGCAGGAGCGCGGCGTCCGCCACCACGAGATCCTCGTCTCCGACCTGATGACGCCCGCCTCCGCCCTCGAGGCGCTGAGCCTGCAGGAAGTCTCGCACGCGCAGATCGGGCACATCGTCGCCACCCTCAAGGCCGCCGGCCGGCTGCACACGTTCGTGACCGACGAGCGCGGCACGCGCATCTGCGGCATCTTCTCGGCCACCAACATCGCGCGCCGCCTCGGTGTCGAGGTGCCTACCCACGAGGTGGCGTCGAGCTTCGCGCAGATCGAGGCCGCGCTCGCGAAATGAGCGGCCGCCGCTCGCGGGCCGCGGCTCAGGGCATCTTGGCCGCGTAGGTGAACGCGTCGCAGTAGAACTCGTCGTCCGGAAGGCCGCGCTGCTCGACGAAGGTCTTGCGCGCGATATCGGTCATCGCCGGCGCCCCGCAGGCGTACACCTGGTAGCCCGCGAGGCTCGGGAAATCGTCCAGCACCGCCTGGTGGACGAAACCCCTGCGGCCGACCCAGTCGTCCTCCGGCCCCGGTTCGGACAGCACCGGGATGAAGGTGAAGTTGTCGTGGTCCTCCTGCCATTTCACCGGCAGTTCCGGCAGGTACAGGTCGCGAAGCGTGCGCACGCCCCAGTAGAGGACCATCTGCCGGTCGATGCCCTTGTGGAAGGCGTGCTCGATCACCGCCTTCACCGGCGCGAACCCCGTGCCGCCGGCCAGCAGGATCATGGGCTTGTCGGAATCCTCGCGCAGGTAGAACGCGCCCAGTGGGCCCTCGAAGCGGATGATGGCGCGCTCCTTCATCTCCTCGAACACGTATTTCGAGAAGGCGCCGCCGGGCGTGCGCCGCACGTGCAGCTGCAGGTGCGTGTCGTCGTGCGGGGCGTTGGCCATGGAATAGCTGCGCCGGACGCCGCCCTTCATGAGGACGTCGATGTACTGCCCGGCCAGGAACTGCAGGCGCTCGGCCGCGGGAAGCTTGAGGAAGAGGACCGCCACGTCCTCGGCGGGCATGTCGATCCGCTCCACGCGCGCCGGCAGCGTGCGGATCGTGAGGTCCTTGAGCCCGGCGAGCTCGCGAATCTCGAGGACGATGTCCGACTGCGGCGTCGTGCAGCAGGTGAGGGCCTTGCCGGCGTCCTTCTCGGCCTGCGTGATGGCGCGGTCCTGGTGTTCTCCATAGGCGAGCGAGCCGCTCTTGAGCCTGCCCTTGCACGCGCCGCAGGCGCCGTTGCGGCAACCGTAGGGCAGGCCGACGCCCTGGCGCAGCGCCGCCTCGAGGATGGTCTCGCCGGGATTGACGACGAAGCTGCGGCCGCTCGGCTCGAGGCGGACCTGGCGCTCGGCCGGGACGGGGGATTGAGGCACGGGGATTCTTTCTGTCTGAACGCCGCGGCGGGAGGCAATGGCGCCTCCCCACCGGAAAAACTCGCGGAATTCTACCCGATGCGCGGCAGCCCTAGCGCTCGCGGCGGAACTGGCCGTCGATCACGTTGCCGTGGGCGCGGGCGTGCGTGCGGGCGTGGACCGGCTCGGGGATCCTGCGCGGAAGCAGCAGGAGCGTGAGCGCGAGGAAATCGGAAACGACGCCGGGGAAGATGAGAAGCAGGCCGGCGAGCACCGTGCGCGCGCTGTCGACGAACGCGGCGATGGAAAACTGGCCCGCCGCGAGCGCGGCCCCCAGCCGCGCCACCAGGGCGAAGCGCGCCTCCTTGAGAAGCGCGGCACCCGCCACCGCGGCGAGCACGACCCACCCGAGCACCCACCAGCCGTGCGTTTCGGCCAGGCGCGCGAGGACCACGATTTCCAGCAGCGGGAAACCCAGTAAGATTGCAAGCAGCAGGAGCCTCATCCGATTCTTCCTCGACTGGCCGGCGGATCGCACGCCGGCGCGTCCTTCATCGTCCGTTTCGGCGCCTTCCCCGACCCAATTTCCCGATCGGCTCGCTCATCGACCATGGGTGTCATCGCCGTCCTTACAAACCTACCCGACTCCGAGTCGGCTTTCAATCTCGCGCGGGCCCTGGTGCACCGCCGCCTCGCGGCCTGCGTGAACGTCCTCGCGCCAGCCACCTCCTTTTTCCGGTGGGAAGGCCGCGAGGAAGAAGCGACCGAGATTCCGGTCCTCATCAAGAGCACGGTCGAGCGCTATCCGGCGCTCGAGCAGGCCATCCGCGAACTGCACCCGTACGAACTGCCGGAGATCATCGCCCTGCCGGTCGAGCAGGGCCTTCTGAACTATCTGGGGTGGGTGAGGGACGAATGCAAGCCTGAACCCGATCCCGGAACCACGACATGACGCGCATCACATCGATACTCGCGACGGCCTGCCTGGCGTGCGCGACCGCCGCGGCGGCGCCGCCACCCGCCGACGAGCCCCTCGACCCGGACAAGGCGTTCCACCCGGAGGCGAGGCTGGTGGCGGGAGACCCCGTCGCGAACGGCAATACCGAGCGCCACGGCATCGACATCGACTACCGCATCGCCCCCGGCTATTACCTCTACCGCAGCCGCCTGCGCTTCGAAGTGTCCCCGCCCACCCTCCTCATCGGTGCGCCGGACCTTCCTCCCGGGATTGAAGTCAACGATCCATTCATCGGAAAGTCGGCGATCTTCCGCGAACGTGTGACGATTCACCTCCCATTTGTCGTGAGCATCGCCAAGCCGGGGAGGTACAAGGTCAAGATCATCGCCCAAGGCTGCGCCGAGGACCGCCTGTGCTACTCCCCGTTCCCGCAGGAAGTCGTGGTGAACATTCCGCCGGGGTACCGGGTGAACGATGCCCCGGCACCGTCGGTGCCGCGAGGAATTCCTCGATGAAACGTTGGCTCCCGTTCGTGGGGATCGGCATGCTTGCCGCCCTGGCAGGCATTTCCCTGTGGCTCGCGGGCCGTCACGCCACCCCGATCGCCCCCCAGCCGGGCCCGGTGGATGCCACACCTGCGGCCATCCAGTCGGCGCAGTTCGTCGACGGCGATGGCAAGCCGCGCACGCTGGCGATGTTCTCGGGCAAGGTCCTGGTGGTGAATTTCTGGGCGACGTGGTGCACCCCGTGCCGGGAAGAAATGCCCGGGTTCGTGAAGCTGCAGTCGCGATGGCAGGACCGCGGCGTCCAGTTCGTCGGCCTGGCCCAGGACGACCCCGCCAAGGTGGCCGCGTTCAGCCGCGAGCTGGGCATCAACTACCCGCTTTGGCTCGGCGAAGCGGAAGTCATGGCCCTGTCGCGCCGCCTCGGCAACCGCCTCGGGGTGCTGCCGCATACCGTTCTCCTGGATGGGCAGGGACGGGTCATCGAGTCCCGAATCGGGGTCTATTCCGAGTCCGTCCTCGACTCGCGCCTTGCAGCCATCACCGGGAAGTAGGACAAAGTTCGGCTAAATGCCGCGAACTCGCGTGAAATACCGCTAAAGTTCGTTTTGAGGTTCTTGTCGGCACAGGGTGAAGCGCGAATCGTGCCCGCGAGCCGGCAGCGCCGACGATCACAACTTGCCTCCCGGCGCAACTTCGCCGAAAGCTGGACATCGTGCGCCGAGTTCCGGCAAACTCGCCGGTCATGTCCGGAATCCTGGTTCTCCACGGACCCAACCTCAACCTGCTGGGAACGCGCGAGCCCGATGTCTACGGCAGCGTGACCCTGGCCGACATCGACCGCCGGCTCGTCGAGCGCGGGCGTGCGGCGGGGGTGGTCGTCCGGACCTTCCAGAACAACGCCGAGGGCCCGCTCATCGAGCGCATTCATGCGGCGAAAAGCGACGAAACTGCCTTCATCATCATCAATCCTGCGGCATTTACCCACACCAGCGTTGCCCTTCGCGATGCCCTCGCGGCCGTGTCCATCCCGTTCATCGAGGTCCACCTCTCGAACGTCCACGCCCGCGAAGCCTTCCGGAAACACTCGTATTTCACCGACCTCGCGGTCGGAGTGATTTCCGGCCTGGGCGCGCAAGGCTACGAACTGGCGCTGGATGCCGCCCTGGCGCGCCTGGCCCCCACGAAGGGCTAGGGCCGCCCGGCCCCGGAGAACCGAGATGGACCTGAGAAAGCTGAAGAAGCTGATCGACCTGGTGCAGGAGTCCGGCATCGGCGAGCTGGAGATCACCGAGGGGGAGGAGCGCGTCCGCATCAGCCGGTCGGGCCCCAACGCCCCGATGGTCATGGCCACGCCGGCCCAGATGGCCATGATGCAGGTGCCCGCCGGTTCGGGCGGCCCGTCGGGCGGCGCGCCCGCGGCGGCTCCCGAGGCGCCCGCCGCCCCCGCCGGGCACACCCTCAAGTCACCCATGGTCGGCACGTTCTACCGCTCGCCCTCCCCGGGAGCGCCCGCGTTCGTCGAGGTCGGGCAGGTGGTCACCAAGGGCCAGACGCTCTGCATCGTCGAGGCGATGAAGCTCCTGAACGAGATCGAGAGCGACGCGGCCGGGACGGTGAAGGCGATCCTCGTGGAGAACGGCCAGCCCGTCGAGTACGGCCAGCCGCTCTTCGTGATCGAGTAGGGGCGCCCCCGCCCCGTGGCCGACGAACGAGCCGGCAATCCAAGAATGTTCGAGAAGATCCTCATTGCCAACCGCGGCGAGATCGCGCTTCGCATCCAGCGCGCGTGCCGGGAGATGGGCATCAAGACGGTGGCCATCCACTCCGAGGCCGACGCGGACGCGAAGTACGTGATGCTCGCCGACGAGTCGGTGTGCATCGGCCCGCCGCCCTCGCGCGACAGCTACCTGAACATCCCCGCGATCATCAGCGCGGCGGAGGTCACCGACGCGCAGGCGATCCACCCCGGCTACGGCTTCCTCTCCGAGAACGCGGACTTCGCCGAGCGCGTCGAGAACTCCGGCTTCGTCTTCATCGGCCCGACCGCCGCCTCCATCCGCGCGATGGGAGACAAGGTGGCGGCCAAGGCGGCGATGAAGCGCGTGGGCATCCCCTGCGTGCCGGGCTCCGACGGGGCGCTGCCGGACGATCCGAAGGAGATACGGCGCCTGGCGGCGCTCGTGGGCTATCCCGTCATCATCAAGGCGGCCGGCGGCGGCGGCGGGCGCGGCATGCGCGTCGTGCACACCGAGGCCGCGCTGGTGAACGCCGTGAACACCACGCGCACGGAGGCGCAGAACGCCTTCGGGAACCCCACCGTCTACCTCGAGAAGTTCCTCGAGAACCCGCGCCACGTCGAGATCCAGGTGCTCGCCGACGAGCACAAGAGCGCCATCTACCTGGGCGAGCGCGACTGCTCGATGCAGCGCCGCCACCAGAAGGTCATCGAGGAGGCGCCCGCCCCGGGCATCAAGCCGCGGCTCATCGAGCGCATCGGCGAGCGCTGCGCGGAGGCCTGCCGCAAGCTCGGCTACCGCGGGGCCGGCACCTTCGAGTTCCTCTACGAGAACGACGAGTTCTACTTCATCGAGATGAACACGCGCGTGCAGGTCGAGCACCCGGTGACCGAGATGATCACGGGCATCGACATCGTCCAGGAGCAGATCCGCGTGGCCGCCGGGCTGAAGCTCCGCTACCGCCAGCGCGACATCGTGAAGCGCGGGCACGCCATCGAGTGCCGCATCAACGCCGAGAATCCGGTGACCTTCGTGCCCTCGCCGGGGCGCATCACGCAGTACCACACCCCCGGCGGCCCGGGCATCCGCTACGACTCGCACGCGTACAACAACTACTACGTGCCGCCGCACTACGATTCGCTCATCGGCAAGCTGATCGCCCACGGCGACACGCGCGAGCAGGCCATCGCGCGCATGCGCATCGCGCTCTCCGAGATGGTGATCGAGGGGATCCAGACCAACATCCCCCTGCACCAGGAGCTCATGAACGACGCCGCCTTCGTGCGCGGCGGCATGAGCATCCATTACCTCGAGGAGAAGATGGCGGCGCTCAAGCAGATCCAGTCGGAAGCCTGAGGCCCGCGACCATGGCGTGGCGCCGCTTGCGCGTGGTGGTGCCCGGGGCCTGCGCGGGCGCGCTGGCCGAGGCGCTGGAGGAGGCGGGCGCGGTCGCGACGGAGCTCGCGGACGCCGACGCCGGAACCGCCGACGAGAGCGCGATCTTCGCCGAGCCGGGCGCCGACCCCGGCGTGTGGCCTCGCTGCTGCATCGTGGCGCTCCTGCCCGGCGACGCCGATGCCGGCGGCGCCCTCGCCGCGGCCCTGGCGCGGGCCGGCTGCGAGCCGCTGGAGCCGCCAATCGACGACCGGCTGGAGGACACGGACTGGGTGCGCGAGACGCAGCGCCAGTTCGCGCCCATCCGCGCCGGCGAGCGGCTGTGGATCGTGCCCACCTGGCACGAGGCGCCCGACGCGAACGCGGTGAACATCGTGCTCGATCCGGGCGCCGCCTTCGGCACCGGCAGCCACCCCACCACGCGTCTCGTCCTCGGCTGGCTCGAGCGCGAGGTGCGCGGCGGCGAGACGGTGCTCGATTACGGCTGCGGCTCCGGCATCCTCGCCATCGCGGCGATGAAGCTGGGCGCGGGGCGGGCGGTGGGCGTCGACATCGATCCGCTGGCCCTCGAGGCCGCTCGCTATAATGGGTCGGCCAACGCGGTCGAGCTCGACGTGCGCGCGGCCGACGCCGCGCTCGAGCTCGTCGCCGACATCACCGTCGCCAACATCCTCGCCAATCCGCTGCGCATGCTGGCTCCCCTCCTCGCTTCCCGCACCCGCCCCGGCGGGCGCATCGCGCTCTCGGGCATTCTCGCCGCCCAGGCGAGCGAGGTGCTCGAGGCCTACGCCCCGTTCTTCGAGATGGCGGTGGCGGGCGCGGAGGGCGACTGGGTGTGCCTCGACGGCACGCGCCGTCCGGGAGCGTAGCGATGCTCGTCACCACCTGCAGGCACTGCACCGCGCGCTTCCGCGTGACGCCCGAGCAGCTGAACCTGCGCCAGGGGCAGGTGCGCTGCGGGCAATGCCACCAGGTCTTCAACGGATTCGAGTCGCTGGAGCGCTTTCCGGGCGACGACACCGGCGCGCGCCTCCTCGCCTCGCGGGCGGCCCAGCGCCACGCTCCCGATTCCGCGGCCGAGATCGCCGATGCCGGCTTCGGCCAGCGCGTGCAGCCGGCCGCACCCGCGGCCCCTCCCGCGCGGGCGCCGGCGTCCGCCGCGGACTTGCCCGACATCCCGGACCTCTCCGGCGTGCCCGACCTCGTGCTCGAGAGCGACGAGCCGCCATCCGGGCCGCCGCCCGCCGAAGAGGCGGCCACCGCGGCGCCGGCCGCGCCGCGCGAGGTCCTCGTGCCGTTCGAGCCCTTCGTGCCCGAGCCGCCGCCGCCCCCGTCGCGCGCGTGGGCGTTCGGCGTCGCGCTGCTTTCGCTCGTGCTCGCGCTGCAGCTCGCCTACGCCTTCCGCGCGCGCCTCGCGCAGCAGTACCCCGTGCTGCGCCCCGCCCTCGAGTCGGCATGCGCCGCCGCCGGCTGCACGGTGCCCTGGGTCAACGACGAGGCCGCGCTCAAGCTCGAGGACTCGGAGCTGCTGGAGGTGCCGGGCAAGCCCGGCCAGATCGCGCTGCAGGCGCGCATTCGCAACCTCTCGTCGGCCGCGCAGGAATTCCCGCATCTCGAGCTCACGCTCACCGACGTCAACGGCCAGACCGCGGTGCGGCGCGTGCTGCGTCCCGCGGACTACCTCGGCCGCTCGCCGGCGCCGGGCGAAGTGATGGCCGCGGGATCGGAAACCCTGCTGAGCGTGCGCCTCGAGACCGGGCGCATCCGGCCCACGGGCTACGAGCTGCTGCTCTTCTATCCCTAGGCCGCGCGGCTGCGAAGGTTCGCGAGCATCGAGTCGACGGCGCGGTCGACGAGCGGCGCGCCGTCCACGATGCGCGCTTCCCCCCGCCGCATCTGTTCCGCCAGCGCCTCCGGCGACACGGAGATCGCCGCGCTGGAGTTGGAATTCGTGAAGAGGTAGACGCCCTTGGCCGGACTGATCCAGGTGAGCCGCGCGCGCAGCGGCTCGGCTCCCTCGCGGCGGAACTCGACCCAGGTGTAGCGCTCCACGTTCGTCCAGATGCCCGTGCGCGTGAAGACGTTGCGCACGGAAGGCTGGCCGCGGGGAGTGCGCAGCCGGATCTCCTCGACGTGGATGTCGCCCGCGGGGACGACCTCGCGCTCGAGCGAGGGCGCGACGAAGGGCCGCGCCGGCGCCGGCTCCCGCGCGCGCAGCTGCCCGGCGAGCGCCGTGCCCTTGAGGCCCGCCTTCACCGCGTCGGCGTGGCAATCGACCAGCGCGCCCAGGAAGGCCTCGCGCATCGCCTCGTCGACGCCCGCCCGCGCCATTCCCGACTGCAGGGTCGCGATGAGCGCCGGCAGCCCGGCCACGAGCCGTCGCCGGTCCTCGGCGCTCGCCTTCGGCTCCACGCTCCAGAGCAGCAGGTCGGCGGTCGCGAGCATCGCGTTCCAGTGCGGCGAGACCTCGCCGTGCTCGACGTGCACGGCCGCGAGCGAGCGCACCAACACGTCCTCGAGCATGGCGCGCACCGCGTCGGGCACCCACTCGCGCGCCGCGAGCCGGCGGTCCACTTCGTCCTCGGCGATGACGCGGGCGATCTCGGCGCGCTCGCGCTCCTCCACGACGCGCGCGGTGCGCCGCGCGATGGCCTCCTCCGCCTCGTCCTGCCGCTCGAGGAACTCCTGCATGTCCGCCGCGAGCGCCGCGAAGAGCGCGATGTCGTCGTCGAACTCGTCGAGCACGCGCCTCACCACCGTCTCGAGCTTGGCGAGCGTGGCGGTGCCGCGGGCGCTCGCCTCGTCGAGACCGATCGCGGCCCGCGCGAGCCGATCGAGCAATTGCCGCGCCGGGTGCGCGCGCGAGGAGAAGAAGGCGCGGTCGAGGAGGGCCACCTTGAGCGTGGGTATCTGCAGGCGCCCGAGAACCGCCTTCACCGCGGCGGGGATCTGGCGGTCCTCGAAGACGAAATCGAAGAGCATCGCCACGATGTCGATGGTCATCGCGTCCACGCCCGGAAGCGAGGCCGACTGCGGCGCGGTCTTGAGGTTGCGGATCACGTTGGCGAGCTCGTCGGCCTCGCCAGGCGCCTCCGCGCCAGGCTGCTGCAGCGTGGTGAGCGATTGCACGAAGCCGCGCGTGGCGAGCGATACCGGCTGCGCGACCGGCGGCAGGAGCGCGCCGCCCGCGGGCGCGGTGGCCGCGCCCAGCAGCTGCGCGAGCGCGGCATAGGTGTCCGGGCTGGCCGCCGGGGCAGTGCCGGGTTCGCCCTTCGGGCCCGCCGGGGAGGATGGATTGCGCCGGACCGTCGGCCTGATCTCGGGGAGGATATGCCACGCCACGAGGTGCGCGTTGAGGTCGTGGTAGATGCGGCGAAGCTCGCCCGCCACCTGGCCCTCGAGCACGCGAAGGAGGGTGAGCCTCACCTTCCAGCCGGCCTCGATCTGGTCGCACGCGTTCTTGAGCGCGCCGCAGACGGTCTCGGGGCTCACCGGGTTGGCCTCGTCGGCGAGGTCCGGCTTCTCGAGCAGGAAGCCGAAGCGCTGCGAAAGCGCGCCGAGCTCCCCCTCGCACGCGGCCTTGAGCCGCGTGGCCATCCCCTGCACGGCAAGCACCTGCTCGAGCTCTTCGTCGTCCACGAGCGCCAGTGCCTGCGTTGCGCTGCGGTCGTTCGCCGCGCCCGCCTCGCCCTTCACCTTGCGATTGAAGTACTCGAGGAACTGGCGGCGGAAGGCGGCCTCGATGGCGGGACGCCGGCCCCGCGCCTGCGCGCGCGCGTCGAGGTAGAGCTCCTGCGAGCCGCGATCGCTCGATTGCTCGGCGAGCTCGAAGAGCTCGTCCTCCACGCGGTCGAGCACTCCGCCCAGCGCCTGCACGATGCGCCCGAGCGCGAGGTCGCGGCAGTCGGTGAGGACGCCCGCGGATTCCTGCGGGGTCAGGCGCGCGCGGGCGCGCGCATGCGCGTCGAGGGAAACGACGTTGCTCGGGGGGGTGCTCGCCATGGCGCCGCCTTTCGCGGGCCGACCCAGGGAGGGTAGGACGCTGAACTGGCAATCCCGCTGTCGTGGGGCCGTCTTCGCGGACCCGGTAGACCGGAAATTTTGCGTCCCCACCTTTCGATGGGTTTGCCCTGTTTCAGAATGCGTGCGCCGGCTGGGTTCTCGACGGCACGTTTCGAAATGGCGTGCCGAACCTGTTCTGGCGCAATGATGGTGAACGCGACCGGTCCGGCCGTCAATGCCTTCCATCGGGCCGATCCGGCCACGCATCAACCGAGGTAAGCGCTTCCTCGCCGGTATAATCGCGGCTCTTCTCAACCGGCGTTCACGGCATGTCGATCCTGGTCTGCGGCTCCATCGCGTACGACACCATCATGGTGTTTCGCGACCAATTCAAGAACCACATCCTCCCCGACCAGATCCACATCCTGAACGTCGCGTTCCTGGTGCCGGACCTGCGCCGGGAGTACGGCGGCTGCGCGGGCAACATCGCCTACGGGCTGAAGCTGCTCGGCGAGGAGCCGCTCGTCATGGCCACGGTGGGGCACGATTTCGATCCCTACGAGCGGCGGATGGACATGCTGGGCCTGTCGAGGAAGCACGTGCGCAAGCTCGAGGATCACTTCACCGCGCAGGCCTTCATCACCACCGACATCGACGACAACCAGATCACCGCCTTCCACCCGGGCGCGATGTCGGAGTCGCACCGCAACC
>JAGRPO010000011.1 GCA_019449455.1 Betaproteobacteria bacterium | reverse complement strand
TCGCGCCGGGCGCGCATGCCGACCCCGTCGAGACCGACCCCGATCTCGCCAAACGCGACGAGGACTACGCCGCGGGCCGCAAGGCCGTCGAGGCGAAGAACTGGGCGGAAGCCGTCGCGCGCCTTCGCAAGGCCGAGGTCCGCAATCCCGACAGCGCCGACCTGCACAATTTCCTTGGGTACTCGTACCGGAACCTGAAGCAGTTCGAGCCCGCCTTCAGGCACTACAAGCGCGCCATCGAGATCGACCCGCGCCACCGCGGCGCGCACGAGTACATCGGCGAGGCCTACCTCATGACCGGGGACCTCCCGAACGCCGAGAAGCACTTGAAGGCGCTGCGCGAGATCTGCCTGCTGCCCTGCGAAGAGTTCGCCGACCTGGAGAAGGCGGTCGCGCAATACCGCAAGTCCGGCAAGCGCTGAGTATCGGCCCTTGGGCACGGCCCTCGCGGCAATCGACTGGACGACGGGCGCACCGCTCATTCGAAGACGAGCCGATCCTGCCGGATATAGCCGCTGAAGCCCGCGCCGGCGCGCGGTTTCACCTTCCACCAATCCGTCGATGTCCGCTGGGCAAGCAGCGCCGCGCCGGGGCGAAGCTTGACGACCAGGGGGGAGTTGGCGCTGGCAGCGGCCCGCACGTTGGTCCTTCCCTTCGCGATCGTGCGGGCGCGCTTCCACACCGCCGCCGCGGGAGGGCGGGCCGCGGGCGCGACCGCGGTCGTTTCGCCGCACGCCTTGAACACGGCATCCAGCGCCTTGCCGTACGGCAGGAGCTCCATGGCGACCCGCTGGCTGCCGTATGGCCAGCCCGCGGGGAGTTCCACGTCTTGCAGCACGTCGATGGAAGCGCACCGGCGCAGATCGGACGCCGACAACCCGCGCGCCAGCGTGTCGCCCAGGTCGTTGACCTCCCACTTCGCGGCAAGCTCGCTCTTCACCAGGACAGCCCCGCCCCTGGGGCCCGGCCTGTTGCAGACGAGGCGCGGCATGTCCTTGGGGCCCAGTCCGCCCGCGGGGTTCGATTCGGCTGCATTCGAGAGCTCGACCGCGATTTTCCCCAGGCTCTTCTGGCAGGAAACGTAAGCCTGCGAGACGATCTTCTCGTTTCCCACGGGCGTTGCAGCGGCGATCCTGCGGGCCGCGAACTTGATGGGCCCAAGCAGCGGATGGTTCACGTCGCGCACATCCCATTCGATCGCCGAGGCGGAGGCGCGCCGCTTGCCTGTCGTGGCGACGGCGTCCTCGCCATGCGACGCAATGCTCGCCAGGCAGGGCAGGCAAAGTACCGCAAGGGACAGGATTCTCGGCACTCGTCGTCCTTCAGGGCTCGAACGTCCATTTTATGGCCGTGCTGCCCGGCCGCAAAGAACGCCCCGCGGCGCCGGAGCAGTTGACCGCTTTGCGTTCACCATCCAACATGCGGCCCACATCAATGCCGGCGTGCCCCCTCAATCGAAGGCAACCTCCGTTTCCCCAATGCCTGCCGCATCGCGCTTCAATCGCCTCCTCCTCCCCGCCCTCGCCTTCACGCTCACCGCCTGCAACAAGGCCCCCGAGCCGCTTGCGCCCGAGTTGCAGGCCGTCCGCTGCCCCACGAACAAGACGGCCCACGCGAGCGGGTCCTTCGGCAAAGGGCGCGTCATGTACGTCTGCATACCCAAGGAGGTCGCCGAGGCCCCCCACCTGCTGCGCTGCGACGTCCAGAGCCGTCCCATGATCTGCGAGGACGAGGGCAGCCTGGTCTTCAGCCGGGGCCCCGATGGCGTGGTCTATCCGACCTACCTTCCCGCCGGCAAGCGCGAGATGGACTTCGAGACGATGACGGGCGGCTCGCGGCTCACGGTGAATTTCCGCAACACCCCGCCCCGCACCGAGACGTTCGAAGAGGTGGAGACCGACTGGCGATTCATGATCCCGGATGCGGGCCGGCTCCTGCCCCCCGGCTTCACCCTGGTCAAGGGGGCGCTCTGCGACCGGGCCACCACCGTGCTCAGCAGCGGCACCTGCAACCTCGAGGCCCGCAGCGCGTCCCTCTACTGGCACGTCAGCGTGTCCTACCTCGCCGAGCCGGGCGTGCCGGTCACCGCGGAAGAGTACAAGGCGGAGATGGCGCATTGGCTGAAGATCCTCGGGCTGCTGGTGACCGATCCGGCGAAAGGCTAGCGCGGAGATCATGCCTCCCTATCGACTGAATCTCGAGGAACGGCCGACCTACCTCCACGCGACGGTGGTCGGAGAGCGCACGCCGGAAAACGCCCTGCGCTACCTCGACGAGGTCTACGCGGCCTGCGTGCGCACGGGCTTGTCGAACGTGCTGCTGGAGATGTGCTTCTCCGGGCCGAGCCTGGGCGCGCCCGCCGTCTTTCACGTCGTCTCGCAGCGAAGCGCGGAGGGCGCCAGGCTGCGCAAGGTCGCCTACGTGGAGGCGTCGATGGACGGCCCGCTCAAGGCACGGTTCGCCGAAACCGTGGCGCTCAACCGTGCGGTGAACATCCGCCTGTTCTTCGATGTCGCCGAGGCGGCGCGCTGGCTCGAGGGCGAACCCGGCGCCTGAAGAGGCGATGAGCCCTTCCCCTGACGAGAAGGAGAAGCCCGTGGACGATTCCCTGGACGCCCTGATCCTCGACCTCCTCGACTGGATCGGCCCCGACCCGCGCCCCTACGCCGAAGTCATGGAGGCCTGGCGCACGTCCTGCCCGCGCCTGCCGGTGTGGGAGGAAGCCAGCGAGCGAGGCTACATCACGCGCTGTCACAAACCGGAACACGGAGCCCTTGTCTCGGTCACGCCGCAGGGGCGAGACTTCCTCGCCTCGCGCCGGCCGCTGCGCCTCGAAGGCGGCTGACCCGATCCCGCTCCCGCCGTATCCGAAAGGACAATCCCATGGCCCTCGTCAAGCCGATCACCCCCTGCCTCTGGTTCGACGACCAGGCCGAGGAAGCGGCGAAGCACTACACGTCCATCTTCGAGAACTCGAGGATCACCGACATCGCCCGCTACGGGAAGGCGAGCCACGAGCAGTTCAGGAAGAACGAGGGCAAGGTGATGACCGTCGCCTTCACCCTCGAAGGCCAGCCATTCACGGCGCTCAACGGCGGCCCCATGTTCAAGTTCAGCGAGGCCGTCTCGCTGCAGGTCCACTGCCGGACGCAGGAGGAAGTGGACCACTACTGGGACAGGCTCTCCGCGGGCGGCGACCCGAAGGCGCAGCAATGCGGCTGGCTGAAGGACAAGTTCGGCTTGTCGTGGCAGGTGATCCCGCAGGTCCTGATCGAGATGATCATGGCGCCCGATGCCGCGAAGGCCCAGCGGGCCACGCAGGCCATGCTCGGGATGAAGAAGTTCGACATCGCGGAGCTGGAACGCGCCTTCGCCGGGGCCGGACGATAGCCTCGCAGTCGAGCGGGCGCTCTCCGGCGGTCCGCGCCAAAGTTAATCTCCCCACAATTTTTCTTGCTTTTTGCAGGCTGGCTTCGGTAAATTCGCTTCCCACGATTCCCGTGCGTTCGTGACGACGGCAAGGGAAGTCCCGTCGCGGATGCCCGGGCGCGCAAGGCCGGGAGGCCGGGCGCGCATCGGTCACGCGCCGGCGCGGCCGCTGGCGTCTCACAACAAGAACGGGAGAAGCCCATGAGCCACGCAGCGCACGCGTTCCCGGTTGCCCTGTCCGCATTGGCGTTGCTGGCGGCGCAGGCCGCGCCGGCGCAATCCGATGCGACTCGCGCCTTCGCCAACCCCCCCCTGCTCGAACTGAACTACAAGGCCTCGCCCGGCCTGCAGCCCGCGCGCGCGGGTGTGGCGGCGCGCGCGCCGGCGGTGCCGAACGAGGCATCGCTCGATCTCAATGTCGTCTACACCGACGGCCGGATCTGGAATCCCGCCGAGGGTCGCCACGACCTGGTCCGGCTGCGCAGCTACCAGGGAACGCGGGTAGACCCGGATGCGCCGTTCGTCTCGCCCATGCTCGACGTCAATCCGGGCACCACGATCCGGGTCAGCCTCAACAACAAGCTGCCCGCCGATCCCGGCTGCGCCGAAGCCGGCGGCGGCGTGAACACGCCGCACTGCTTCAACGGCACCAACCTCCACACCCACGGACTCTGGGTGAACCCGGCGGGCAACGGCGACAACGTGCTGATCTCGATCAACCCCGGCGTGAGCTTCCAGTACGAATACAACGTGCCTTCCGACCATCCCGCGGGCACGTTCTGGTACCACACGCATCGCCATGGCTCGACGGCGCTGCAGGTGTCGAGCGGCATGGCGGGTGCCCTGATCATCCGCGGCAGCCGCCTGCCGACGCCGACCGCCACCGGCGATATCGACACCCTGCTGAGGCCGATCGCAACGCAGCCGTTCAAGGAACGCGTGCTGGTGTTTCAGCAGATCCAGTACGCGTGCCGCGATGCGCAGGGCAGCATCAAGCTGAACGAGAACAAGACCTATCGCTGCGATCCGGGCGACGTCGGCGGCATCGAGGGCTACGACCAGTTCGGCCCGGGCAGCTGGCCGGCCTCGGGCCGCTACACCAGCATCAACGGGCAGATCCTGCCCACCTTCAGCGCAGCCCGCACCGGGCAAATCGAGCGCTGGCGGGTGATTCACGGCGGCGTTCGCGACACCATCAACCTCGAATTCCGCAAGCTCAAGGCGGGGGCAGGCAGCCCGCAGGCTTTGCGCGCTTCCGAGCACGACGCGTTCGTGGCGGACAACTGCACGGGCGACCCGCTGCCGCAGCACCTGGTGGCGGCCGATGGCCTGACCACGGCGGCCGCCATCAAGACCATCCAGACCGTGTACCAGCCGGCGTATCGCTGGGACACGCTGATGGTGTTTCCGCAGGACGGCCTCTATTGCGTGATCGACGCCGCAGCGCCTGCCTCGGCAAGCGTGGGCCAGACGGCGCCCTCGCGCCAGCTGCTTGGCCTGGTCGCCGTCGCCAAGGGCCGCCCGGTGCCGGCGGACATCACCGGCTACCTCACGGGCGAACTCGTTGCGGCGGCAGCCGCGAACATGCCTTCGACCGTGCGCAACAGGGTGATCGCCGACCTGCGCAACGGCCTGAAGCTCTCGAGCTTCGTGCCGCACCCCGACGTGAAGGATGGCGAGGTCACCGGCAAGCAGGAGCTCGTGTTCAACATCGACGTGTCCAAGCCGCAGGCGGTATTCGAGGTAAACGGCAAGCCCTACGATCCGAACCGCATGGACCGCGTGCTGATGCTGGGCGGCGTGGACGAATGGACCCTCAAGTCCGATTTCGTGAGCCATCCCTTCCATATCCACGTCAACCCGTTCCAGATCGTCCGGATCCTCGATCCCTCGGGCAAGGATGTCAGCGGCCCCGATGCGGTCGACAACGCGGGCGGCACCATCGACCCGCAGTACCGCGCCCTCAAGGGCGTGTGGAAGGACACGCTCTGGGTGAAGAACCTCGCGCCGCCGGGAACGCCGCCCGGCCAGTACACCCTGATCGTGCGCACCCGCTACCAGCGTTACATCGGCGCGTATGTCCTGCATTGCCACATCCTCGATCACGAGGACCAGGGAATGATGCAGAACATCAGCGTCGCGCTGCCCGACGGCAAGGGTGGCGTGAGCCACGGGCACCATTGACCAACCTGGGGAGAACAAGATGACTTCAAGAAGAACCGTCCTGAAAGCCGCATCCGCCGCAGGCGCAGTGTCCGTCTTCTCCGGAGTGCTGCCCGGGTTGAGCGCGTTCGCCGCAGCCCCGCTACGGGTCCGGCGCAGCGTGAACGGCATGAAGCCCGACGACCCGGATCTCGCGACGTATCGCGATTTCGTCGGCATGATGCTGGCGAAGCCGCAGACGGCCCCGGTGAGCTGGCTGGGCTTCGCCAACATGCATGGCAACGCCAACGCCTACAAGTACTGTCCGCACGGCGAC
>JAGRPO010000073.1 GCA_019449455.1 Betaproteobacteria bacterium | reverse complement strand
GGGCACCTGGCCCGGGTCGGCCGGCGGCGGGAAGAACTCGAGCGGCTTCGCCTCACCCGGCCGGCGCTGGCCGATCTCGCGGTCGGCGGGCCTGTCGGGCGGAAGCTTCCGGTCCTCGTTCGCCGCAGGCTTGAGCCCCTCCTGCGCCAGGGCGCCGGGCGAGGCGGCGCCGGCCATCGCCGCCAGCGCGAGGGCGGCGAGAGCCGGGCGGGCGCGGTCAGATCCCCGCACAGGCGCCCTGCTGCGTGGAATCGTTGTAGGGCGACTGCGGGCATTGCGCGTAGCGCAGGCGCACGCCGAGCGGCGCGAGCTGGTCGGCCCGCATGGCCGCCGGCGCGTGGCCGAAGCCCGTTCCCATCGCCTTCGCCGCGTTGGCGAGGCCCAGGAGGGCCACCATGTCGTCCTGGTCGACCCCGTCCCCCGAAACGCCCACGGCGCCGATGAGGGCACCCGCGCGGTAGACGGGCATGCCGCCGGGGAAGATCTGGATGCCGTTGCGCGCGATCGGGAGCCCCGCGTCAGGCGTTCCCGCGGGAGCGCCTGCCGCCGCGCGGCCCGCGCATCCCGTCGACGTGTCGCCGAGCGCGCCTTTCACGAGCTGGTTGTGGACGAGGTCGAGCTGGAACCCCACGTTGAACGGGCTCCAGGTGTCGAATCCCTTCGAGAGCGGACCCGGGGGCGCGCCCGCGAGGCCGTCGGGAAAGGTGGGGCGGTGGAGGTTTCCGATGGCGCGCGTCGCCCACGCCGTCCGCCCGTCGAGCGCTCCGCCTTCGCCCACGAAGTCGCGAAACGCGGTGGCGTAGGCGGCGATCGAGGCGGAGGCCCCCGCAGGCACGAGGTAGGCGGCGGCAGGCAGCCCGGCGAGCAACGCGAACGCGTCGGGACGCGAGAAGAGGAGCGCGCCGCGCGCCTTCTGCACGGCGACGTCCGTGCCGAACACCGGCGCGTCGGCCGTGCGCACCAGTCCGAGCACGTTGCCGTCGGCGTCGATCACGCTGACCGACACTTCCGCCGGCGAGCCCAGCGGCCGGCGGATCTGCGCCCGCGCGCGGTTGGCCACACGCAGGCCTTCCTCGAGGATGCTGCCGACCTCCGCCGCCGTGAGGGCCCCCGGACCCGTGCCCTCGCGCGGCGGGAAGCGCTCCACGTTGCCCGCATCCACGAGCGTGAAGGCGCCCAGCGCGGCGAACGCGCCGGTCGCGGCGCGGTATCCCGAGGCGGGCGTGCCGAAGGCCACGCCGGCGCGCACCGCCGCATCGACGTAGCCCGGCACCGCCTCGAGCGCGCCGGGGAGCGCGGCGAAGGCGACCGCGCGGGCCGGATCCGAGGCGAGGGACTCCGAATCGACGTAGCGGAAGGTCTTGCCGTCGGCGGTGATGCGATCGCCCCGGATGTCGGGCGGCGCCGCGAGTCCGGCCGCGCCCGCCACCGCGACGAGTTCGTCCAGGTCCTCGTCGCGATCGGTGACGACGAGGTCGAGGCCGTAGGTGCCGTCGGCCATCACGCCGATGCCGCCCACCACGGCGCCGTTCTTGTAGAGGGGAAGTCCGCCCGGATCGGCCGACAGTCCGAGCGGCGAGCGCTTGGGGCCCACCGTGCCGTGCGCGGCGTTGCGGTTCACGTCCGAACACGAAAGCTGGGAGAACTGCACGCCGTAGAGCGGGCCCGAGGGCGCCTGCGACTCGCCCGGCAGGAAGTTCTGCTGCACGATCTGGCTCGCCGTGCGGGTCGAGAAGGCATTGCCCGAGGAGGAGAGGTAGGCGCCGGTGATCGCCTTGGCGATGGCGGCGGCGGTCGTTGGCAGCGTGTCGCGCAGGCCGTCCAGACCGCCCTCGACACCGCGGCCGGAGACGATGTCGAACGTCTGCCTCGCGCCCGTCATCCGGAATACCGCGAGCACGTTGCCCACGCGATCGACGACCGCGATGGTGGCGCGGGCGTTGCGGGCCGACGCCTCGCCCACGGCCTGCGCGATCGTGCGGCGCACGTCGTCCTCGGTGAGGAAATTCGCCGGCGCGTTGCAGTTGGGAACGCAGTCCGCGGACCCGGCGCCGCCCGACCCGCCCGAGCAGCCCGCGAGGGATAGCGCCAGCGCGACGACGCCGAGGACGGCGGCAGCGTACGCGCCGTCAATTCGCACCGGCAGCCCCGGAGGCGACGCGCGTGGCGGCCTTCGGCCTGAACTTCGGGTCCC
>JAGRPO010000072.1 GCA_019449455.1 Betaproteobacteria bacterium | reverse complement strand
CTGGTGTCGATCCTGTGCGTCTGGGCGGCGGCGGCGACGGTCTGGTTCTTCGCCAACACCTACCTCGACCTCCTGGTGAGCTCTCTGTGCGTGGGCTATACCAGCATGGTGCTCTTCACGGCCGCCACGAACCTGCGCCAGCGGAGCCTTCCCCGCTGGACTGTGCAGGTGCTGTCGATCGTCGTCGGCTCCTTCCTCGGGACGCTGCTCGCCGGCATCGTCAAGGGCCGCGACCTCGCGGGCATGTTCACCGAGCGCTTCTACGGGGTGCTCATCACCATGGGGCTGGGCATCGGGTTCGGCGCCATGGCGGTCTGGGTCTACGTCTTCCGCGAGCGCGAGCTGCGCCACGAGGCGGAGCTCGCCCGCGCCCGGGCCGAGCGCGTGCAGCTCGAGAAGAACGTCCTCCAGGCGCAGCTCGCCCTCATGCAGGCGCAGGTCGAGCCGCATTTCCTCTTCAACACGCTGGCCAACGTCCAGCACCTGGTCGAAACCGACCCGTCGTCGGCCTCGCGCATGCTCGAGAGCCTCATCCAGTACCTGCGCGCGGCGCTTCCCCGGATGCGCGAGGACGCGACCACCGTCGGCAGGGAGGCGGACATGGCCAAGGCCTTCCTCGACATCCACCGCATGCGCATGGGCTCGCGCCTCGACTACGTCCTCGCGGTGCCGGAAGCGCTGCGCTGCCGCCCCTTCCCGCCGATGATGCTCATCTCCCTGGTCGAGAACGCGATCAAGCACGGCGTCGATCCCTGCTGCGAGGCGGGCACCATTACCATCACGGCCTCCGAGGGGGACGGCAGGCTGCGCTTCTCGGTCGCCGACACCGGCCAGGGCATCTCGTGCAAGAAGGGCACCGGGGTCGGGCTCACCAACATCCGCGAGCGGCTCAAGGCGCTGTACGGAGGAGGCGCGCGCCTGGTGATCGAGGAAAACATCCCGCACGGCGTGGTGGCCACGATCGAGGTGGACGAACTCGCCGTGGCCGATCCCGTGGCCCCTTCCAAAGCGCGGTGCTGTGCCTGATACTGCCGCCGCATGGGCACCCCGACCGCCGTTATCGCCGATGACGAGCCCCTGCTGCGGGCGCAGCTCCGGACGCGGCTCGCCAAGCTCTGGCCCGAGCTCGCCGTCGTGCACGAGATGGAGAACGGCCGCGACATCGAGCAGGTGATCGCCAACTACGATCCGCGCCTCTTCTTCCTCGACATCCACATGCCCGGCGTCAACGGCCTGGAAGCCGCGCGGGCCATCGGCAAGCGGGCGCACGTGGTCTTCGTGACCGCGTTCGACCAGTACGCCGTCGAGGCCTTCGAGCAGGGGGCCGTCGACTACGTCCTCAAGCCCTTCAACGAGGACCGGCTCGCGAACACCGTCGAGCGGCTGCGGGAACGGCTTTCGGGGGCGCCCGTGGCGATGGAGGACCTGGTCGAGCGCCTGGCGGGCCGCCTCGCCCCGCGCGCGTCCGAGCACCTGCGCTGGATCAAGGCGAGCGTCGGGCAGAGCGTTCGCCTCATCCCGGTGGAGGAGATCCTCTTCTTCCAGTCCGACGAGAAGTACACGCGCGTGGTGACGGGGGACAGCGAGGTCCTCATCCGCAAGCCCATCAAGGAGCTCCTCGACGAGCTCGACCCGGACAAGTTCTGGCAGGTCCACCGCGCGACGATCGTGAACGTGGACGCCATCGCGGCCGTGCGCCGGGGCCTGAAGGACCAGGCCGAGATCGCCCTCAAGGGCCACCGCGAGACCATCCTCGTCTCGCGCAACTTCACCCATCTTTTCAAGCAGATGTAGCACCGGCGGGCGCCATCGGCCCTGCAGGCCATCCCCCCCGCCTGCATTTCGCCCCCCGATTCCTGCAATCCGGCGCTAACTCGTCGCCCGGGACCCCCGCCCTGCCTAATCTGGCTCCATCGAGGCCTCCTCCCCGGGGGCCGCCAAGCCAACAGGGAGCCGGACCATGTCGCTCATCCAGTCGCTCGGACCTTCGGTTTCGACGCTGTTCCTCTTCTTCGGGGTGCTCATGCTCTCCGTGGCCATCGCAGCCGTCGCGCTCCTAGAGGACTACTGACCTGCGGCGCCCTTCCGGGTATCTTCCGGGGGCGCCGCGAGGCCCATCGCCATGAAATCCCTCTCCGACATCATTCACCGCACGCCCTGGTGGGCGCTCGTCCTCGGCGGCCTTGCCGTCATCGTGGCG
>JAGRPO010000071.1 GCA_019449455.1 Betaproteobacteria bacterium | reverse complement strand
GGCGTTGCCCAGGGCCACGGCGATGTTGCGCAGCCAGCGGGCGTGGCCGATGCGGCGGATGGCGGAGCCTTCGAGGCGGGAGTCGAATTCGTCGCGCGTCCAGGCGAAGAGGTCGACGAGGGCGGCGGCGTCGAGGCCGTTTCGCGCCGCGAAGTCGGGGACCTCGGCCTTGCGCGCGTACTTGTTCCACGGGCAGGCGAGCTGGCAGTCGTCGCAGCCGTAGATGCGGTTGCCCATCGCCGCGCGAAATTCCTCGGGGATCGGGCCGGGGTTCTCGATGGTGAGGTAGGAGATGCAGCGGCGCGCGTCGAGCTGGTAGGGCGCCACGATCGCCCGCGTCGGGCACGCGTCGAGGCAGCGCTCGCAGGTGCCGCAGTGGCCGGTCGCCGGCGCGTCCTTCGCGAGGTCGAGGCCCACGAAGAGCTCGCCGAGAAAGTAGTACGAGCCGGCGTCCCGCGCGAGGAGCAGGGTGTGCTTGCCGTGCCACCCCAGCCCCGCGCGCGCGGCGAGGGCCACCTCCATCACCGGCGCGCTGTCGGTGAACACGCGGTAGGTGAAGGGACCGAGCTCGGCGACCATGCGCTCGGCGAGCGCCTGCAGCCGCGCGCGCAGCACCTTGTGGTAGTCGCGGCCCAGCGCGTAGCGCGACACGTAGGCCGTGGAGGGTTCGGCGAGGACGGCGTGCGCGTCGCGGGCGCCGCCGGGCCAATAGTCGAGGCGCACGCTTATGACGCTCGCGGTGCCCGGCACGAGTTCCGCCGGCCGGGAGCGGCGCGTGCCGTGGCGTGCCATATAATCCATCGCGCCGTGCCACCCGCGGCCGAGCCACTCGAGGAGCCGCGCTTCCTCCTCGGCGAGATCGACGCCCGACACCGCGACGGCGTCGAAGCCGGCCTCGCGGCCCCAGCGCTTGACGCGCTCGGACAGCGCGGCGGGAGAATGGCCCGTATCCATCGCGCAGATGGTAGCCCGAAGCGCCCCTCCGACCCCGTGCCCACACGCCCCCTCCCCGACGAAGATGCCACCCTCGCCCTGGGCGCCGCTCTCGCGCCGCACCTGGCGCCGGGGCTGGTCGTGGCCCTTCGCGGCGAGCTGGGCGCGGGCAAGACGACCCTCGTGCGCGGGCTGCTCAGGGCGCTGGGGCATGCCGGCCGCGTGAAAAGCCCGACCTACACGCTGGTTGAAGTTTATGAAGTTTCTAGGTTAAGCTTGTATCACTTTGATTTTTATCGGTTCCACGACCCATCGGAATGGATCGACGCGGGTTTCCGGGACATCTTCAACGGGCGCAACGTGTGCCTGATCGAATGGCCGGAGCGGGCCAGGGGGCAACTGCCGCCGGCGGACCTGGAAATCGCGCTCGAGATCGTGGAGCCGGGACGCACCGCGACGCTCACCGCGTCCTCGCCCGCGGGCGAGAAATTGCTCGCCGCCTTGCCGCCGGGCTGATCGTCGCCATGGCCGCGATCGCCGCGCCGGCAGCGTGGGCGACGCAGCCCGTGCTCGCCTCGCGCGTCTGGCCGGCCGAGGAATACACGCGGGTCACCTTCGAGACCGCGAAGCCCGTCCGCCACGAGTTCTTCTCGGTCCAGGATCCCGAGCGCTTCGTCCTCGACATCGAAGGCGTGGACCTCGACGAGGAGCTGCGCAGCATCGTCGGCAAGGTGCGCGAGGACGACCCCTACATCAGGCAGGTGCGCGTGGCGAGGAACCGCCCGAACGTCGTTCGCGTCGTGTTCGACCTGAAGAGCGCGGTGAAGCCCTACGTCTTCCCGCTGGCGCCCGCGGGCGGGTATCGCCACCGGCTGGTGCTGGACATGTACCCGGAGAAGGCGCGCGACCCGCTGCTCGCGCTCGTGCAGCCCGGGCCGGACCCGATCGGCGAGATCGCGAAGGCGCCGGTGCTCGAGTCGCCTCCCGTGCCCCCCGCGGGCGGCGGGCCCGGGGCCGCGGCCCCGGCGGCGCCCGAGCTGCCGGTGGTGAAGCTCGCGCCCGGCCGTGCCGAGGCGCCGAAGGCCGCGGTGAAGGCGAAGGCGCGGCCGCCGGCGACGCGCATGGTCACGATCGTGATCGACGCCGGGCACGGCGGCGAGGACCCGGGAGCGCGCGGCCGGCGCGGCACGCTCGAGAAGGACGTGACGCTCGCCATCGCCCGTCGCCTCAAGGAGCGGATCGACCTCGAGCCCGGAATGCGCGCCGTGCTCACGCGCGACGGGGACTACTTCATCGGGCTCGCGCAGCGCGTCCAGAAGGCGCGGCGCGTGCAGGCCGACCTCTTCGTCTCCGTGCACGCCGACGCCTTCGTCCAGCCGCACGCGCGCGGCTCCTCGGTGTTCGCGCTTTCGGAGCGCGGCGCCACCTCGGCCGCGGCGCGCTGGCTCGCCAAGCGCGAGAACGAGTCGGACCTCATCGGCGGCGTGAACCTGGGCGTGACGGACCCGGTGCTCGCGAGGACGCTGCTCGACCTGTCGCAGACGGCGGCGATCAACGATTCCCTCAAGCTCGGCAAGGCGGTGCTCGGCGAGCTGGGCGACATCAACCAGCTGCACAAGATCGCGGTGGAGCAGGCCGGCTTCGCGGTGCTGAAGGCGCCGGACATTCCCTCGATCCTGGTGGAGACCGCGTTCATCTCCAACCCGCAGGAGGAGAAGCGCCTCAAGGACTCGGCCTACCAGGAGAAGATGGCCAACGCCGTCCTGCAGGGCATCCGCCGCTACCTCGCGCAGAACCCGCCGCTCGCCCGCGCGCGCCTCGCGCAGAATCCCTGAGGACTCACTCCGCGGCGGCGGCCGATCGCGCGCCCGCGCCGCCCGCCTGCGCGCGCAGCATCGCGGACGCCTCGAGCGCCACGAGCGGCTCGGAGAAGAGGAATCCCTGGAAGGCGTCGCAGCGGTGGGCGCGCAGGAAGTCGAGCTGCGCCCGCGTCTCCACGCCCTCGGCCACGACGCGCAGCTTGAGGCTCTTGCCCATGGCGATGATCGCCTCGGCGATGGTGCCGCTCGAGACGTCCTCGGGCACGTTGGCGATGAAGGAGCTGTCGATCTTCAGGCTCGTCGCCGGCAGGCGCTTCAGCTGCCCGAGCGAGGAGTAGCCGACGCCGAAATCGTCGATCGCCACGCCGACGCCGACCGAGCGAAGCTGCGCGAGGACCTCGATCGACTGCTCGAGGTTCCTCATCACCATGGTCTCGGTGATCTCGACCTCCAGGCGCCGCGGGTCGACGCCTGACTCGCGCACGATCGCCAGGAGCGACGGCACGAGCTTGCGCGACATGAACTGCCGCGCCGACAGGTTCACCGACACGGTCACGTCCCGGATGCCCTCGTCCTCCCACGCCTTGAGCTGGTGGCAGGTGGTGCGGAACGCCCACTCGCCCAGCTGGACGATGAGGCCCAGCTCCTCGGCCACCGAGATGAAGTCCTTCGGGAGGATCTCGCCCTTCACCGGGTCGTTCCAGCGCATGAGCGACTCCATGCCCGCGACGCGGCCGGTGGCGACGTCGACCTGCGGCTGGTAGCGCAGGAAGAACTCCTCGTGCTCGATGCCCTTGCGCAGCCGCCCCTCCATCTCGAGGCGGCGCGACAGCAGGTAGTTCAGGTCGCTCGTGTAGAAGCGCACGGTGTTGCGGCCCGAGTCCTTCGCCTGGTACATGGCGCTGTCGGCGTGCTTGAGCAGGTGGTTCAGGTCGGTGGCGTCGTTCGGGTAGTGGGCGATCCCGATCGAGGTCGTGATGTGGATCTCCTGCCCGCCGATCTCGACGGGCCTGGCGAACTCGCGCAGGATCTTGTCGGCCACGATCCGCGCGTTCTCGGGGCGCTCGAGGTCCGGCAGGATCACGACGAACTCGTCGCCGCCTTCCCGGGAGACGGTGTCGATCTCGCGCACGCAGGCGCCCAGGCGCCGCGCCACGTCCTTCAGGATGTAGTCGCCCATGTCGTGGCCGAGCGTGTCGTTGAGCAGCTTGAACCGGTCGAGGTCGAGGAAGAGGACGGCCACGTGTCGCTGCTTGCGCCGGGCCTGCATGATCGCCTGGTTCAGCCTGTCCTGCATGAGGCGCCGGTTCGGCAGCCCCGTGAGCGCGTCGTGGTGCGCCATGTAGTGGATCGTGCGCTCGGTGTTGAGCCGCTCGGTCACGTCCTGCACCAGGGAGGCGAAGCCCACGATCCGCCCGCCCGGATCCACCAGCGGGGTGTTGTACCACTCGCACTGGATCTTGAGCCCGTTGCGGGTGACGTTCTCGAGGCTCACCTTGGTGCCGTCGCGCGTGTCGGCGAGCTCGTTCCACATCGTCTCCGCCGACGCGGCCTCGCCGGGCGGCAGGATGAACTCCGCGGCGCGGCGGCCCATCGCCTCGCCCGCCGCGAAGCCGAAGATCGCCTCGGCCGCGGGGTTCCACGCCGTCACGCGGTGGTCGCGGTCCCATTCGATCACCGCGAGCGGGGTTCGCTCGACGTGCATGCGCAGCTTCTGCGCCGCGATGAGCTCGGCCTGCTGCGCTTTCAGGCGCTCCACCATCTCCTCGGCGAGCGCGTCGTTGGCCAGCTGCAGCCGGGCCCGCTCGGCTTCCAGCTCCGTGGTGAGCGCCGCCCTGTCCTGGCGCACGGCGAGCGAGTCGACCAGCGCGCGGTTGAGCTTCTCGTGCACGTAGGGCAGGACGCCGGCGAGCAGCAGGATCGCCCCGGACAGGAACATCTGGACGCGATCGCCCGAAAAGCCCAGCGTCAGCGAGAAGGGGACCAGCCCCACGAGGGCGGTGATCTTGAAGGCGTAGGGGTGCGGCGCGTAGTAGCCGACCGCGCCGGTGAGGAGCAGCGTCACCAGCATCACCACCGTCATGCGCTGCGCGAGGTGCGCCGAGTCCGGCAGCAGCGCGGTCGCGATCACCGCCCAGCACAGCGACGTGAGAAAGGAGCCCACGAGGAAGCGCCGTTCCCAGCGCCGCAGCTCGGAGAGCGGCGGGTCGCGGTTGATGAAGATCTTGTAGAGCGCGTAGCGGCCGATCGTGACGAGGGAGATGGCGACGAACCACGCGAAGAGGACCGGGCGCGCGAGCTCCTTCCAGAGGACCGCCCCGAGGATGAAGACGACGAGGAGCGTGGCGAGGTAGCCCGCGAGCGAGAAGCGGAAGAGCAGGCGCACCTGCTCCTCTCGCACCTCGTCGAGGGAGACGCTGCCCGGGGCGGGGGCCGCCAGGGACGTTGCAGGAGTCTCGTATGCGCGCATGCCGCTCCAGCGCGCTTTCGGATTGGGGCTTTGGGCGCGCTATAAGTCTCCGGTTGAGTGTAACATTCGCATTGATTACATGGCTGTTTTTCCCTCTTGCCGCGGGCCGGGCCCGGACCGCGACTCCACGATGGGCCACATCCGCGCGCTTCCCGAACTGCTCGTGAACCAGATCGCCGCCGGCGAGGTGGTCGAGCGCCCGGCTTCCGCGCTCAAGGAGCTCGTCGAGAACAGCCTCGACGCCGGCGCCCTGTCGGTCTCGGTGGACCTGGCCGAGGGCGGCATGCGCAGGATCCGCGTGGCCGACGACGGCGCCGGCATCGAGGCCGACGACCTGCCGCTGGCGCTCGCCCGCTTCGCCACCAGCAAGATCGCGACCCTCGAGGACCTCGAGCGGGCCGCCACGCTCGGCTTCCGCGGCGAGGCGCTCGCCTCGATCGGCGCGGTCTCGCGCCTCGCCCTCACCAGCCGGCGCGCGGGCGAGCGCCATGCCTGGCGCATCGCGTGCGACGGGGGCGCGCTCTCGCCCGTCGAGCCCGCGGCGCTCGCCGCCGGCACCACGATCGAGGTCGAGGAGCTCTACTACAACACGCCGGCCAGGCGGAAGTTCCTGAAGAGCGAGGCGACCGAGTTCGCGCGCTGCGAGGAGGCCTTTTCGCGCGTGGCGCTCTCGCGGCCCGCGGTGGCGTTCTCGCTCGCGCACAACGGCCGGCGCGTGGCCCACCTCGTGCCCGCCTCGCCGCGGGAGCGGGCGAGCGGCGTCGTGGGCGAGGATTTCGCGCAGTCGGCGGTGGAGGTCGAGGCGAGCGGCGCCTCGGTGCGCATCTCCGGCCTCGTGGCGGCCCCCGGATTCACGCGCGCCTCGCGCGACGCCCAGTACCTCTTCGTGAACGGCCGCTTCGTGCGCGACAAGGTCGTCTCGCACGCCATCCGCGAAGCCTACGCGGACGTGCTGCACCACGATCGCCATCCGGCCTACGTGCTCTTCGTCGACGCCGATCCGCGGCTGGTGGACGTGAACGTGCACCCGGCCAAGTCCGAGGTGCGCTTCCGCGACTCGCGGGCCATCCACCAGTTCGTCTTCCACGCGCTGTCGCGCGCGCTGGCCGCGCCCCTGGCGGGCGCCGCGCGAAACGCGCCCCCGCCCGCCGCGGCGCCGTTCGCCTTCGCGCAGCCGTCGCTCGCCGTCGCGCAGCCGGCCTCCCGCTACGAGGCGTTCTTCGCGGCCACGCTGGCGAACGAGCGCGGGCCGGAGGCGGCGCGAGCGCAGGACGAGCCCGGCGCGCCGCCGATGCTGGGCTACGCGCTCGCGCAACTGCACGGCGTCTACGTTCTCGCGCAGAACGCGGCCGGCCTGGTGCTCGTGGACATGCACGCGGCGCACGAGCGCATCGTCTACGAGAAGCTCAAGGGCGCGCTGGATGCCGCGCGGCTTCCGGCGCAGCCGCTCCTCGTGCCCATCGCCATGCCGGCGACGGCGGAGGAGGTCGAGGAAGCCGAGCGCTCCGCCGGCGCCCTCGAGAGCCTGGGGTTCGAGGTGGGCGTCGCGGGCCCGCGGGACCTCGTCGTGCGGTCGGTGCCGGCGCTTCTCGCCGATCTCGACGCGCAAGCGATGCTGCGCTCGGTGCTGGCCGGGATGCGCGAGTTCGGCGCGAGCCGCGTCCTGGTCGAGCGGCGCAACGAGCTCCTTTCCACCATGGCCTGCCACGCCGCCGTGCGCGCCAACCGCAGCCTCACCGTTCCCGAGATGAACGCGCTGCTGCGCGAGATGGAGGAGACCGAGCGCGCGGGCAGCTGCAACCACGGCCGCCCGACCTGGGTGCAGTTCCCCATGGCGGAGCTCGACCGCCTGTTCCTGCGCGGCCGCTAGCGCGCCCTCCGATGCCGGGGAAACCGCGCGCCGTCTTCCTGCTGGGGCCCACGGCGAGCGGCAAGACCGCGGTGTCGCTGGAGCTGGCGGCGCGCTTCCCGGTGGAGATCGTGAGCGTCGACTCGGCGCTCGTCTACCGCGGCATGGACATCGGCACGGCCAAGCCGGATGCCGCCACGCGGGCCGCCGTGCCGCACCATCTCATCGACGTCGTCGACCCCACCGAGGCGTATTCGGCCGGGCGCTTCCGCGCCGATGCCCTGCGCGTCGCCGGCGAGATCGCGGAGAGGGGACGCGTGCCGCTCTTCGCCGGCGGCACGATGCTCTACGAGCGCGCGCTGATGCGCGGGCTGGCCGAGCTGCCGGCCGCCGACCCGTCCATCCGCGCCGAGCTCGACGATGCGGCGCGGGCGCGGGGCTGGCCCGCGCTGCACGCGCAGCTTGCGCGCGTGGACCCGGAAAGCGCGGCGAGGCTCGACCCCAACGACGCCCAGCGCATCCAGCGCGCGCTCGAGGTGCAGCGCATCGCGGGCAGGCCGCTTTCCGCGCTCATCGCGGACGAGGCACGCGCGCCGCCGCCCTTCGCCGCGCTCACGATTGCGCTGGAACCCGCGGACCGCGCGGTGCTGCACCGGCGGATCGAAGCGCGGTTTCGCGCCATGCTCGCGGCGGGCCTGGTCGAGGAGGTCGAGTCGCTGCGCGCGCGGTTCGCGCTCCACGGCGCGTTGCCGTCGATGCGGGCGGTGGGCTACCGGCAGGCGTGGGAAACGCTGGAAGGAACCGCGCCGGCATCGACGCTCGAGGCGCGCGGGATTGCCGCCACGCGGCAGCTGGCCAAGCGCCAGCTCACGTGGCTGCGGGCGATGCGGGAGGTGGAGCGGCTGGACTGCCTGCGCCCCGACCTCGTGGCCGAGGTGGCGGGGCGCGTGGATCGATTTCTGGTTTGACGTGCCCGGTGGAGGGACCGGAAACCGGGCGACTCAGTCGTCGCCGTGGTACTTGAAGCTCACCTTCATCTTCGCGCGATAGACGAGCTTGCCGCTCTCGATCTTCACGTCGAGACGCTCGACTTCGGCGACGCGCAGGTCGCGAAGGCTCTTGGCGGCGGACCTGACAGCGTTGGCGCCGGCTTCGGCCCACGAGGTGTGGCTCGTGCCGACGATCTCGATGATCTTGTAGACGGCAGGCGTGGAGGCCCGCGCTTTCTTCGCTGTCTTCTTCGCTTTCTTGGCCATGCTTTCTTCCTCCTGGGGTTGGTGTGGCCGGACCACTATACCCCGGGCGCCCGCGGCGAGGAATCAGCGCGGCGCGTCCACCGTCACGGCGGCGCCGCCCTCGGCGAAAGTGAGGTCGAGCGCGTCGCCGCGCGAAAGCGAGGCGCCCGAGCGCACCACCGATCCGTCCGCCGCGCGCGCGATCGCGTAGCCGCGCGAGAGCACCTGCGAGGGGTCGAGGTGCGACAGCGACGCGGTGACGGCCGCCAGGCGCGAACGGCGGTCGCGCTGCGCGCGCGCGGCGGCGGCGGCCAGGCGGCGCGCGAGGCGCGCGAGGTCGCGCAGGACGTGCTCCACGTCGGGGGAGGCGGCGCGAAGCCGGGGCGCGAGGCCGCGAAGCCGCGCTTCGCGCAGGTCGACGGCCTGCCTCGCCTGCAGCGCGAGGCGTCGGGCGAGGGCGGCCACGCGCTCGCGGCCGCGCGCCAGGCGTTCGGCGGGCGTGAGCAGGCGCCTCGCCGCCAGGTCCAGGCGTTGCGTCGCGTCGTCGACGACGCGCCTCGCGGCGCGCGCCAGGCGCGCGCGGGCGCGCTCGAGCTGCAGCAGGAGCGCCTCGCGGTCGGGGCTCGCCGCCGCCGCCGCGGCGGTGGGGGTGGCCGCGCGCAGGTCGGCCACGAAGTCGGCGATGGTGAAATCGGTCTCATGGCCCACGCCGCTCACCACGGGGATCGAGGAGGCGGCGATCGCGCGCGCGACCACCTCCTCGTTGAACGCCCACAGGTCCTCGAGGCTGCCGCCGCCGCGCGCGACGATGAGCACGTCGCACTCGCGCCGCGCGTTGGCCGTCTCGATCGCGCGCGCCACCTGGGCGGAGGCGCCCTCGCCCTGCACGGGGGTCGGGTACAGGATCACCGGGACCATCGGGGCGCGCTTCGCGAGCGTGGCGAGGATGTCGCGAAGCGCGGCGGCGGCGGGGGAGGTCACGATGCCGATCGCGCGCGCGTGCGCGGGCAGCGGCTTCTTGCGCGCCTCGTCGAAGAGGCCTTCGGCGCCGAGCCGGGCCTTCAGCTTCTCGAAGGCCTCGAAGAGCGCGCCCAGGCCCGCGTGGCGCATCTGCTCGACGGCCAGCTGGTAGGCGCCGCGCGGCTCGTAGACGGTGACGCGGGCCCGCACCTCCACCTTCAGGCCGTTCTCGGGCCGGAAATCCAGGTACTGCGCCCGTCCCTTGAACATCGCGCAGTCGATCGCGGCTCCCTCGTCCTTGAGGACGAAGTACCAGTGGCCGGAGGCGGCCAGCGTCGCCCGCGAGATCTCGCCGACCACCCAGACGAGGCCGAACTGGTTCTCGAGGAGCTGGCGCGAGCGGCGGTTCAGCTCGGTGACGGTGAGGGGAGCGGAGGCTGGAAGGGACGCCATGGGGCCGCATCCTAGACGGTTTCGGGGGGCGCCGCGAAGGGGCCTCTATCCACCGTCATGGAAGTGAAGGATGGCCGAAACACGCCGCGCGGCATTCTGTTCCCCTTGACAGGGGAAAAAAACCATAAGTCTTTGATTAACTGCGGCTATCAGTGGGCGCTCAAAAAATGAGCGGACGAAAAAAAAGCCTTACCGGAACACGACTTGCCGAGGTCGCCCGCGAAAGGCCCACAGGGTTATCCACAGGCTCTGTGGATGATTCGCCACACCCCGTCCTTGCACCGAGCAGGATCGATTGTCGCGCAAGAATCGACGCCGCTTTCCGGCGATTTCGGGCCGCAATGCCGCGCCAATGCTCGATTCCGCACCGCCGGATGAAAACGCACTTAAAGCGGTTTCTCATCGGCCTTGTGGCCGCCGGGCGCATTCGGCACTAGGGCTTGTGGAACGCGGGTGGGCAGGCGAAAATGCGCTGCGATTTTTCGCCGAGGAAATCCACGCGTGCTGTCGATCATCGAAGCGGCCGGCTGGCCGATCTGGTTCATCATCTTCACCTCCGTCGCGGCACTGGCGATCATCATCGAGCGGTTCTGGTCGCTGCGCACGCCGCTGGTGGCGCCGCGCGACCTGCTCGCCGCCACGATCCGCGAATACCAGTCGAAGGGCGTGACGCAGGACCTGCTCAACCGCCTCCAGACCGGCCCGCTCATCGGCCGCATCTTCGCCGCGGCGCTCGCCAACGAGAAGAGCCCGCGCGAGGTGATCAAGGACGCGGTCGAGGATTCGGGGCGCGCGGTGGCGCTCGAGCTCGAGCGCTTCCTCAACACCCTGGGCACCATCGCCACGGTCTCCACGCTGCTCGGTCTCTTCGGCACCATCGTCGGCATGATCGAGATCTTCGGCTCCCAGACCCCGGCCGGGGGCAACCCCGCGCAGCTCGCGCACGGGATCTCGGTCGCGCTCTACAACACGCTCTTCGGCATCGGCGTGGCCATCCCGGCGGTGATCTTCTACCGCCACTTCCGCAACCGGGTGGACGTGCTGGTGGTGGAGATGGAGAGCCAGGCGATCAAGCTGGTCGAGATCCTGCGGGGCGAACGGCGCGCATGAACTTCCGCGGCCGCGCGCGCGAGGAGCCGGAGATCAACCTGATCCCGCTGATCGACATCCTCATCGTCGTCCTGATCTTCCTCTTCCTCACCACGACCTACAGCCGCTTCGCGGAGCTGCAGATCAACCTGCCCGAGTCGTCGGCGGAGAAGTCGCCCGACCGCCCGCAGGTGCTCGCCGTGGCGGTGGACGCCAACGGCCGGTACGCGATCAACGGCACGACCGTCGCCTTCGACAACGCGGCGGGGCTCGCGGCCCGGCTGCAGGAAGCCGCCAAGGGCGCCAAGGAGCCGGTCGTGTCCATCAGCGCCGACGCCGCCGCCACGCACCAGTCCGTGGTGAACGTGATGGAAGCGGCGCGGATCGCGGGCTACAACCACATCTCGTTCACCACCCAGTCCCGGAAGTAGGGGCGGGCACTCCCGCGCGGATCCCGAAATGCGCGCCTGGCTGGAACGCGAGTGGCAGCGACTGGGCGGCGGGGCGCTCGTCTTCCTGCCCCTGGCCGTCGCGTTCCGGGCCGTCTCGGCGCTGCGCCGCGCGCTCTACCGCGCGCGAATCCTGCCGTCGTGGCGCTCGCCCGTCCCCGTCGTCGTCATCGGCAACATCACCGCCGGCGGCACGGGCAAGACCCCGCTCGTCATCGCGGTCGTCGAGGCGCTCGCGCGCTCGGGGCGAAGGCCCGGCGTCATCTCGCGCGGCTACGGGCGCGTGCCGCCCACCGACGCCGATCCGCGCGGCGTGGTCCGCGTGCTGCCCGGCGTGGCCACGCCCGAGTACTTCGGCGACGAGCCCGTGCTCATCGCGCGGCGGACCGGCGTTCCCGTCTACCTGTCGCCGGACCGCCCCGCGGCCGCCCGGGCGCTCCTCGCCGCGCACCCGGAAGTGGACGTGCTGGTGAGCGACGACGGCCTGCAGCACTACGCGCTCGCGAGGGACGTGGAGATCGCGGTCGTGGACGGCGAGCGCGGATTCGGCAACGGCCTGCCGCTGCCCTCGGGGCCGCTTCGCGAGCCCGTGTCCCGCCTCAGGGAAGTCGACGCGGCGGTCGTGAACGGCGGCAACGACGACCGCGTTCCCGCGCCGCGCCAGTTCGCGATGCGCCTGGCCGGCGAGCGCTTCGTCTCCTTCTCCGGCGAGGACCTGAGCCCCGGGGAATTCGCGCTCGCCGTGCGCGGCAGGCGCGTGGCGGCAGTGGCGGGCATCGGCAACCCGGCCCGCTTCTTCGCCCATCTCCTGCGGCTGGGCGTGGCGGCCGATCGCCACCCGTTTCCCGACCACCACCACTTCCAGCCGGCCGAGCTTCGCCTGCCGGGCGCGGAGCTCGTCGTCATGACGGAGAAGGATGCCGTAAAATGCGCGGCATTCGCGGATGCGCGCATGTGGTTCCTTCGCGTCGAGGCGGCGTTGCCGCCGGAATTCGACGCTTTCCTTCTCGAACGCCTCGCTGAACGGAAACGACCCTGATGGACCCCAAGCTCGTCGAGATCCTCGTCTGCCCCATCTGCAAGGGCCCCCTCGTCCACCGCCGGGAGCCCCACGAACTCATCTGCCGCGCCGACCGCCTCGCCTTTCCCGTCCGGGACGACATCCCGGTGATGCTCGAGGAGGAGGCGAGGAAGCTCGGCCCGGAGGAGGAAGCGTGAGGGCCGCGCCCCGCACGTGAAGACCCTCGCCTTCAAGGTCATCATCCCCGCGCGGCTGCGCTCGACGCGCCTGCCGGGCAAGATGCTGGCCGACATCGCCGGCAAGCCCATGGTGGCCTGGGTCGCCGAGCGCGCCGCGGAGAGCGGCGCCGAGGACGTCGTGATCGCCACCGACCACGCCGACATCGCCGACGCCATGGCCGCGCTCCAGTGGCGCGTCTGCACCACCTCGAGCGCGCACCCCACGGGCACCGACCGCCTCGCGGAGGCCGTCGACCTCCTCGGGCTCGACGACGGCGAGATCGTGGTGAACGTGCAGGGCGACGAGCCCCTCATCGACCCGCTCCTCATCCGCGCGGTGGCCCGGGAGCTCGCGCTGCGCCCGAAGGCGGACATCGCCACGGCCGTGCACCCGATCACGACGGCAAAGGCCTTCTTCGACCCCAACGTCGTGAAGGTCGTGCACGACACCGACGGGTACGCGACCTACTTCTCGCGCGCCCCCATCCCCTACGCGCGGGATGCCTTCGCCGAGACCAGGGCGAAGCTCCCGCCGGGCTTCCCGGCGCTTCGCCACATCGGCATCTACGCCTATCGCGTGGCCTTCCTGCGCAAGTTCTCGGGCCTGTCGCAGACGCCGGCCGAACGCTTCGAGGCGCTCGAGCAGCTGCGCGCCCTCGGCCACGGCCACCGGATCGCGGTCGCCTTCTGGAGCGAGCCCGTCGAGCCGGGCGTGGATACCCCGGACGACCTGGCGCGCGTGCGGAAGATCCTGGGCCGGTCGCCGGCCTGATACCCCCCCGTGCGGGTTTCCCCGGGTTTGACCCACTTCCCCCGGGGCGGCGATAATCGAGTGCTTTTCAAAAGAAACCCCTTGAGGGAGGCAGGCCCATGCGCCTGATCTTGTTGGGTGGCCCGGGCGCCGGTAAGGGCACCCAGGCTGGCTTCATCACGCAGAAGTACGGGATTTGCCAGATCTCGACGGGGGACATGCTGCGATCCGCGGTCAAGGCCGGCACGCCCCGGGGACTCGCGGCGAAGGCCGTCATGGACCGCGGCGAGCTCGTCTCCGACGACATCATCGTGGCGCTCGTGAAGGAGCGCATCCAGGCGCCGGACTGCGCGCGCGGCTTCCTCTTCGACGGCTTCCCGCGGACCATCCCGCAGGCCGAGGCGATGAAGGCCTCGGGCATCGACGTCGACCACGTGGTCGAGATCGCGGTCGAGGACGCGGCCATCATCGACCGCATGTCGGGCCGGCGCGTGCACCTGCCCTCGGGGCGCACCTACCACGTGAAGTACAACCCGCCGAAGGTCGCGGGCAAGGACGACGTCACGGGCGAGGACCTCATCCAGCGCGACGACGACACGGAGGAGACGGTGAAGAAGCGCCTGGTGATCTACCACCGGCAGACCGTTCCCCTGGTCGAGTTCTACGCGCGCTGGGCCGCCACCGGCGACAGGCACGCGCCGAAGTGCCACCGGATCCCCGGGGAGGGCACGGTCGAGCAGGTCCGCGACCGCGTCTTCGCCGCGCTCGGCTGAGCCGCCATGGCGCGCAACGCCTTCTACGCGCAGTCCGGCGGCGTCACCGCGGTGATCAACGCGAGCGCGGCGGGCGTCATCGAGACCGCGCGCAAGCACAAGTCGAAGATCGGCAAGGTCTACGCCGGCAGGAACGGCATCATCGGCGCCCTCACCGAGGACCTCATCGACACGAGCCGCGAATCGCCCGCCGCGATCCGCGCCCTCATGCACACGCCGGGCGGCGCCTTCGGCTCTTGCCGCTACAAGCTCAAGGGCGTGGAGAAGGGCGGCCACGAGTACGAGCGCCTGATCGCGGTCTTCAAGGCGCACGACATCGGCTATTTCTTCTACAACGGCGGCAACGACTCGGCCGACACCTGCCTCAAGGTCTCGCGCATCGCCACCGAGATGGGCTATCCGCTCGTGGCCGTGCACGTGCCCAAGACGATCGACAACGACCTGCCCATCACCGACAACTGCCCCGGCTTCGGCTCGGTGGCCAAGTACGTGGCCACCAGCATGCGAGAGGCGGGCCTCGACGTGGAGTCGATGGCGGCGACCTCCACGAAGGTCTTCGTCCTCGAGGTCATGGGGCGCCACGCCGGCTGGATCACGGCCGCCGTGGGCCTCGCGCAGGAGAAGGCGGGCCAGGCGCCGCACGTGCTCCTCTTCCCCGAGATCGCCTTCGACGAGGCGGCATTCCTCGCGAAGGTGGACGAAAGCGTGAAGCGCTTCGGCTACTGCGCCATCGGGGTCTCCGAGGGGCTGCAGGACAAGGACGGCAACTTCCTGTCGGAGTCGGGCCTCAAGGACGCGTTCGGGCACGCCCAGCTGGGCGGGGTCGCGCCCATGATCGCGAACCTCGTGAAGTCGAAGCTCGGCTACAAGTACCACTGGGCGGTCGCCGACTACCTGCAGAGGTCGGCCCGCCACATCGCCTCGAAGACGGACCTCGAGCAGTCCTATGCGGTCGGCAAGGCCGCGGTCGAGCTCGCCGTCGCCGGGAAGTCCGGCGTCATGCCCACGATCGTGCGCGCGTCGAGCCGCCCCTACCGGTGGAAGATCGGCGTGGCGAAGCTGGAGGACGTGGCCAACGTCGAGAAGAAGCTGCCGCGCGACTTCATCACCCCCGACGGCTTCCACATCACCGCGAAGTGCCGCCGCTACCTCGAGCCGCTCATCACGGGCGAGGCGTTCCCGCCGTTCGAGAAGGGCCTGCCGAAGTACGTGCGGCTGAAGAACCCCGCCGTGCGCAAGAAGACGAAGACCGCTCGCGCGCCGTGAGCGCGGCTCCCCCGTTTTTCCGAGTCGAACCCAACTGAAGCCATAGGGAGAAGTGAGATGTTGAACTCAGCAATCATCCTGGCGCTCGCCTGCGCCGCCGTGGCGCTGCTCTACGGCGCCTGGACCGCGAAGTGGATCCTCGCGCAGCCGGACGGCAACGACCGCATGCGCGAGATCGCCGCGGCCATCCAGGCCGGCGCGAAGGCCTACCTCAACCGCCAGTACACGACCATCGGCATGGTGGGCATCGTGCTGTTCGCGGTGATCTGGCTCGTCCTGGGGTGGATGACCGCCCTGGGCTTCGCGATCGGGGCCATCGCCTCGGGCGCGGCGGGCTACATCGGCATGAACGTGTCGGTGCGGGCCAACGTGCGCACGGCCGAGGCCGCGCGCCGCGGCATCGGGCCGGCGCTCGACATCGCCTTCAAGGGCGGCGCCGTCACGGGCCTCCTGGTGGTGGGCCTGGGCCTGCTCTCGGTCACGGCCTTCTTCCTGCTGCTGCAGGGCTCCTCGGGGCACGAGGTGAAGATGAGCGACATCGTGAAGCCGCTCATCGGCCTCGCCTTCGGCTCCTCCCTCATCTCGATCTTCGCGCGTCTGGGCGGCGGCATCTTCACCAAGGGCGCCGACGTGGGCGCCGACCTCGTGGGCAAGGTGGAAGCCGGCATTCCCGAGGACGACCCGCGCAACCCCGCGGTGATCGCCGACAACGTGGGCGACAACGTGGGCGACTGCGCCGGCATGGCCGCGGACCTCTTCGAGACCTACGCGGTGACGATCATCGCGACGATGGTGCTGGGCGCGCTCCTGCTGCCCAGCCCGGCCGTCGTGGGCAACGCCGTCACCTACCCGCTGGTGCTGGGCGGGGTGTCGATCATCGCCTCGATCATCGGCGTCTTCTTCGTGAAGACGACGCAGGGCGGCAAGATCATGAACGCGCTCTACCGCGGCCTCATCGTGGCGGGCCTGATTTCGCTGGTGGCCTTCTACTTCGTCACCGGCTGGATGATGAAGGACGTCGTCGCCGCCTACCCGCACCTGTCGGTGGTGAACCTCTGGGGCGCCGCGGTCGTGGGCCTCGTCCTCACCGCGCTCATGGTGATCATCACCGAGTACTACACCGGCACCGACTTCGGCCCGGTGAAGCACGTCGCGGAGGCCTCGACCAAGGGCCACGCCACCAACATCATCGCCGGCATCGGCGTGTCGATGCGCTCCACCGCCTGGCCGGTGCTGTCGGTCTGCCTGGCGATCTGGGCGGCCTACGCGCTCGCCGGCCTGTACGGCATCGCGGTCGCGGCGACCTCCATGCTCTCCATGGCCGGCATCATCGTGGCGCTCGACGCCTACGGCCCCATCACCGACAACGCGGGCGGCATCGCGGAGATGGCGGAACTGCCCAAGGAAGTGCGCGCCGTCACCGATCCGCTCGACGCCGTGGGCAACACGACCAAGGCCGTGACCAAGGGCTACGCCATCGGCTCCGCGGGCCTCGCGGCCCTCGTGCTCTTCGCGGACTACACGCACAAGCTCGACGAGATGGGACGGCACATCAGCTTCGACCTGTCCAACCCGGCCGTCATCATCGGCCTCTTCGCGGGCGGCCTGATCCCGTACCTCTTCGGCGCCATGGCGATGGAGGCGGTGGGACGCTGCGCGGGCTCGGTGGTGGAGGAAGTGCGCCGCCAGTTCCGCGAGATCAAGGGGATCATGGAAGGCACCGCCAAGCCCGACTACTCCAGGGCGGTCGACATGCTCACGCGCGGCGCCATCAAGGAGATGATGATCCCGTCGCTGCTCCCGGTGCTCTCGCCGGTGGCCGTCGCGCTGATCGTGGGCTTCCTGATGGGCAGGGACGCGGGCGTGCAGGCGCTCGGCGGCATGCTCATGGGCACGATCGTGACCGGCCTCTTCGTGGCGATCTCGATGTGCACGGGCGGCGGCGCCTGGGACAACGCCAAGAAGTACATCGAGGACGGCCATCACGGCGGCAAGGGCAGCGACGCCCACAAGGCCGCGGTGACGGGCGACACGGTGGGCGACCCCTACAAGGACACCGCCGGCCCCGCCGTGAACCCGCTCATCAAGATCATCAACATCGTGGCGCTGCTCATCGTGCCGCTGCTCTGATCGGCTCGCAGTAGACTACGGGCCGGCGGGCGTCCACCCGCCGGCCCTTTTCATTCGAAGGAGCAATCCCGATGTCCCTCGTCTTCTATCACGGCCATGGCTCGCCCTATTCGTGGCGCGTCTGGCTCGCCCTCGAGCACCTCGGCATCCCCTACGAGCTCAAGGTGATCTCGTTCTCGGAGAAGGACCAGCTCAAGCCCGAATTCGTGGCCCTCAACCCGCGCCACCAGGTTCCCACGATCGCGCACGACGGCTTCGCGCTGTGGGAATCGCTCGCGATCCTGGAGTACCTGGACGAGATCGTCCCGGCGCGGCGCCTGTATCCCGGCACGCCGCAGGAGCGCGCGCGCATCCGCCGCCTCGCGCGCGAGGACGAGGAGCACCTGGACCGCAAGTGCCTCACGCCGATCTACGATGAGCTCTACATGAAGCCGGCGGGCACGCCTCCGGACGAGGCGCGCCTCGAGGACGCGCGGCGACAGCTCGCCGGGGAGCTCGACTATTTCGGCCGGGAGCTGCGCGGGGCGTTCCTCGCGGGCGAGGCGCCGACGGCGGCCGATTTCGTGCTGTACCCCGATATCGCCTACGTGAAGCGCATCGGCGCGAAGAAGCCCGAGTCGAAGCTCGCGGGAATCCTCCCGCCGCCGATCGCGCAATGGGCCGCGCGCATCGAGGCGCTGCCGTACTTCGAGAAGACCTTTCCCCCGCACTGGCGATCGTGAGGTTCGAGCTCCTGGCCGCCGACGGTGCCGCGCGCCGCGGCACCGTCACGCTTGCGCACGGCACCGTGCAGACGCCCGCCTTCATGCCCGTGGGCACCTACGGCACCGTGAAGGCGATGTCGCCGGCGGAGCTCGTGGAGATCGGCGCCGACATCGTGCTCGGCAACACCTTCCACCTGTGGCTGCGCCCGGGGCTGGAGGTGATCGCCGCGCACGGCGGGCTGCACCGCTTCATGGGCTGGGACAAGCCCATCCTCACCGATTCCGGCGGCTTCCAGGTCTACAGCCTGGGGGCGCTGCGCAAGGTGAGCGAGGAGGGTGTCGCCTTCCAGTCGCCCATCAACGGCGACAAGCTCTTCCTCACCCCGGAGGAGTCGATGCGAATCCAGCGCGTGCTGGATTCCGACGTCGTGATGATCTTCGACGAGTGCACGGCGTACCCCGCCACGCGCGACGAGGCGGCCGACTCGATGCGGCTTTCGCTTCGCTGGGCCGCGCGCTCGAAACAGGCGCACGAGGGAAACGCCAACGCGCTCTTCGGCATCGTCCAGGGCGGCATGCACGAGGACCTGCGGGACGAATCGCGGGAGGCCCTGGAGGCCATCGGCTTCGACGGCTACGCCATCGGCGGGCTTTCGGTCGGCGAGCCCAAGGAGGACATGGCGCGCATCCTCGCGCACACGGCGCCGAGGCTCCCCGCGGACCGGCCGCGTTACCTGATGGGCGTGGGGACGCCGGAGGACCTCGTGAATTCCGTCGCCGCGGGCGTCGACCTCTTTGATTGCGTCATGCCGACGCGCAACGCGAGGAACGGCTGGCTCTTCACGCGCTTCGGCGACGTGAAGATCAAGAACGCGCGCCACCGCGCCGACACGCGCCCCCTGGACGAGACCTGCGGCTGCCACGCCTGCCGGCACTTCACGCGCGCCTACCTGCACCACCTGCATCGCGCCAACGAGATCCTGGGCGCGCGGCTCAACACCATCCACAACCTGTTCTATTACCAGGCCCTCATGCGCGAGATGCGGGAGGCCATCGCGGCCGGGCGCTTCGCCGCGTTCCGCGAAAGCTTCCGCCGCGACCGGGCCAGCGCCCCGGCCGAGCCCGATCCGGCTTGATCCCCCGGGGCTTCGCCCCCATGTCGGCTCGAATGCCGGGGCTCCCGCGTGCTAGAATCGCGTGTTTTTCCGGCAAGGCAATCAGGCTTAACCCCTTGCCAAGTCAAGACATTCCGCCCGGAGACCCCCCATGATTGGTACCGCTTACGCCCAAGCCGCCGCCCCGGCAGGACAGGGCGACACGCTGATGGGCCTGCTGCCCATCATCCTGATGTTCGTGATCCTGTACTTCCTCATGATCCGTCCGCAGATGAAGAAGGCCAAGGAGCACAAGACGATGCTCGAGGGGCTGCAGAAGGGCGACGAGGTGGTCGCCGTGGGCATCGTCGGCAAGATCACCAAGATCGACGACAACTACGCGAGCCTCGAGGTCGCCGAGGGCGTCGTCATCCAGGTCCAGAAGCAGGCGGTCAACACGCTCCTGCCCAAGGGCACCATCAAGTAGTCCCCGCCCAGGCTCCGATCGCATGAACAAGTACCCGGTCTGGAAGTACGTCATCATCGCGATCGCGCTGGTGGTGAGCCTCGTCTACGCCTCGCCGAACCTCTTCGTCGAGGTGCCGGTCGTGCAGGTCTCGGGCGCGCGCGCCTCGGTGAAGGTGGAGCCCGCGCTCCAGTCCGAGCTGGAGGCGGCCGTCAAGGGCGCCGGCATCGCGATCGCCGGCGTCGAGGTCGCGGAGGGGCACGCGACCTTCCGCTTCGCCGACACCGACACGCAGATCAAGGCGCGCGACGTGATCCAGTCCAAGGTGCCCGCGGGCTACGTCGTGGCGCTGAACCTCCAGTCGGCCACGCCCAAGTGGCTGCAGGCGCTGGGCGCCAAGCCCATGTACCTCGGCCTCGACCTGCGCGGGGGCGTCCACTTCCTGCTGCAGGTGGACATGAAGGCGGCCGCCAACAAGTCGGTCGAGCGCTACGTGAGCGACGTCCGCAGCCTCCTGCGCGACAAGAAGATCTACTACTCCGGGCTCGCGCGCGAGGGCGACCGCGTGGTGGTGCGGTTCCGCGAGAGCGACCAGCGGGTCGCGGCCCAGAAGCTCATCGAGAAGGAAATGCCCGACCTCGCGCTGCGCGAGCAGGTCGCCGGCGAGGAAGCGGCGATCGTCGCCACGATCAAGCCCGAGATCGTGAAGAAGGAGCAGGAGCTGGCGCTGCAGCAGAACATCCAGACGCTTCGCAACCGGGTGAACGAGCTCGGCGTGGCCGAGCCCATCATCCAGCAGCAGGGGGGCGATCGCATCGTGGTGCAGCTCGCGGGCGTGCAGGACCCGGGCCGCGCCAAGGAGATCCTCGGCCGCACGGCCACCCTGGAAGTGCGCATGGTCTCGGAGGAGCACTCCGCCGGGCCGGGGCAGAACGCCTTCGCCGCCTACAAGGACCAGCCCGCGCCCTTCGGCACCGACAAGTACCTCGATTCCGAGGGCAACACCGTCCTGGTGAAGAAGACGCTCGTCATCACGGGCGACCGCATCAAGGACGCGCAGCCCGGCTTCGACCAGCGCGACGGCGGCCCCGTCGTCTCCATGGCGCTCGACGACAGCGGCGGGCGCATCATGCGCCAGACCACGCGCGAGAACCTCAAGAAGCGCATGGGGATGATGCTGGTGGAGCGCAATTCCACCGTCGTGCTCACCTGGCCCGTGATCCAGGAGGAGTTCGGCAACCGCTTCCAGATCTCCGGCATCGGCGACGTGCAGGAGGCCAGGAACCTCGCGCTCCTGCTGCGCGCGGGCGCGCTGGCCGCCCCGATGGACATCATCGAGGAGCGCACGGTCGGCCCCTCGCTCGGCGCGGAGAACATCGCCAAGGGCTTCAAGTCCGTGGTCTACGGCTTCGTGGCGATCGCCATCTTCATGATCATCTACTACTCGCTCTTCGGCGTGATCTCCGTGGGGGCGCTGGCGTCGAACCTGCTCTTCCTCGTGGCGCTGCTGTCGATGCTGCAGGCGACCCTCACGCTCCCCGGCATCGCCGCCATCGCGCTCGCCCTGGGCATGGCGATCGACGCCAACGTGCTCATCAACGAGCGCATCCGCGAGGAGCTTCGCGCCGGCATGAGCCCGCAGATGGCCATCCAGGTCGGCTACGAGCGCGCCTTCGACACGATCTTCGACTCCAACATCACCACCCTCATCGCGGGCCTGGCGCTCCTCGCGTTCGGTTCCGGCCCGGTGCGCGGCTTCGCGGTGGTGCACTGCCTGGGCATCCTCACCTCGATCTTCAGCGCGGTGATGGTCTCCCGCGGCATCGTGAACCTCATCTACGGCGGCCGGAAGAAGGTCGCGAAGGTGTACATCGGCAACACCGAGTGGCACAAGAAGGACGCGACGGCCTGACGGCCGGCTGAAGCGCCCAGAACCGGGAACACACCATGGAATTCTTCAAGATCCGGCGCACGATCCCCTTCATGCGCCACGCGCTGGTGTTCAACGTGATCTCGCTCATCACGTTCGTGCTGGCGGTGGGCTTCCTCGCCGTGAGGGGCCTGCACTTCTCCATCGAGTTCACCGGCGGCACCGTGATGGAGGTCACGCACGACAAGCCGGCCCAGCCCGACAAGATCCGCGAAGCCCTGGGCGCGGCCGGATTCAAGGACATCAACGTGCTGAAGTTCGGCTCGTCGCAGGACGTGCTCATCCGCCTTCCCCTCAAGGCGAACCCGGACCCCAAGATCCAGAACGAGGAGATGCAGAAGCAGAGCGTGGCGGCGATGGCGGTGCTGCGCACCGTGGACGCCTCCGCGAAGATCGTGCGCACCGAGTTCGTGGGCGGGCAGGTAGGCAAGGAGCTCGCCACCGACGGGGCGCTGGCGCTGCTCGTGGTGTGCCTGGGCATCATGGTCTACCTCGCCTTCCGCTTCGAGTGGCGCTTCGCGGTGGCGACCATCATCGCGAACCTGCACGACGTGGTGATCATCCTCGGCGTGTTCGCGGCCTTCCAGTGGGAATTCTCGCTCCCCGTGCTGGCAGCCGTGCTCGCGATCCTGGGCTACTCGGTGAACGAGTCCGTCGTGGTCTTCGACCGGGTGCGCGAGAACTTCCGCAAGATGCGCCGCGCCTCCGTCGACGAGATCATGGACGCCTCCATCACCGGCACGATCTCGCGCACGATCATCACGCACGGCTCCACGCAGATGATGGTGCTGTCGATCCTCTTCTTCGGCGGCGCGAGCCTGTACTTCTTCGCGCTCGCGCTCACGATCGGCATCTGCTTCGGCATCTACTCCTCGGTCCTGGTCGCCGCACCGCTCGCCAAGTACCTCGGCGCCTCGCGCGAGGACTTCGTGAAGCCGGAGAAGAAGGCCGTCGAGCACGCGCTGCCCTGACGCCGTGGAGCTGCTGGCGGGGCTGCTGGACATCGTCCTTCGCCTGGACGTCCACCTGGGGGCCCTCGTCCACGACTACGGCGCGTGGGTCTACGCGATCCTCTTCGCGGTGATCTTCGCGGAGACGGGCCTCGTGGTCACCCCCTTCCTGCCCGGCGATTCCCTCCTCTTCGTGGCCGGGGCGCTGGCCGCGCTCGGCGGGATGGACGTGCACGTGCTCGTGGCGACCCTCACGGCGGCGGCCGTCCTGGGCAACACCACCAACTACGCCATCGGGCGCTGGCTCGGCCGGCGCTTCTTCGACTCGGGCGGCTCGCGCTGGGTGAAGCGCGAGCACCTCGACCGCACCCACGCCTTCTACGAGCGCTACGGCGGCGCCGCGGTGGTGATCTCGCGCTTCCTGCCGATCATCCGGACCTACGTCCCGTTCGTGGCGGGGCTCGCGCAGATGGGCTCGGCGCGCTTCACCGCCTACAACATCGGCGGCGCGGTCCTCTGGGTCGCCTCCCTCGCCTACGCCGGCTTCTTCTTCGGCAATCTTCCCTGGGTGCGCGAAAACCTCTCGCTCATCATCGTGGGAATCGTCGTCCTGAGCCTCGTGCCGATCGCGGTGGCCGCGTGGAAGGCGCGCGGCGCGGCGCGGCCTTGACGCCCGCGTGCGGCCGCGCCTAGATTGAGGCCATGCCCGTCCTCGACTCCCACGTCTTCGACATCACCCGCGCGATCCAGCTCGCGGTCGCGCCGGTATTCCTGCTCACCGCCATCGGCACGCTCATCAACGCGCTCATGGGCCGGCTGGGCCGCGCGGTGGATCGCCGCCGCAAGCTCGAGGACCTGCTCCGCGCTTTCGAAGGCGAGACGCGCGAGTCCATGGACCGCGAGCTCGCGGTGCTGGCCGAGCGCATCAAGCTGGTCCTGTGGGCGATGGCATCCGCCGTGCTCTCGGCGTTGCTGGTGTGCGTGCTCATCGGCACGGCGTTCCTGGGCGCATTCGTGGCGCTCGACCTGTCCCGGCCGGTGGCCGTGCTCTTCGTGATGGCCATCGGCGCCCTCACGCTTTGCCTGCTCGCCTTCCTGCGGGAGGTGTTCCTGGCGACGATGGCGGACAGGGCGCGGTTCGTGGCGTAGGGGCGCCGCGGATCACGCGCGCGTCGCGCGCAGGTAGGCGACGGCCGCGGCGAAGAACGCCGAGGCGAGCGCGATCTCGAGGATCGCCAGGCGCGCGGAGGGGCCGGGGTCGGAGAACGCGCGCACCGCGCCTTCGGCCATGTACGCCCACACGAGGAGCGAGCTCCACTTGAAGGTGTAGCGCCGTCCGCCCAGCAGGCCCATGAGCGGGAAGAGCAGCGGCACGACCTTGAGCACGAGCCACGATCCGCCGGGCCGCAGCGGCGCCAGGCGCAGCTCCCACGCGAGGCCGAGGAGGACGAGGCCGATCCACGCCGCGCAGGCCGCGAGCCAGGCCGCGCGCCCTCTCACGCCGCGAGCTTCCTCGCGACGGCGGCGAGGCGCTTTCCGAGGGCGAGCGCGAGGCGCTTCTCCTCGTCGCTCACCGGCAGGTCGCCCAGCGGGCCGGCCACGTGCGAGGCGCCGTAGGGCGTGCCGCCGCCCTTCGTGGTGGTGAGGTCGGGCTCGGTGTAGGGGATGCCCACGAGGACCATGCCGTGGTGCAGCAGCGGCACCATCATCGTGAGGAGCGTGGACTCCTGCCCGCCGTGCATCGTCGAGGTGGAGGTGAAGACGGCCGCGGGCTTGCCGGCCAGCGTGCCGCGCGACCACTCGCCGCCGAGGGTGTCGAGGAAGTGCTTGACCGGCGCGGCCATGTTGCCGAAGCGCGTGGGCGAGCCGAGCGCGAGCCCCGCGCATTCCTCGAGATCGCGCGCTTCCACGTAGGGCGGGCCGGACGGCGGGACCGCTGGCGCGGCCACCTCGGTCACGGGCGAGACGCGCGGCACGGTGCGCACGCGCGCGCGCATGCCTTCCACCGTCTCGACTCCGCGCGCCACGCACTCGGCGAGGGCGCGCACGCTTCCGTTGCTGCTGTAGAAAAGCACGAGGACGTCGGTCATGGGGCCCCTTTCGCGGGTGTTATGATACCCGCCGCTTGAAGACGCTCCCCGCCTTCCTCCGCGACCCCGCCGGGTTCATCGCGTTCGTCTTTCGCCGATGGCGCGAGGACCGCTGCCCGCAGATCGCCGGCAGCCTCACCTTCACCACGCTCCTCGCGCTCGTGCCGCTGTTCACCGTCGTGGCGGCGGTGCTCTCGGCGCTGCCCTTCTTCGAGGGCGTCATGGTGCAGATCAAGATCTTCCTGCTGCTCAACCTCGTGCCGGAGATCGCCGGGAAGATCATCACCGTCTACATGACCCAGTTCGCGGAGGCGGCCGGGCGGCTCACGTCGGTCTCGCTGGTGGCGCTCTTCGCCATGGCGATCGCGATGCTCTTCACGGTGGACCGCTCGCTCAACCTCATCTGGCGGGTCGACCGGCACCGGCCCCTCTGGCTGTCGGCCGCGGGCTACACCGCGCTCCTGGTGCTCGGCCCGCTGCTGATGGGAGTGTCCGTGTGGGCCACGTCGTGGCTCGTCGCGGCCTCGCTCGACCGGCTCTCCATGCCCACGGAGGTGGAGACGCTCGCGCTGCGGATCGTGCCGGTGTCGGTGAGCGCGCTCGCCTTCTTTCTCGTCTACCGCATCATTCCGAACCGCCACGTGCCGTCGCGGCACGCGCTGGCCGGCGGCATCCTCGCGGCGGTGGTGTTCGAGGTGATGAAGTCGGTCTTCGCGGCCTACATCCGCGCGGTGCCGACCTACCGCCTCGTCTATGGGGCGTTCGCCTCGATCCCGATCTTCCTGCTCTGGCTCTACCTCTCCTGGCTGGTGGTGCTGTTCGGGGCGGAGTTCACCGCGTCGCTCGCCGCGTGGCGCAACCGCCGGTGGCGCTTCGAGGAGACGGCGCAGGCTCGTGCGCGGGCGGCATTCGAGGTCGGCCGCGCGCTGGCCGAGGCCGGCGGCGCGCCGGTGCCCTTCGAGACGCTGTGCAACGCGGGCGACCTGCCCGACGACCGGATCGAGAAACTCCTGCTCGGCCTCGAGGAGGCCGGCGCGGTGCGCCGTTCGGGCAAGGGCTGGGTGATCGCCGGGCCGGGGGGCCGACCGCCGGGCTGATCAGGACGGCGCGTAGTGGAAGAGCTCGAAGCGGCCCGTGCGCTCGATGAGGCTGGTGGCGCGAACGCGGGTGACGAAGCCTTCGTCCTCGATCTCGTACTCGCGCAGGTCGCTGTAGGTCGAGGGCGCCGTGAGCAGCGTGTCGGCGTCCTCGAACGCCTCGTCGTCCGAAAGGACGAGTCCCAGCCTCGCCTGGCCCGCGGCGCTGATCGTGGGCTGCACGGCCACGCACCGGGCTTCCGGCGCGATGAACTGGATGCCGAACTCCATCCCGGCCTCGTCGAACATCGTGAGCCAGCGCACCACGCCGATGGTCCAGTGCGGCCGGCCCATGAACTTGATGCCGAGCACCTCGCCCACCGTGATGGCCTGGGTGAAGGCGCCGGCGCGGCGCACCTTGAGGCCGCCCGCGCTCTGGTTCACCACCTCCCACTCGTTCACGTTCATGCCCTTCGAGACCTCGTCGTCGGGCACGTGCACGAGAGGCACCGTGATGCCCTTCTCGATCGCCTCCCGCTCCCGCTCCAGGGCCAGCTTCGGCACGATCGCGATGAAGTGCGTGACGGCGCGCATGCCCGCGCAGATCGCCACGCTCGTGTCCATCGGGTCGCGGCGGGATGCCCGCCTGGGCGGGTCTCCCCACAGGGTCAGGAGCTTGCCCAGGAGGACGAGCATGTCCGGGCTCATCGCCTTGCTCGTCGTGGCCGAGACGTTGCCCGTTTCCACGGCCTGGCGGCGCGCGCGAAGGCGCTCGACGACGGGGTTGGCGTCGAGGAGCCGCCAGTTGGGCCCGCCCGTGTCGTCGTTCGCCGAAAGCAGCGGCTTGGGCGGCTTGTCCTGGTCGCACGGCACGAGGAAGTGCCCGCCGGGCCGCGACGGCGGTCGCGCCTGTCCGAGCGTGCAGGCGCCGCGCTGGCCGCTCGTCACCTGCAGGATCCGGTGGAGGTCCCCGGGAACGAGGCGGTAGGGGTCGGTGAGGGCGACGAGGAGCGTTTCCGAGTAGAGGTCGGCGACGCTCTCCCTGCTTTCGGGCTCCGCCGCCTCGGCGGCGAGGCCTTCCTTCTCCGCGTGCAGGTACAGGACGTGGATCTCGCGCCACGCGCCGGCCGGAATCGGGGTGTAGGAGCGGTAGCTCGCGTGCAAAAGCTGCACGAGGGACCCCATGGCGCGATGGACCAGCAGCGGCATCTGCTTCTTCGCGCCGAAGGCGAGGCGCTTGCCGGCCTTCTCCAGGATGAGGGCCTTGTAGCCGTAGGCGAACTCCGTCGCGAGATCGCGCGCCAGGGCAAGCGCTTCGCGCGCCTTGGCCGGCAGCGGCAGCGGCGACTTGCCATAGATCGCGTCGAGCTCGTCGAACACCACGTGCGCGGTGGGGCGGTACGCCTCGAGGAGCTGCAGCCGGTCGTCGAAATCCACCTTCGCGCGGTTGATCGCGCAGAGGTTGGCGAGGATCCTCCGGCCCGCGTCGGCGCTCTGGCTGAGCGGCAGCGACTCGGCCCAGGCCCTGGCCTGCTTCGGGCGCAACTCGAGGTCGCGGGGCGGGGCCACGCGCTCGGTCGGTATGCGAAGGTCGAGGGCCACCGTTATGTTAATCTTTGATTTTGAAGGGGAATGCCTGGCCGGCTCGGGTCGGGACGGACTCCGCCACGCAGCCAGAATCAGGATAGTCCACCGTCATGTTCTTGAGAACGAATTCCGCTGTTACATCCGTATTTCGGGTCGCCGCCCTCGCCGTGGCGGTCGCGTTCGCGGCCCCGGTGGCGCGCGCCTTCGACGTGACCGACACCGACGGCAAGCGCCACCGCCTCTCCGACTATCGGGGCAAGTGGGTGGTCGTGAATTTCTGGGCGACGTGGTGCACGCCGTGCATCAAGGAGATTCCCGAGATCGCCGAATTCCAGCGCGCCAACTCGCCGCAGCGCGCGGTAGTGCTGGGCATCGCGCTCGACAGCGAGGACGAGGCCCGGACGAAGCAGTTCGCGAAGAAGATCGGGCACGCGTACCCGCTGGTGCTGGAAGGCGACGACACCGAGAAGCAGTTCGGCAAGGTGAAGGGGCTGCCCACCACCGTCATCTTCGACCCGGCCGGAGGGCGCGCCTGGGAGCGGACCGGCACCGTCACGAGGAAGTCGCTGGAGGACGCGATCTCCCCGGCGGCGAAGCCGAAGGGCTAGGCGCCGGGGGACCAGCGCTCGCGCAGGGCCCGCAGCACGCGCTCCGGGTAGCCGGGACGGCCGAGGCTGCCGTTGTAGCGGCCGAGGGCGCGGTAGAGGTCGCCGTCCTCGATGCGCAGGTAGTGGCGCAGGATCACGCAGCCGTAGCGCAGGTTGGTGCGCTCGTGGAAGAGGTTCTGCCCCGGCATCCCGATCTCGCGCACCCAGAAGGGCATCACCTGCATGTAGCCGCGCGCCCCGGCGCCGGACACGGCGTATTTCCGGAACCCGCTTTCCACGTCGATCACGGCGAGGACCAGCTTCGGGTCCAGCCCCGCGCGCATCGCCTCGTAGCGGACCATCTCGAGGAGCTCGCGCGCGAGGCGCTCGTCGCGCACGCGCGCGTGCACTCGCTCGCGCATCGCGAGCACCCACGCGCGAGTGTCCGGGTCGTCGCGGCGAACGAGGTCGCGGTCGGTCACGGCCTTGGCGAGGGTGGCGCGGATGGCGGCCGACAGCGGTTCCTGCTTCTGCGCGCCGGCGTGCGCCGATGGGGTGGCGGCCATCGCCGCCATCGCGAAGGCGACGGCGGCCAGCCGCCGCTCAGGTCGCGAGACGGCCACGCACGTGGGCGGCCGCGGCGGCGAGCGGCACCTTGGTCGCCTCGGCATCGCGCCGGTGCTGGTACTCCACCACGCCCTCCTTGAGCCCGCGCTCGCCGATCACCACGCGGTGCGGGATGCCGATGAGCTCCTGGTCGGCGAGCATGACGCCGGGACGCTCGCCGCGGTCGTCGAGCAGCACTTCCACGCCGGCCGCCGCCAGTTCCGCGTAGAGCGACTCGGCCGCCTGCATGACCGCGTCGCTCTTCTGCATGCCCAGCGGGATCACCGCCACGGTGAACGGGGCCATGGGGTCGGGCCAGATGATCCCCTTCTCGTCGTGGTTCTGCTCGATGGCCGCGCCGACGATGCGCGTGACGCCGATGCCGTAGCAGCCCATCTCGAAGGGCTTGGCCGTGCCGTCCTCCGCCGTGAAGGTCGCGCCCATGGCCTCGGAATAGCGGCGCCCGAGGGCGAACACGTGGCCGACCTCGATGCCGCGCACGATGGCGAGCGTGCCCTTGCCGTCGGGGGAAGGATCGCCGGGCACGACGTTGCGCACGTCGGCGACGAGGTCGGGCTCGGGACAGTCGCGGCCCCAGTTGGCGCCGCGCAGGTGGAAGTCGCGCTCGTTGGCGCCGCAGATGAAGTCGGACATCGCCGCTACGGTGCGGTCGGCGATGACGGTGATCTTCGCGCGGTCCAGGCCGATCGGGCCGAGGTAGCCCGCGGGACCGCCGGCCGCGGCGAGGATCTCCTCGTCGCTCGCCCAGCGCCATCCCTTGAGGCCGTGCACCTTGCCGGTCTTCACCTCGTTCAGCGTGTGGTCTCCCCGGATGAGCACCATGTGCACGCGGTGGTTGGCGTAGAGCAGGATCGCCTTCACGGTGCGCGCGAGCGGCTCGCCCCAGAGCTTCGCCACGCCCTCGCAGGTGGAGGTGCCGGGGGTGGGATCCTTCTTCATCGGCGACGCGGGCGCGGCGCGCGGCGCGGCGGGCGCCAGCGCCTCGGCCTGCTCGATGTTGGCCGCGAAATCCGAGCCGTCGGAGTAGGCGATCTGGTCCTCGCCGGAGTCGGCCAGCACCTGGAACTCGTGCGAGGCCACGCCGCCGATCTCGCCCGTGTCGGCCGAGACGGGACGGAACGTGAGCCCCAGGCGCGTGAAGATGCGCGTGTAGGCGTCGTACATCTTCCGGTAGGAGGCGAGCATGCCGGCTTCGTCCGCGTCGAACGAGTAGGCGTCCTTCATCGAGAACTCGCGCGCGCGCAGCACGCCGAAGCGCGGGCGGATCTCGTCGCGGAACTTCGTCTGGATCTGGTAGAAGTTCACCGGGAGCTGGCGGTAGCTCTTCAGCTCCTTGCGGGCGATGTCGGTGATCACCTCCTCGGCCGTCGGGGCGTAGCAGAACTCGCGCTCGGCGCGGTCCTTGATGCGCAGCATCATCGGGCCGTAGAGCTCCCAGCGGCCCGTCTCCTGCCACAGCTCCGCGGGCTGCACCGGCGGCATGATCACCTCCAGGGCGCCGGCGCGGTCCATCTCCTCGCGCACGATCCGCTCCACCTTGTGCAGCACGCGCATCCCCGTGGGAAGCCACGAATAGAGCCCGCTGCCGAGCTTTCGGATGAGCCCCGCGCGCAGCATGAGCTTGTGGCTGGGAAGCTCCGCTTCCTGGGGGGCTTCCTTGAGGGTGGCGAGGAAGAACTGGCTGGCGCGCATGAACTCTCCGGGTCGGGCAGGGTCGAAACAGGTGTTTTCGGAATCAAATCATTGGCTTGCGAGACCACATTCTACACCGGCGCAGGGCGCTCCCGGTGCTGGCGGGCACTCGCAAACTGTGAAAAAATGGCGCCAACTCAACGAATTGGATGGTGACTGCCATGATCGATCGGGACGGATTCCGCCCGAACGTCGCCATCGTGCTCGTCAACCACAAGAACCAGGTCTTCTGGGGCAAGCGGATCAAGGAGCACGCCTGGCAGTTCCCCCAGGGCGGCATCAAGCTGGGGGAGTCCCCCGAGCAAGCGATGTATCGCGAGCTCGAGGAGGAAACGGGATTGAAGCCCGTGCACGTCGAGATCCTCGGTCGCACGAGGGACTGGCTGCATTACCACGTGCCGAGCCACTGGGTGAAGCGCGAATGGCGCGGCACCTACAAGGGCCAGAAGCAGATCTGGTTCCTGCTGCGCCTGGTCGGGCGGGATACGGACGTGTCGCTGCGCGCGAGCGGCCACCCCGAGTTCGACGCGTGGCGCTGGCACGACTACTGGGTGCCCCTCGAGACCGTGATCGACTTCAAGCGCGACGTCTACCGCATGGCGCTCGAGCAGCTCGCCTACTTCCTCGAAGTCGACGAGCGCCGACACGTCGGCATCTCGCCCTACGGGCGCCGGCGCAAGCCTCGCCCGCGCCCGGCGGCCGGCCTGTCGGACTGAACGCGCCCGGCGGTCAGAACCCGCCCGCGCGCCCCGGCAGCATGATGCCGGTGAGCGCGCCGACGACCAGCGAGATCACGATGCCCACGATGATCACCACGACGGTGTAGGGCATCGCCTTGTCCGCGGGCGTCTTCATGAGGCGCGGCAGGCCCACGTAGAGCAGGTACAGGCTGTACAGGCCGAGGAGCGAGAGGATCGCGAGCGCCGGCAGGATGGCGAAGACGCCCGCGAGCCACGAGGCCACCGGCGCGAACGCCGCCACCTTGAACGCCTGCATGAAGTTCTTCTCGCCGCCGAACTTGGGCGAGAGGCCGTCGATGATCAGGGCGAAGACGTAGACGGTGCCGAGCGCCAACAGGTAGGAGGCGATCGCGTGCGCGATGCCGTTCACGACGGGCACGCGGTACGACAGGCCGAACGCGCCCACGCCGACGAGCGAGAAACCGATGAAGGATGCGATCGCGGGAATCGCGGCGAGGATCATGATCCAGCCGGTGTAGAGACCCTGCACGGTGTGCGTCTCGGAGGAGATCTTGTCCCACTCCGCGGCGGGGGTGAGGATCAGGTTCTTCGCGCGTTCGACGAGGTTCACGGTTGCCTCCCAAGGCTGTTGTTGTGGGACCAGTATAGCCGGGCGGGGCTACGGGACGACGGGATTGTGGCTCCGGCCCGCTCCCTCCGGTCGTTCAACCCGCCAGGGGCGGCAGGTTGGCCTCCACCGCAATTCGGCCATCCTAGAGGATGACCAGATTGTCCCGGTGGATGAGCTCGGGCTCGGCGATGTAGCCGAGGATGGGCTCGATCTCGCTGGTGGGCTTGCGCAGGATGCGCGCGGTCTCGGCGGCGCCGTAGTTCACGAGCCCGCGCGCGATCTCGCGGCCGTCGGGCGCGAGCACGCTCACCACCTCGCCGCGCTCGAACACGCCTTCCACCGCCGTCGCCCCGATGGCGAGGAGGCTCTTGCCGCCGGCGGTGAGCGCCTTCACGGCGCCCGGGTCGAGCGTGATGCGCCCGGCGGGCTTGAGGTGGTCCGCGAGCCACTGCTTGCGCGCCGCCACCGGCTGCGTGGCCGCCACCAGCAGCGAGCCGATCGCCTCGCCGGCGAAGAGCCGCGTGAGGAGATCGGGCTCGCGCCCCCAGGCGATCACCGTATGCGCGCCGCTGCGGGCCGCGCGCCTGGCGGCGAGCACCTTCGTGATCATGCCGCCGCTGCCGATCTCGGAGCCGGCGCCCCCGGCCATCGCCTCCAGCGCGGGGTCGCCGGCGGTCGCCCGGGCGACGAGGGTCGCCGACGGGTCCTTGCGCGGGTCCGCCGAGTAGAGGCCTTTCTGGTCGGTGAGGATGACGAGCGCGTCGGCCTCGATGAGGTTGGTCACGAGCGAGGCCAGCGTGTCGTTGTCGCCAAAGCGGATCTCGTCCACGACGACCGTGTCGTTCTCGTTGATGACGGGGACGACGCCCAGCGAGACGAGCGTCTTCAGGGTCGTCCGCGCGTTCAGGTAGCGGCGGCGATCGCCCAGGTCCTCGTGCGTGAGGAGCACCTGCGCGGTGTGCAGCCCGCGCTCGGCGAAGCACGACTCCCAGATCTGCACCAGGCCCATCTGGCCCACGGCGGCCGCGGCCTGCAGCTCGTTCACCGCGCTCGGCCGCTTCGTCCAGGCCAGGCGCTTCATGCCCTCGGCGATGGCGCCCGAAGAGACCACGAGCACCTCGATGCCGCGCGCGCGCAGCGCCGCGATCTGGCCGGCCCAGTCGGCGACGGCCTCGCGGTCGAGCCCGGCGCCGGCGTTGGTGAGCAGGCTCGAGCCGATCTTCACGACGACGCGCCCGCAGCCGGCGAGCTCACTTCGCATCGCGCTTGCCTTCGAGGAATTCCATGATCGCGAAGCACAGCTCGCGCGTGCCCTCGCCGTTGATGGCGGAGACCACGAACCACGGGCCCTTCCAGGCGAGCTTCTTCACCAGCGCCTTCGCGCGCTTGTCGCGCTCCGCGGGGTCGAGGAGGTCGGCCTTGTTGAGAACCAGCCAGCGCGGCTTCCTGTAGAGCCCGGGGTCGTATTTCTTCAGCTCCTGCGCGATGGCCTTCACTTCCTTGACGGGGTCGACGGCCTCGTCGAACGGGGCGAAGTCGACCAGCTGCAGGATGAGCTTCGTGCGCTGCAGGTGCCGCAGGAACTGGTGCCCGAGCCCCGCGCCCTCGGCCGCGCCTTCGATGAGGCCGGGAATGTCGGCGACCACGAACGACCGGTTCATGTCGACGCGCACCACGCCGAGGCTGGGGTTGAGCGTCGTGAACGGATAGTCCGCGACCTTGGGGCGCGCCGCGGAAACGGCGCGCACGAAGGTCGACTTGCCGGCATTGGGCATCCCCGCGAGGCCGACGTCGGCGAGCACGCGCAGCTCCATCTCGAGGTTCCTGCGCTCCCCGGTCTCGCCGGGCGTGAACTGGCGCGGCGCGCGGTTGGTGCTCGACTTGAAGTTGAGGTTTCCCAGCCCGCCCTTGCCGCCCTTGGCGAGCAGGGCCTGGTCGCCGGCCTTCGCGAGGTCGGCGATCGTCTCGCCCGAGTCGGCGTCGCGGATCACGGTGCCCACCGGCACGCGCAGGATCACGTCCTCGGCGCCGTGCCCGTTGCGGTCGCGGCCGCTGCCGTTCTCGCCGTGCTTGCCGCGGAAGATGCGCGTGTAGCGGTAGTCGATGAGCGTGTTCAGGTTGAAGTCGGCCACCGCGATGATGGAGCCGCCGCGGCCGCCGTCGCCGCCGTCGGGCCCGCCGCGGGGGACGAACTTCTCGCGCCGGAAATGGGCGGAGCCGTCGCCGCCGTCGCCGGCGATCACCTCGATCTTCGCCTCGTCGAAGAACTTCATGGGCGTCCCATGTCGGGCATCGCGACGCGGATGCCGAGCGCGATGAAGGTGAGGCCCGCGAAGAGGCCCAGCCTCTCGCCGACGGCCGGGTGGGCGCGCAGCCGCTCCCCGATCCATCCCGAGAAGAGCGCCACGGCGCCGAAGATGACGACCGTCTGCGCCATGAAGACGAGGCCCAGCAGCGCCATCTGCCACTCGACGCCGCCCGCGCGCACGTCGACGAACTGCGGCAGGAAGGACAGGAAGAAGAGCGTCACCTTGGGGTTGAGGGCATTGCCGATCACGCTTTGCCGGTAGATCGCAAGGAGCGCGCCAGCGTCACCGCCCCCGGCGAGGGAGAACGACGCGCGGTGGCGCAGCGCCTGGATGCCGATCCAGACGAGATAGGCCGCGCCCGCCCAGCGGACCGCGTTGAACGCCAGGTCCGAGGACCGGATGAGCGCCGCGACGCCGAGCGCCGCCAGCGCCGTGTGGAAGAGGCATCCGGTGGCGAATCCGAGTGCGGCCACGACGCCGGCCTTGCGCCCCTGGCTCACGCCGCGCGTGAGCACGTAGACGATGTCGGGACCCGGCGCGATGGTGAGCAGCGCGCTGGCGACGAGGAAGAGGGCGATGTCGGGCATTGCTCGTGGGTGCGGGACGCCGTCTGGAATTCGGGGGAACGGCCCCCGGAAACAAAAAAGCCCCGTGCGAAGACGGGGCTCTTTCCGGGAGAAAGGAGCCGCCTAGGCTTGCGCCGGCTCGATGCTCACGGTGTTCTTCTGCTTGGGTCCGTGCTGGGCGTACTTCACCTTGCCGGGCACCATCGCGAAGAGGGTGTGGTCCTTGCCGATGCCGACGTGCTGGCCGGGATGGAACTTCGTGCCGCGCTGGCGCACGAGGATCGAGCCCGCGCTCACGAGTTCGCCGCCGAAAGCCTTCAGGCCCAGGCGCTTCGATTCGGAGTCGCGGCCGTTGCGGGAAGAGCCGCCTGCTTTCTTGTGTGCCATGATCGCTATCCGTTACTGGTTGATGGCGTCCACACGGATTTCCGTGTAGTTCTGCCGGTGGCCCTGCGTCTTCTGGTAGTGCTTGCGGCGGCGCATCTTGAAGATGCGGATCTTGGGACCCCGGCCGTGGGAGACCACGGTGGCGGAGACCTTCGCGCCGCTGACGGTCGGCGTGCCGAGTTTCACGGCCTCGCCATCCGCCACCATCAGCACCTGGTCGAGCACGATCGTGGCGCCGACGTCGGCCTCCAACGATTCGATCTTGATGTTCTCGCCCGGGGCAACCCGATATTGCTTGCCGCCGGTCTTGATGACCGCATACATATTGGAACTCCCGTTTTAGTTTGATAATTCACGGCCTTTTGCACCGCGAACCCGCTATAATACGCGAAATCCCAAGCAACGTCAAAGACTTGTCTGCGGGCCCGGCCGGGCCCCGCCACCCCGAATCCGCCGTGAACAAGCCCTACGTCCCCGTGACCCTGGAGTCGATCCGGGACCCGATCGCCGCCGACCTGAAAGCCGTGGACGACGTCATCCGCCGCCGGCTCGATTCGGAGGTGGTCCTCGTCCGGACGATCGCCGACTACATCATCGCCGCCGGCGGCAAGCGCCTTCGCCCGGCGCTGCTGCTGCTGGCCGCCAACGCCACGGGCGCCAACGGGGCGTCGCGCCACGAGCTGGCCGCGGTCATCGAGTTCATCCACACCGCGACCCTGCTGCACGACGACGTGGTCGACGAGTCGAGCCTGCGGCGCGGCCTGCGCACCGCCAACGCGGAGTTCGGCAATGCCGCCGCCGTCCTGGTGGGCGATTTCCTCCACTCGCGCGCCTTCCAGATGATGGTCGCGGAGGGCAACCTCCGGGTGATGCAGGTGATCTCGAACGCGACCAACGTCATCGCCGAAGGGGAGGTGCTGCAGCTCCTCAACGTGAGGGACCCGGACACCGACGAGGAAACCTACCTGCGCGTGATCCGCTACAAGACGGCCAAGCTCTTCGAGGCCGCCACGCAGGTGGGCGCGATACTCGGCGGCGCCTCGCCGGCGCTCGAGCGGGCGCTGGCGGAGTTCGGCATGCACCTGGGAACCGCGTTCCAGGTCATCGACGACGTCCTCGACTACTCGGGCGACCTCGCCGAGACGGGCAAGAACCTGGGCGACGACCTCGCCGAGGGCAAGCCCACGCTGCCCCTGATCCGCGCGATGAAGGTCGGCAACGACCACGAGCGGGCGCTCGTCCGGCGGGCCATCGAGGAGGGGGGCAAGGCCGATCTCGAGGCGGTGGTCGCGGCCATCAACCGCACCGGCGCCCTCGACTACGCGCGCGATTGCGCCCGGAAGGAGGCCGCCATCGCCACCTCGCGGCTGGAGGCGCTGCCGGGTTCCGCGTGCAAGGACAGTCTGCTACAATTGACCCACTTTTCAGTGGAAAGGAAGTTCTAGTCCGCTGGAAATCCGACGGGCGCGACAGCGCCCGTTTCGGCCTCGGGGTGTAGCTTAGCCTGGTAGAGCGCTACGTTCGGGACGTAGAGGCCGGAGGTTCGAATCCTCTCACCCCGACCATTCCCTCTCGCCCGCTTCAGCGGGCTTTTCTTGAACCCGTTCAAGCCGGCGCCATCCCCGCCCGGGATAGACTGGCGCAATGACGATCCCCATCTCCAAGGGCGGGTCGGGCCCTGTCGCGCGCCGTTCCCCCTGGACCGTGTGGACTTGCGCGCCGCACCGCGTGTTCTTCCTGCCCGGCGCCCTGCAGCTCGTCGCGGCGATGCTCTTCATGGGCTGGGACATCGGCGGCCGCAGCCTCGGCCTGTGGGCCACGCCCGCGTGGACCGTGCCGCCCGCGTGGGGCCACGCGTGGCTCATGATCTACGGGCTCTTCCCGTGGTTCGTGTTCGGGTTCGGCATGACGGCGATCGCGAACTGGACGGGCGTGCCCGTCAGGCGCGCCGAATGGCTCGCGGGCTCCCTGCCGATGATCGCGGGGCTCGTCCTCTTCTACGCGGGCCTCGCGACCTCCCGCCACCTCGTCCTGGCCGGCGGCGTCCTGCACCTGGCGGGATGGATCGCGGCCACGCTCGCGCTCGCCCGGATCGCGTTCTCCGGCGGCAAGCGCGACACGCAGGCGGTTTCCATCGTGGCACTCCTGTTCGTGGGCGCCGCTGCCTCGGGCGTGTTCCTCGCCGCCATCGCCCTGGAACACGCGGCGTGCATCGCGGCCGCGCGCAACGCGGGGTTGTGGATCTTCCTGCTGCCGGTCTTCCTGGTGGTGAACCACCGCATGATCCCGTTCTTTTCCAGCCGCGTGCTGTCGGGGTACGCCATGTACCGGCCGTCGTTCTCGCTGCCGTTCCTCGGCGCGGCCTGCGCGGCGCATTTCCTCCTCGAGAGCGCGGGCCTCGAGGGCTGGACCTGGGTGGCCGATGCGCCCATGGCGGCGTGGGTGGGGTGGCTCGCGTGGAAGTGGGGGCTCGCGCGGAGCTTCCGCGCGCGCCTGCTTGCGATGCAGCACGTCGCGCTCTCGATGCTCGCCGCCGCGCTCGCCTTCTCGGCCGTCGCGAGCATCGCCACGGCTGCCGGCCATCCCGGCCTTTTCGGGCGCGGCCCCCTGCACCTGCTCGCGGTGGGCTACATGGCCGCGATGACGCTGGGCATGGTCTCGCGCGTCTCGCTCGGCCATTCGGGCCGCGCGCTCGAGGCCGATCCGGTCACGTGGTATGGTTTCCTCGCGATCATCGGCGTGGGTGTGACGCGGGCCGTGGCGGATTTCGCGCCCCTGGCCGGGTCCGTCCGCCCGGCGTTGCTGGGCATCTCGGCGCTCGCGTGGATCGCCATCGTGGGCGGCTGGGCCGCCCGCTTCGTGCCTCTCTACCTCGCCCCGCGCGCCGACGGCCGCGATGGCTGACCTGCCTGGAAGGATTTGACATGCCTCAATCCGCTCGACTGCCACCGGAGGATGATCGCGCGATGCATTGCCTCACCACCGATCTTCCGATGCTGCACATCCGCGGCCGCACGGCCCTGCCCATCGTCCAGGGCGGCATGGGCGTGGGCGTCTCGGCCCACCGGCTGGCCGGCACCGTCGCGCGCGAGTGCGCCGTGGGCACGCTCTCCAGCGTGGACCTGCGCCGCCACCACCCCGACCTCATGGAGGCCACGGGCAAGTCGCGCGACAAGGACTCGATAGACAACGCCAATCTCGTGGCGCTCGACCGCGAGGTGAAGGCGGCGCTGGACCTCTCCGAAGGCAACGGCATCGTGGCGGTGAACGTGATGCGCGCCGTCACCGAGTACGCGTCCTACGTGCGCCAGTCCTGCGAGAGCGGCGCGCATGCCATCGTCGTGGGCGCGGGCCTGCCGCTGGACCTGCCGGATCTCGCCTCGGAATACCCCGACGTGGCGCTCGTCCCGATCCTCTCCGACGCGCGCGGCATCGGCGTCGTGGTCAAGAAATGGATGCGCAAGAACCGGCTGCCGGACGCGATCGTGATCGAGCATCCGGGACACGCCGGCGGCCACCTCGGCGCCTCCAAGGTCGAGGACCTGCACGACAAGCGCTTCGATTTCGAGGTCGTTCTCGAAGGCGCGTTCAACCTGTTCCGCGAGCTGGGCCTCGCCTGCGAGAAGATCCCCCTCATCGTGGCCGGCGGCATCAGCACGCCGCAGCGCGTGCGCGAGCTGATCGGCCTGGGCGCGGCCGCCGTGCAGATCGGGACGCCCTTCGCGGTGACGCAGGAAGGCGACGCGCACCCCAACTTCAAGAAGGTGCTCGCCGAGGCGAAGCCCGAGGACATCGTGGAGTTCGTGAGCGTGGCGGGGCTTCCCGCGCGCGCCGTGCGCACGCCCTGGCTTGCGAAGTACCTCGAGAAGCTCCCGGTCATGGAGCGCCGCCGCAAGCCGCGCACGCAGTGCACGCTCGCGTTCGACTGCCTGCAGGCCTGCGGGCTGCGCGACGGCATCGCGAAGTTCGGCCAGTTCTGCATCGACCTGCACCTGGCCGCGGCGCTCGAAGGCAATATCGAGCGGGGCCTCTTCTTCCGCGGCGCCGGGCGGCTGCCGTTCGGCGACCGCATCCGGCCGGTGCGCGAGCTGCTCGCCTACCTGCTCTCGAAGCCCGAGCCGCAGCCCGCCTGAAGCTTCAGGCCGGAAACTCCACGCCGCGCCGCGCGGCCATCGACCGTCCCAGTCCTTCCAGGTCGGCTGGCGTCACGTAGCGCCTCGCGAGATCGGGAATCGCGCCGTCTTCCGCGGGAATGTGCGTCTCGTAGATCGAGCGGAACGCTTCCACGTCGCCCGCGTCCAGGGGCTTCGGGAAGCCGTCGGCGATGCCCTGCAGCGGCTTCCTCAGCCTGGGCCAGATCGTCTCCATCCGGCGGTGGTCGGCCTCGAGGCGCGCGCGCAGCTCGCGAAACCGGGCGAGCTCGCCCGCGTCCGTGATGCGCTTCTCGATGAGGGGAAAGAGGTCGCGGTCCTCGTCCTCGTGGTGGTGCGGCCCGGACTTCTCGAAGTAGCGAAGGATCGCCTGCGCGGCGTTGGTCGCGTCCGCGTCGACGCCCTTGTCCGCGAGGTGCGCGGGAAGGCGGGAAAGGGTCTTCAGCTGCTTCTCGATGCGTCGGTGGCAGCCCATCCACATGGCGATGGGATCGTCGAATCCGGCGGGAGTGTCGAATAGGTTCATGGGGCGCAATTTTACGCCCCGCAGATGGCAGCCGCGTTGCAATTCGTGATGGCCCGCGCCGATCGGCGCCGCGATGCGTCGGGCGCCGGCGACGATTCGCGATGGCCCTTCATTGCGTGGGGTCGATTCGCCGGATGCGCCCCTCGGGAGGACCGGCAACGCGAAGCGCGGCCGCCATGAATCTTTCCAGCGCGTCGAGGTCGCCAGGGCCGCCCGCGGCGTCGCGTCCCTCGGCGAACACGGTGAACCCGTCGCCGCCGCCGAACAGGAAGCTGTTCACCGCCACCCGATACGCCGTGCCGACGTCGAGGGGCCTGCCTTCGATGGTCACGCTGCCGGGGACCACGCGGCTGCCGATCGGGCGCGATCCGTCCCACGCGTAGCCGATCCCCGCGGCCTGCAGGATGCGCGTGCGGTCCGGGGGCGCGCGGAACTGCTGTTCCAGCACGCGAAGCAACTGCGCGCCGGTGAGCGTCACGGCGACGAGCGTGTTGCCGAACGGCTGTACCGAGAAGAGGTCGCCGTAGGTGACGATGCCATCCGCCCGGCGGGAGGAGAGCGGCGCGCGGAGGCCACCGGGGTTCATGAGCGCGACCTGCGCTCCCGCGGCCTCGCGCATCGCGGCGAGCTGCGCCTGCGCGACGAGGTCGCCGAGATTGGACTCGCCCGCCGCGTTGGCGACCGGCGTGAACTCCCCTTGCACGGTGCCCACGGCCCGGCCCGCGCGCCCGGCCGCGAGGCGCGCGAATCGAGACACGTGCGCGGCGATCGCGGGGTCCGCCGCGAAACGGCTCGTCTCGACGACGACGTTGCGCGCATCGGAGCGCACCACGTCCCCCGTGGCGCGGTCGATCGCGAGATCGATGGCGGTCACCAGCCGCCCGTACGAGCCGGCGCTGGTGACCAGGCGCCCGTCCACGCGGCAGCGGTAGGCCTGGTGCGTGTGCCCGCTCACCACGACGTCTACGGCGGAGTCCAGCCGCCTCACGATGTCGACGATGGCGCCCTCGAAGCCGGGGCATGACGGGTCGTCGAAGCCTCCCGTGGACACGCCCCCTTCATGGACGAGGAGCACGATGGCTTCCACCCCCTGGCGCTTCAGTTCCGGCACCAGCGCATTCACGGTGTCGGCCTCGTCGCGGAACTCCAGGCCGCGGATGCCGCGGCGGTCGACGATCGTCGGCGTCGACTCGAGCACGGCGCCCACGAAGGCGACGGGCACGCCCTCGTAGCGCCTGATCGCATAGGCGGGGAAGAAGGGCCGGCCGGTCGCGGTGTCGATCACGTTGGCCGCGAGGTAGCCGAAGCGTGCCCCCGCGTACGGGCCGGAGAGGCAACCTTCCCTGGGGTGGCAGCCGCCGGCCGCGAGCCGCCGGAGCTCGTCGCGACCGCGGTCGAATTCGTGGTTGCCCACCGACGAGAACTCCAGCCCCGCCTCGCCCAGCGCCGTGATGGACGGTTCGTCGAGGAAGAGGGCGGAGACGAGCGGGCTCGCGCTCACCAGGTCGCCGGCAGCCACGACGGCCGAATGCGGTTTCGCCGCGCGCAGCTCGCGAATGGCCGTGGCGAGGTGCGCGACCCCGCCCGCGCCGATGCGCGCCCGCCCGCCGGCGGCCGCCGCATCGGGGACGACCCAGCCGAAGGCGGGCGATTCGAGATGGCCGTGGAAGTCGTTGAACGCGACGAGGCGCAGCTCGATCGGCGGCGCCGGCGGCGCAACGAGCGCGCAGGCGCCGGCGAGGAGAGCGGGAGCGAGCGCGGCGACGGCGCGCGATGGGAAGAAGCGCATGGCGGGAGTCTAGCGTCCCGCGGCCGCGCGGTGGGCGCCCGCGAAGGCCGGATGACGCCGGCGTGTCAGGCGCGGTCCGCGATCACCACGTAGCGTTGCGACGTTCCCGGCTGTACCGCGTCGAAGGGCCAGCAGGTGATGAGCGTGAGCTGGGGCGAATCCGCCGGGTCGAGGAGCCGCGTGTCGTGCTTGTCGACGACCGCGACCTCGCGCACGCGATAGCGCGTGCGCCGCCCGCGCGCATCCTCGACGTCGATCTCCTCGTCTTCGCGGAGGTCGCGCAGGAAGGCGAAATGCGTATCGCGGTGCGCCACGATGACGCTGTTGCCCGCCGATCCCGGCAGCGCCGTGCCGTCGACGTGGCCCGGCCCGAAGGCGAGCGAGCGCCCGCTGGTTCCGGCGAGGACGTAGAGGTCGATCCCGCGCGAGGGCACGGTGAGGCGCGCCACGGGATGCGTGTCGGCCCACGGCCAGGGCCGCGCGGGGCCGCCGGACTTCGTGCCTTCCCACGCCGAGGCGATGAGATGCTGCGCGAGCGCCGCCTTGGCGTGGATCCACGCGGCGCCGGCCAGTTGCCACGCGGCGAGCGCCACGAGCAGCAGGATCGCCGAAGTGACCGGCCACCGCCGTGGCCGCCGCTCGCGCGCGGGCTCGGGCGACGGCGGCCCGTACGACCGGCCGCGCACCGCGAAGCTCGACGGGCCGTTCACGAAGAAGGTGCTCATCGCGAGCCCTCCGCGTGCGCGGCGGCGGGCTTCGCCCCTCCTGCCGGGATGAGTCGCCCGAGGAGGGCGACCATCCCGGCGGCTGCCAGCGCAAGGAGCCCGAGCAGGATCTGCAGGGTGGATTCGGTGTCGGTCTGGGGAATGACGCCGGGGGCGGACGATCGCGGCTGCGACGCCTTCACGAGCGCGGTGCGCTTCTCGCCGCCGGGCGCGGTGGGCGTGACATCCACGGCGACCAGGCTGGTGAAGCGCGAGACCAGGTGATGCTCGAGCGCCACCTTCACCACGGCCGGGCGGATGAGCGCTTCGTCCGCGCCCATGCGCAGCTCGTCCATCAGGGTCGCGATCTTGGCCCTGGCCCAGAGGGCGCCCACGCCGGTTTGCTCGCCACTCGGCGACGGCGTGAGCGCCACGCTCCAGGGTTCGTTTCCGCGCATGCCGGAGACGACGATCGTCCCCTTGAGCGCGGTGTGGGCGGCCGCGACGACGATCGGCTCGCCGAGGTAGAGGTCGGGGACGCGCGCCGGGAATGTCTCCACGGGCGTGCCGTCGGGCCAGCGGATGGAGACGTCCTTCAGCACCGGCGACTCGATCTTCGCGAAGAGCGCGGCCATCTTTTCCTGCACCTCGCGCAGGTCGCCGATGTAGGTGAAGGTGCCGCGGCCGAACTGCGCCGCCTTGGTCATGAAGTGGCTGTTGGGCGCGGAGCCGATGCCCACGGTGAAGAGCCGGGTGGAGCCCAGGCGCTGCGCGATGAGCTTGAAGAGCTGGTCCTCGTTGCCCACCGAGCCGTCCGTCATGAAGATCGCCTGGCGGAGGTAGCCGGGGGTGTCGCGACCGTTGAGCGCGAAGGTGAGCGCGCCCGCCATCTCGGTGCCGCCGTCGGCGCGAAGCTTCGCGACCCAGGCACGGGCGTGCTGCACGTTGTCGGCCGTCGCGGGCAGCGCGTCGGGCCACATCGGTCGCGTGACGGAGTTGAATTCCACGACGTTGAACCGGTCGCGCGGCGCGAGCGTGGCGAGGCCCGTGAGGAGGGCTTCCTTCGCCTGCTGGATCGAGATGCCCTGCATCGAGCCGGAGGTGTCGATGATGAAGACGGTTTCGCGCGGCATCGGGGCGATCGCGGCCTTTTCCGCGGCCGTGGGCTGCGGGGGCACCACCATGAGGAGCGTGTAGTCGGTGCCGTTCCTCGATTCGGTGAAGACGGTCGCCTGCGGCACGGCGCCGCCCTGGGGGGCCCACACCAGCTCGAAGTCGCGGTCGGCCTCCTCCTGTTCCTTCTGCAGGTAGACGACGGTGCGCGTGCCCGATTCCTTCTCGATCCAGGCTTCGTGGTAGGAACTCGCCACCTTGCCGAGCGGCACGCCGAAGTCGACGACGACCCCGATGGCCACCGGGTTCACGCCGCCGCAGCCGGCCGGCGCGTAGTCGGGGTGCAGGACGGGGTCGACCGCGGCGCCCGTGGGCGTGGCGCCGGAGGCGGCCACCTTCAGGGGCTCGTCGGTCTTGGGCTCGTCCGGGAGCGCGGCGCCGGCAGGCTCGTAGCGCGGCGTGATGGCGAGCGGGAAGCGCAGGCGGTACTCGCCGTTGTCGAGGGAGAGGGTCTGCTGGTACTCGATCAGCACGCGCACGTACTCGCCGGGGCCGATGTTCGCCACGGCGTTGGTGAACAGGATGGGGCGCTGCTGCTCGACCAGCGCGGCCTTCTTCCCCTCGCTCCTGGCCTGGGCGTAGACGCGGCGGGCCTCTTCCTTCTCCTTCACCTGCCCTTCGATCACCCGCTCCCCGATGCGAAGCCAGAGGTGGTCGACCGCGGCGTTCTCGGGAAGCGGGAAGACGTACACGCCTTCGACGAAGTCCGTGCCGGGGTTGTGGAAGGTCTGCGACACGCGCGTGCGGGCGACGATGCCGGTCACGTGGATCGTGACGTCGGTCTCGACCTTGGGCGCCGGCGCGAAGGCGCCGTCCGTGCCGGTGCGCAAGAGCAGGGTGCCCGTCTTCGCGTCATTGGGCTTTGCCTGCGCGTTGGCGGTCGTCGCCAGTCCCAGGGCGGCCAGGGCGAGGACGACGCTCACCGCGATGCCCGAGACGATCGCCTTGCCCAGCAACCCGATGAAATCGGCCAGCGCCGCATCGACTCCGCCCCGGTATCCGCCCGCCTTGCTCGACATTTTTCTTCCCCTTTTTTCGCGCCGACCCATTCGGCAGGGCCATTACGCGCGGGCGCCGGGGCGCCAACCTTGGGGAAAGCGGGAAGGGCGGCGACCAATTCGGGCAAAAAGATGACGGCAGGATTTGGGGACGGTTCCCAGGAACCGTCCCCTATAATCCGGGGATGCCGCGCCGCATTGCGCTCGTCGAGGACGACGCCACCATCCGCCAGAACTACGCCGACGCCCTGGCGCGCGCCGGCTACGAGGTGCAGGCGTTCGCGGACCGCCCGCAGGCGATGCGCTCGCTCGCCACGAGGCTGCCGGATCTCGCCATCGTCGACATCGGCCTGGGCGCGGAAATCGACGGCGGCTTCGCGCTGTGCCGCGACCTGCGCGCGATGTCGTCCACGCTTCCCATCATCTTTCTCTCCGCGCGCGATTCCGATTTCGACATCGTCTCGGGCCTGCGCCTGGGCGCCGACGACTACCTCACCAAGGACGCGAGCCTGCCGCACCTCCTCGCCCGCATCGCGGCGCTCTTCCGGCGCGTGGAGGCGGCCAAGGAGCCGGCGCGGGACGACGAGCGGGTGGTGCGCGGGCCCCTCGAGCTCGACGCCGCGCGCATGTCGGCGCTGTGGCGGGGCAGTCCCGTCGACCTCACCGTCACGGAGTTCTGGATGGTGCGCTCCCTCGCCCGCCACCCCGGCCACGTGAAGGACCGCGACACGCTCATGCGCGACGCCGAGATGGTGGTCGACGACGGCACCATCACCTCGCACGTGAAGCGCATCCGCAAGAAGTTCCTCGCCGTCGACCCCGCCTTCGACGCGATCGAGACGGTGTACGGCATGGGTTACCGCTGGACGGAAAAGGCGTGAGGGGCGCGCTCCTCGCGCTCGCCGCGGCGGCCGCGCAGGCCGCCCTCGCCGCCCCCCCGGTCCTGTGGCACGCCCAGGTGGACAACGACGTCTTCCATTCGGACCGCTGGTACACGAGCGGCGTGCGCATCTACCGCTCGGCGCCGCTCGATGCCGCCTCGCCCCTCGCAACGTTCCTGCGCGCACCCTCCACGCGGGAGCAGCGCTTCGACGTGGGCATCGTCCACGAGGTGTACACGGGCGACGGCCGCCAGGACCCGACGCTCCCCGACCGACCCAACGCGGGGCGCCTGCAGCTATCCCTCGCGCGCCACGACATCGCGCCGGACACGCTCGCCACGCTGGGATTCGACGCCGGCGTCTCCGGCCCCGCGGCGTGGGGCGAGCAGGCGCAGGACGTCATCCACCGCGTGGCGCCCGCGCCGGAGACGGACTGGTCGCGGCAGGTGCCCAACCGCGCCGATATCCAGCTCGCGGCCGCGTGGTCGCATCGCATCGGGCCGGCCGCGATCCCGGGAGCGCTGGTGATCCACGGCGGGGGGGTCGCGGGAACGCTCACGGCCTTCGGCCACGCGGGCATCGAGTGGCGCACGGACGGCCCGGCGGAGGCGGCCAACCCGCTGCTTCGCTTCGCCGCCACGCCGCCCTTGCCGCGCAAGGCGGGCGGCCTCTCGCTGTTCGCGGGGGCAAGCGTGCGCGCCGTCGCCCGCAATCGACTGCTCGAGCGCCGCGCGGACGACCCGAATCCGGAAGCCGGCTTCGAGCGGCGGGTCAGCCGGGTCGCGGCCGGGATCGCCTGGTCGGAGACTTGGGGCGCGGTCACCCTGGGCCTCGCGCGGGATTCGCGCGAGTTCGAGGGCCAGCATTCGCCGCACCGCTTCGGCTCCCTCGGCCTGTCCATCGCCCTCGACTGAGCGCGGCCATGCGAGCGGCCTTCGTCCACGGCATCCGCTTCCGGCTGCTTCTTGCCTCGCTGGTGCTGCTCGCCATCCCGGCGCTCGCGGTGCAATTCATCAGCCGGATGGAGGCGTTCCTGCGCATCGCCCAGGAGCAGGACATCGCCGCCACCGCGCGCGCGGTGGCCTCGGCGCTCTCCGACCGTCCCGCGCTCTTCCCCCCGGGAGGCGCCGCGCCGGGCGATCCCGAGGACGAGGAGCGCCGCCGCATCGTCGGGCTCTTCGCCGCCGCGGACCCGGTGGCCGCCGCGAGCCTCGGATCGGCCTACGCGCCCTCGGAGGAGATCGAGCGCTTCCTCGACATCATGGGCCGGCGCGCCTCGCGCTCCTGGGTCGTGGACACGCGATCGCGCGTGCGCGGGCTCTCCGGGTCGCTTCGCGAGCCGCCGCCCGCGCGATCGGCCGCGCCGCGCACGACGATCACCTCGTGGCTCAAGCCGGTCGTGTCGCTCGTCGTCTCCTCGCCCGAGGTCCCGGCCGGCGACGAGTCCACGCCGGTGCGCGCGCAGATCGACCGCGCGCTCATCGGCGTGTCGTCCACCTACTGGCGCGGGACCCGCGACCGGGAGGTGGCCATACTCTCGGCCGCGCAACCCGTGTTCGTGGGCGACGACATCGTGGGCGCGGTGGTGGTGGAGGAGACCACGGCCTCCATCCTGCTCCTTCGCCAATCGGCGCTCGAGAACCTGATCGCGTTGACGCTGGCGGTATGCGTGGCCGCGTTCGCCATCCTGCTCTATTTCGCCACGCGGCTCGCCACGCGCATCCGGCGGTTGCACGCCGAGGCCGAGGCGGCCATCGACGCGCAGGGTCGGATCCGCGGCGACATCACCCTGACGGGGGCGAAGGACGAGATCGGCGACCTCGAACGCACGATCGCCGCGGTCCTCGGCCGGCTTCGCGACTACAACACCTACCTCGAGCAGATGGCCGGGCAACTGTCGCACGAGCTTCGCACGCCGGTGGCCGTGGTGCGCTCCTCGCTCGACAACCTGAGGAGCCAGTCGCCCGAGGGCGCGGCGCGCGTCTACCTCGACCGTGCCGGGGAGGGCGTCGACCGCCTCTCCCGCCTCATCTCGCGCCTGTCGGAGGGCACGCGGCTGGAAAAGATGCTCGAGAGCGCCGAACGCGAGCCCTTCGACCTTGCCGCCGTGGTGCGCGGCTGCGTCGAGGGCTATCGCAGCGCCTACCCGGGCCGCGCCTTCGACCTGGAAGCGCCGACGCAGGCCGTCGCGATGACCGGCGTTCCCGATGCGTGGGCCCAGCTCCTCGACAAGCTGGTCGAGAACGCGCTCGACTTCGCGCCCGCCGGCAGCGCCATCCGGGTCGCGCTCTCGTCCGACGGCCACCGCGCCCGCCTCGGCGTGGCGAACGAGGGACCGCCCATTCCCGCCGCCATGCTGCCGCGCCTCTTCGACGCCATGGTCTCGGGACGCGACGAAGGGCAGGGCCGCGGCGGGCACCTGGGCCTGGGACTCGCGATCGTGCGCCTGGTCGCCGTGTTCCACGGCGGCACCGTGCGCGCGGTGAACCTTCCCGAGGGCAGGGGAGTCCTTTTCGAGGTCGAGGTGCCCCTGTCGTAGGGGAGCGGGCGGGATGTGCATCCGGCCGCGGGTTCGTGCCCCCCGGCTGAGCTAGAATCGGAGCAGGGAAAACCCCTCGGAAACCCGTCTTGGCCCGAATCATCCTACTGCTGGCAATCGGCTTCGCGATCTGGATTCTTTTCCGCGGCTTCTTCAAGTCGCAGGTGCCGGACGCGAACCCGTCGGAGCCGAAGGACGTCGAGGACATGGTCGCCTGCTCGCGGTGCGGCGTGAACATGCCCCGCAGCGAGGCGGTGGAGGAAGGCGGCAAGTTCACCTGCCGCGATCCCTCGACCTGCAAGCACGCGACATGACGCCGGCCGCGTTCGCCCCCGGGGCCCTCGCCGACCGCCTGCGTCCCGGCGAGCGTGCCCCCATGGCCTCCGCCGGCGACGAAACCGCCTGGCGCACGCTGGTCATCTTCTCGGCCTACCGCGTCATGCTCGCGGCCGGGCTGTCGGGCGTCTACCTCTTCCTGAACTCGCTGTTCCAACTCGGCGCCCTGCAGCCCCGGCTCGCGGTGACCGCGCTCGTGGCCTACGCGGTGTCCGCCGTGCTGCTGATGGTGCCGGCGCTGCTGCGCGAGCCCCGGCTGTCGCTGCAGGTCACGGCCGCGGTCTTCGTGGACGTCCTCGCCATCGGCGTGATCATGCACACGAGCGGCGGAATCCGCTCGGGATTCGGCGTGTCGCTCCTCATCTCGCTCGCCGCGGCGGGCCTGATCACGCGCGGGCGCCTCGTGTTCTTCCACGCGGCCGTCGCGGCCCTCGCCGTCCTGGTCGAGCAGGCATTCCAGATGTGGCGGTTCGACGCGCCCGCGAGCGATTTCCTGCAGTCCGCCCTCACCAGCATGGCGCTCTTCGCGACCGCGGGCCTGGGCTGGACGCTCGCCCGCTATGCGCGCACCAGCGAGACCATCGCCCAGCAACGCACGATCGACCTCGCCAACATGTCGCAGATCAACGAGCTCGTGATCCGCGACATGCAGGACGCGTTCCTGGTCGTGGACCCCGAGGGCACGATCCGCCAGCACAATCCCCGCGCGGTCCAGCTCCTGGGGCCGCTGCCGGCGGGGCGCAGGCCGCTCCTGTCGGAGTACTCCCCGGAGATCGCCCGCATGCTGGAGTCGTGGCGGCGCGGGCCCGAGGCCACCTACATGCCGTTCCGCACGGCGCGCTCGAACTCCGAGCTCGGCGCCCACTTCGTGGCCATCGGGACCGGCAACCCTCCGCCCACCGTGGTGTTCGTCGAGGACGTGAGCCGCATGCGCGCGCGCGCCCAGCAGATGAAGCTCGTCGCGCTGGGCCGCCTCACGGCCTCCATCGCGCACGAGATCCGCAACCCCCTGTCCTCGATCAACCACGCCGCGGAGCTCCTGGCCGAGACGGAGCACGCGCAGGCGGGCGACGACCGCCTCGTGACGATCATCCGCGACAACGTCCACCGCCTCGACCGCATCGTGCAGGAAGTGCTCTACCTCAACCGGCGGGACCGCGCCCAGCCCGAGGCCATCGAGGCCCGCCCGTTCCTCGAGCAGTTCGCCGCCGACTTCTGCGCCAACGAGGGCGTGCCGGCAGAGGGCGTGCAGGTGGACGTGCGCACGACGCTTCGCATGGACTTCGACCGCCAGCACCTCCACCAGGTCCTGTGGAACCTCCTGCGCAATGCGTGGCGGCACGGCTTCAGGAATCCGGGCTCGGTGCGCGTGGTGCTGGCGCCCGCCGATACGCCGGGCATGCTGGCGCTGGAGGTGACCGACGACGGGCCGGGCGTGGCCGCCGAGCTGCAACCCCACCTCTTCGAGCCCTTCTTCACCACCGAGGCCCAGGGCACCGGCCTCGGCCTGTACATCGCGCGCGAGCTCTGCGAGGGCAACGGAGCGCACATCGAATACTGCGACGGCGGCCCCGGCTGCCGCTTCCGCATCACCCTGAAAGGCATCAGATGAACGCAAAGGCCGTCCTGGTCGTCGACGACGAGGCAGACATCCGCGAGCTGCTGGTGGTGACGCTGTCGCGCATGGGCATCGACGCCGACAGCGCGGCGAGCGTTGCCGAAGCGAAGCAGGCGCTCGAGCGGCGGCCCTACGACCTCGCGCTCACCGACATGCGCCTGCCCGATGGCGAGGGCCTCGACGTGCTGCGCCACATCGCCGAGCACTACGGCAACACGCCCGTGGCCGTGATCACGGCCTATGGCTCGACGGAGAACGCGGTGGCCGCGCTCAAGGCCGGCGCCTTCGACTACCTCGCCAAGCCGATCAAGCTCGACCAGCTGCGCCCGCTGGTGATGAGCGCCCTCAACCTCCCGAAGCAGCCGCAGGCGCGCCGCGCGGCCGCCGGCGAGGCCGCGCATTCCGACGTGCCGCGCCTGATCGGGGAATCGGCGCCCATCCAGCGGGCGCGCGAGATGATCGGGCGGCTGGCCCGCTCGCAGGCGCCCGTCTACATCACCGGGGAGTCGGGCAGCGGCAAGGAGGTCGCCGCGCGCATGATCCACGCCGGATCGTCGCGGGCGGACGCGCCCTTCGTCGCGGTGAACTGCGGCGCGATTCCCGAGAACCTGATGGAGAGCGAGTTCTTCGGGTACCGCAAGGGCGCCTTCACCGGCGCGGACGCCGACCGCACCGGGTACCTCGACGCCGCGCAGAAGGGCACCCTCTTCCTCGACGAGGTGGGCGACCTGCCGCTCGCGATGCAGGTGAAGCTGCTGCGCGTGATCCAGGAGAAGAAGTACCGGCGCCTGGGCGACACGGTGGAGGAGGCGACGGACATGCGCATCATCTCGGCCACGCACCGCTCGCTCGCCGAGCAGGTGGAGGCGGGGGAGTTCCGGCAGGACCTCTTCTACCGCCTCAACGTGATCGAGATGAAGATGCCGAGCCTGCGCGAGATCCCCGAGGACATCCCCCTCATGGTCTCGCAGGTGGTCGAGCGGCTGGCGCGCCAGAACGGCGTGGCGCCGCCCACGATCTCGGACGAGGCGCTGCTCGCGCTCCGGCGCTACGATTTCCCGGGCAACGTGCGCGAGCTGGAGAACATCCTCGAGCGCTCGCTCGCCCTGTGCACCGACAACACCATCCGCGACAGCGACCTCTACCTCACGCAGATCGCGCCCCGGGAGAAGAACGCCGCGCTCGACGGCGCGCTCGGCACGCGCGGGCTGCCGCTGCACGATTTCCTGGACCAGGTGGAGCGCGAGGCCATCCAGAAGGCGCTCGAGGCCACGCGCTTCAACAAGACCGCGGCGGCGAAGCTGCTGGGCATCACCTTCCGCAGCCTTCGCTACCGGCTCGACCGGCTCGGCATCGACTGACCGG
>JAGRPO010000070.1 GCA_019449455.1 Betaproteobacteria bacterium | reverse complement strand
GCGTCCCGTGGCCGCGCCCGCGGCGCGGGCGGAGCCGGCGCTGCCCGCGCGCCGCGCGAGCTCCGCGTAGCTGATCGTCTCCCCGTAGGGCACGTTCGCGATCTCCTTCCAGACGCGGAGCTGCCAGGCGGTCCCGCGCGGAGCGAGCGGCAGGTCGAAGCGGCCGCGCTCGCCCGCGAAATACTCGGCGACCTGGGCGGCGCAGTCGCGAAGCGGCGGCCACGACGGATCCTCGATCCAGGCCGGGTCGGCGGCGGGCGCGTACTTCGCGTCGGTGAAATCGACGTTCACGAGCGCCGAGTCCTCGGCGACGGCGAGCATCGGGCCCAAGGGTGATTCGAAGCGGGCGAAGCGGATCATCTCGGTTCCTTTCGCGGGTTCTTTTCCAGGGATTTCCAGAGGTGCAGCACGGCGTAGGCGCGCCAGGGTCGCCAGGACTCGGCGCGCCCGAGGGCGCGCTTCGCGTTCGTCTCGCGCATCGCCTTCAGGACGCCGACGTCGGGGTGGGGGAAGGCGTCGGGCCAGGCAAGCGCGCGCATGGCGACGTACTGCGCCGTCCACGGGCCGATGCCGGGGATTTGCTCGAGGGCGGCGAGCGTCTCCTCGACCGGCGCCGCGGGCTCCAGGCGCAGCGAGCCGGAATCGACCGCGCGCGCGAGGGCCACGATCGCGTTCGCGCGCGACGAAATCACGCCGAGGGCGGCGATGTCCGGGGGTGCCGCGGCCGCGATGCGCGAGGCCGGCGGGAAGAGCCGCTCCACGCCCACGTGCGGCGTGGCGATGGGCTCGCCGAAGGCCTTCGCGAAGCGCCCGGCGATCGTCGTGGCGGCCGCGACCGTCACCTGCTGTCCCAGGATCGCGCGCACCGCGATCTCGAATCCGTCGACGGCGCCCGGCAGGCGCAGCCCGGGGTGCTCCGCGGCGAGCGGGCCCAGCGCCGCGGCGATCTCGTCGGGATGGCAGGCGAGATCGAGGAGCGACTTCACGCGCGCGAGGAGCACCGGCACGGCGCCGGCCAACGACGCGCTCGCCGTCACGCGCAGGGCGGACCGGCGCGCCGAGGGCGCGACCTCGATCCAGCCCGAATGCGTCCGCCCCCCGCGCTCGAGGCGAACGCTGCGCCGGTAGCGTCGGCCGTCGACGGACTCGACGCCGGCGATGGACCGGCGGTCGAGGAAGGCGAGCATCGCGGGCCAGTCGTACGGCGGGCGGAAGGCGAGGTCGAAGGCCAGGCGGTCCGCGGGCCGCTGCGCCGGCGCCGACTTGCGCAGCTCCCCGGGCGTCAGGCGGTAGCGCGTGCGGAAGAGGTCGTTGAAGCGGCGAAGGCTCGCGAAGCCGCTCGCCATCGCCACGTCCAGAACCGGCAACGCGGTGTCGGTGAGCAGCCGCTTGGCGAGGAGCAGGCGTTGCGTCTGCGCGTAGTCCACGGGCGAGACGCCGAATTCCTGCTGGAAGACGCGGCGCAGGTGGCGGTCGGTGACGCCGAGGTTCGCCGCAAGGTCCGCGAGGCTCGCGTCCTCGAGCCGGCCGTCCTCGATGAGGCCGGCGGCCGCCTGGGCGAGGCGCCGGTTCGCGTCCACGGTCGCGTAGCCGGGGGCGAGCTCGGGCCGGCAGCGCAGGCACGGGCGGAAGCCGCTCGCCTCCGCGGCCGCGGCGCTGGG
>JAGRPO010000069.1 GCA_019449455.1 Betaproteobacteria bacterium | reverse complement strand
GCCCTACGCGCGCCGGTTGCCCGCCGACCTGCAGCGGCAGCTCCGGAAGCACATCCAGGTCTTCCTGGCGGAGAAGTCCTTCGTCGGCTGCGACGGCCTCGTCGTCACGGACGAGATGCGCGTCACGATCGCCGCACACGCGTCCCTGCTGCTGCTCGATCGCCCCGACCACTACTATCCGCGCCTGCACACCGTCCTCGTCTATCCGGGCCCCTTCATCGTCGAGCGCCAGAGGAAAGACGGCATCGGCCTCCTGCAGGACGAGCGCCGGGTTCTCAGCGGGGAATCCTGGGCGCACGGGCAGGTGATCCTCTCGTGGCCCGACGTGCTCGAGGGAGCGCAGGTCGTGGACGACGGCCGCAACGTGGCGATCCACGAGTTCGCCCACCAGCTCGACCAGGAGAAGGGCTATGCCAATGGCGCCCCCGACCTCGCCGACTTCCAGCGCTACCCGCGCTGGTCGCGGGTGATGGGGCAGGAGTTCGGCGCCCTGCAGGAGCGGTTGCGGAACGCGGAGGCGAGCGTGCTCGATCCCTACGCCGCCACGGATCCCGCGGAGTTCTTCGCGGTCTGCTCCGAGGTCTTCTTCGAGCAGCCGCACCGCATGGCAGGCGAGCATCCCGCCCTCTACGGCGAGCTCAGCCGCTTCTACCGGGTCGACCCTCGGTCCTGGTAAGGGGACGGTTCCCAGGAACCGTCCCCTCGGTCAGATCCAGCCGCGGCAACGCGGCGCGCCGCAGCGGCAGCGGAGCTTCCCCTCGTGGTGGCTGTCCTCGTAGTCCACGGTGAGCTCCTCGCCCTGGGCGATGTCGCGAAGCGCGTAGAACTCGGCGCGGTCCTTGGTGCGCCGCATGAAGGTGTTGGGCTCGCAGGAATGGTTGATGAAGCGAAACCCCGTGCGCATGCCGCGCGCGTCGATGGCCTCGCGCTCGAGCTCCACGATGGCGACGATCCTCAGCTTCGCGGCGCGCCGGCGCGCCTCCGCGATCGAAATCACCTCGCCTTCGAACTCGCCGATCTTGGCGCGCCCGGGGATGAAGCAGCCGGCGAAGAGCCCGCGGCCGGTGATGGGGCTCGCGCCCACGGCGAGCGCGTCGTGGATGGGCGAGGAGAACGCGATCCGCTTCACGGAGCCTCCCGCGGGCGCGTCACCTGCCACGCGATGGCGCCCGCGGCCACGAGCATCGCCGCCGCCACGTAGAAGGCCATCCCCGGCACGTGCAGCCCCTCGCCCTTGCCGATCGACTGCGCGAAGACCTGGGTGAAGAGCGTCGGCCCGATCATCCCCGTGATCGCCTGGAGGCTGGAAGTCGCGCCCTGCAGCTGCCCCTGCTCCGAGGGGCTCACGCGCCGGCTCATGATGGCCTGCGCCGACGGGCCCGCGAGTCCCCACAGCGCCATGACCGGGATCCCGGCGAGGAAGATCCATCCGACCGGCGCCGCGCCGTAGATCGCCATGCCCGTGGCGCCGAAGGCGAGGCCCGCGCCCAGCGCATGGCGCTCGCCGATGCGCTTGACGACCGGGCGGATGAGCCCGCCCTGCACGACCATCGAGCACACGCCCACGCCGGCGAGCACGAGCCCGACGACCATCTCCCCCCAGCCGTACCGGTAGCCCATGTAGAGCACGGTGACCGCGGGGAACACCACGTGCGAGAGCTGCATGAGGAAGAGCACCGCCGCGATGCCGTAGAGCTCGCGGTGCGAGCGCAGCAGCTTGAGCGAGCCCACGGGGTTGGCGCGCTTCCACGAGAACGCGGCGCGCTTCTCCGGCGGCAGCGACTCCGGCAGCACGAAATAGCCGTAGGCGGCGTTGGCGAGCGCGAGCACCCCCGCCACCCAGAACGGCAGGCGCGGGTCGATGCCGCCGAGCACCCCGCCCAGCGCCGGCCCCAGCGTGAAGCCCAGGCCGAAGCCCGCGCCGATCATCCCGAAGGCGGCCGCGCGCTTCTCCGGCGGCGACACGTCGGCGATGTAGGCGAAGGCGGTCGACACGCTCGCCGCCGTGATGCCGGAGATCACGCGCCCGACGAAGAGCCAGGCGAGGCTGGGCGCGAGCGCCATCAGGAAGTAGTCGAGGCCCAGGCCCAGGCACGAGACGAGGATCACGGGCCGGCGGCCGAAGCGGTCCGAGACCGCGCCCAGGACCGGCATGGAGACGAACTGCATCAGCGCCCACGCGGTGCCGAAGACGCCGTAGACCGCGGCCGCGCGCGCCGTGTCGCCACCCTCGAAGCTCTCCACGAGCTTGGGCAGGACGGGGATGACCACGCCCATGGCGATCACGTCCACCACGACGAGGACGAAGATGAAGGCGATGGCGGCGGGGCGCGCGGACATGGGTCGAAAGTCCTACGAAAGCGGCGAGTCTAGCGGAAGCGATCGCGCGGACTGTTGCGAAAGCTATTCGGCGCGCCGTTGATCCTCGGCAAAAAAGGCGCCCGCCCCCGCGCGTAAATTGACGTTGGGGAGTCTTTCCCCAGGGAGAACGAGATGAAATCCACCCCGCCTCGCCATACCGGTGACGCAAGGCACGGGCAGTTCTACGCGCCGCGCCATGACGATCCGTATCTCGAAGCCGGCAAGCCCGCGCAGGACGCGCGCTGCCCGGAATGCGGCGTCGTGTTCCACAAGGGCCGCTGGGCCTGGGGCCCGGCGCCCAAGGACGCCATTTCGACCACCTGCCCGGCCTGCCTTCGCATCCACGACCGGTTCCCGGGCGGCTACGTCACGCTCAAGGGGCCGTTCGTGCAGGCGCACCGCGAGGAACTGAGGAAGCTGGTGCAGGCGCGCGAGGCCCATGAAAAGGCCGAGCATCCGCTGGAGCGCGTGATGGGAATCGGCGAGCGCGCCGAGGCCCTCGAGATCACGACCACCGGCAACCACCTCGCACGCGCCATCGGCAACGCCGTGCGCGCGGCCTACGACGGCAACCTCAAGGTCCGCTACGAGTCCGACGAGAACCTGGTGCGCGCCGTCTGGACGAGGTAGCCGGGCCCGGCTAGGCGGCGTGGCGCGGCTTCTCGCGCCACACCTGCCTGAACTTGCCGCTCACGGGGTGGGCGGCGATCTCCCCGGTCTCCACGCGCAGCGAGATGCGCGTGAGCCCTTGGCGGGCGAGAAATCCGGCGAGCGTCTCCTTCAGGCGTGCCGGCGCCTCCCGCGAGCGTGACGCGGGCTCCAGGCGAACCCTGAGCGAGCGCGGCCCGGTCTGCACGACCTGGAAGCGGTGCTGGCCCGTGCCTTCCTCGACCGCGGTGCACAGCGCCATGGGCAGCACCGGCACCTCGCGGCCGCTCTCGTCGTGCAGGCGCAGGATCTCGTCGCGCCGGCCGTCCACGCGGATCACCGGGAACGGCCGCCCGCAGCCGCAGGGCCTGGACACGCGCGTGACGCTGTCGCCCAGCTCGTAGCGGACGAGGGGCTGCACGCGGTTGGCGAGGTTGGTGAGGAGCACGGAGGCGGAGGGCGTGTCGGGCGGGACGGGCGCGTAGTTCTCGTCCACGGGCTCGAGCACCACCCAGTCGTCGTTCACGTGCAGCGCGCCGTGCTCGCACTCGAAGGCGATGTTGAGGAATTCCGAGGCGCCGTAATCGCCGGCCACGCGGCAGCCGAACGCGCGCTCGATGTGGCCGCGCGCCATCGGCGCGAGCCATTCGCCGCCGTACCACAGCACGGAGGGCTCGAGCGCGAGGCGCCCGGCGTCCTTCTCGTGGGCCAGCGCGCGCAGCACCGTCGCGTAGGAAGCCACCACCGTCGGCTTGAAGCGGTCGAGCGCGGCGCAGATCTCGCGGATGGGCGCGGTCACCGGGAAGACGCGCGCGTTCGCCTCGAACCACGGGTGCAGGGCGCGAAGCCGCTCCCATCCCACGACGCCCGCGAAATGGCCTTCGGTCGCGGCGATGAGCGCGTAGCGGTGGCCGGAGAGCGGCTCGTTCCAGTTCCATGCGGGGGCGAGCGCGCCCATGCGCGTGGCGCCGAGCGCGTCGTAGACGGCGAGCGCGTCGCCGTCGTGGACGATGAGCCCCGGCACCCCCGTGGTGCCGGAACTGGAGAAGATCGCGTAACGGCCGAGGAACGGCTTGCCGATGCGCGCGAGATCCCCGGTGAACTCCTCCACGCCTTCGCGGGTGACGGCCGCGTCGGTGACCCAGTCGTCGAAGCTCGCCATGAGCTCCGCCTTGTGCACGTGCGGCAGGTCCGTCAGGCGCGGGGCGCGGCGCGCAACGCCGCCCCAGTGCCGTGCGTAGAAGCGCGAATGGCGCCTCGTCCAGCCGATGAGGCGCGAGAGGCGGTCGGCCTGCAGCCGCTCGATGGCCACGCGTCCCGCGGCCTGGGTCCAGCTCGCGTCCGTCGTGAAGCTGGCCCAGCGCCACATCGAATCGAGGAACGACCAATCGCCGGGCATCGCGCCCTCGCCCTTCCGGAATGCACCTTGCCTACGTGTACACCTTCCGCCCGGGGCGCAACCCCGGTTGGATCAAGGCCGCAGGGCGCCGGCGCGATCAGCCGCGCGGCCGGCGCTCGACGCAGTAGGCATACCCCAGCGAGGCGAGCTCGCTCTCGGAAAGACTGTCGGAGCGGTTGGCCGCCTGGATCATGTAGGTCGCCACCTGCTCGCCCCAATTGTCGGACGG
>JAGRPO010000010.1 GCA_019449455.1 Betaproteobacteria bacterium | reverse complement strand
GATCACCGCAGGCCAGCTCACCGCGACCGTATTGAACAACGGGGCGCTCACGATCGCCGCGCCCGGACTATTCGAGAGCGGCAACAGTACGGTGGGCTCGCTCGCCGGTGCGGGAAGGCTCGACTCGAACGGCACCGCGGTGACGGTAGGTGGGGACGGCACCAGCACGATCTTCAGCGGCATGCTGGCCGGCCTCGGCGGCTTCACGAAGGTGGGCGCAGGCACGCTCACGCTTTCGGGTGCGAACACGATGACGGGTGGCCTCGCGGTCAACGCGGGAACGGTGCTTCTGACGGGATCGATCCCGGGTACCGTGACGGTGAACGCAGGAGGCACGCTTGGAGGCACGGGCACCGTGAACGGGCCGGTCCTGGTGAACGCGGGCGGCACGCTCGCCCCGGGCCTGAGTCCGGGCATCCTCAACACGGGAAACCTTAGCCTTGGCGGCGCGACGGCGATCGAGATCCAGGGCCCGGCGCTCGGCACGCAGTACGACAACATCAACGTGACCGGGACGGTGACGATCGCCGGCGGCACGCTCTCACTCACCGGCGCCTACGTGCCCGCGCTGGGCGACGTCTTCACGATCGTCTCGAACGACGGGGCGGATGCGGTGACGGGGACGTTCGTCGGGCTGGCCGAGGGGACGACGATCGTGTTCAACGGCGCGACGCTGCGCGTCTCGTACGTGGGCACCGGCAACGACATCACGCTCACGGCGGTGTCGACGACGAACGTGACCTGGAACGGCGCGGGAGCGAACAACAACTGGAGCGCGGGACTCAACTGGGTCGCGGGTGTACCGCCTGCGAGCGGCAACACCACCTTCGTCACCTTCCCCGCGGCCTCGACTCGATTCGGTCCCGTGGCCGATGCGCCGTGGACGATCAATCGCATGGACATCACGAGCGCCACGGCGTACGCGATGACGGGCAGCGCGATCACGTTCGCGGGCGCCGCGCCGCACCTCAATGCCTCGGGCGGCGCGCACAGCCTCGCGAACCCGATCACGCTCTCGGCGGCGCTCACCGTCTCCAACGCCTCCGCGCTCACGCTCTCGGGCGCCATCGGCGGCGCATCCGGCCTCACCATGGCGGGCGCGGGCCGGCTCACCCTGTCGGGTACGAGCACCTACACCGGCGCGACCACGGTCGCCGCCGGAACGCTCCTGGTGAACGGCACGATTCCCGGCCCGGTCGTGGTGAACGCCGGCGGGACGCTCGGCGGCACCGGCACGATCGGCGGCCCGGTCACGATCAACGCGGGCGGCACGCTCGCCCCGGGCCTGAGCCCCGGCATCACCAACACGGGCAACCTCGCGCTCGGCGGCGTCTTCCTGGTCGAGATCGAGGGCACCACGATCGGCACGCAATACGACAACACCAACGTCACCGGCACCGTGACGATCGCGGGCGGCACGCTCACGCTCGCCGGCGCGTACGCGCCCGTGGCGGGAGACAGCTTCACGATCATCGCCAACGATGGCGCCGATGCCGTGACGGGAACCTTCGCGGGACTCGCCGAGGGCGCGACGCTCGCCTTCAACGGGGCGACGCTGGGCATCTCCTACGTGGGCGGGACGGGCAACGACGTGGTGCTCACCGCGCTGGCGGCAGGGCCGCCCGTTCCCATTCCGGCGCTCTCCGGGTGGGGGCTCCTGGTTCTCGCGCTCCTGATGGGCGGGGCGGGTGCAGTCGCCGCCCGGCGCCGCGAGGGCGCGGCGCACTGAAGCCCGCGCGGAGGCCGGTGTCGGGCGGCTATAATTACCGCTCGCCTTACTTCGCCCCCGCATGCCCGATCTCCTCGCAGGCCTGAATCCCGAGCAACTCCGGGCCGTCACCCTTCCGCGCGAATCCGCCCTGATCCTCGCCGGCGCCGGCAGCGGCAAGACGCGGGTGCTCACCACGCGCATCGCGCACCTCATCCAGTCGGGGCAGGCGAGTCCCGCGGGCGTCCTCGCCGTCACCTTCACCAACAAGGCGGCGCGCGAGATGCTCACGCGGCTGTCGGCGATGCTGCCCATCAACACGCGCGGCATGTGGGTGGGAACCTTCCACGGCCTGTGCAACCGCCTCCTGCGCACGCACCACCGCGAGGCGAACCTCCCGCAGCTCTTCCAGATCCTCGATTCGGGCGACCAGCTCTCGGTGGTGAAGCGCCTGGCGAAGGCGCAGAGCCTGGACGAGGAGAAGTTCGCCCCGCGCCAGCTGCAGGCGTTCATCAACAACTGCAAGGAGGCGGGGCTGCGCGCCAACGCGGTGGAGGCGGGCGACGACTTCACGCGCCGCATGGTCGCCTTCTACGCCGACTACGACGCGCAGTGCAACCGCGAGGGCGTGGTCGATTTCGCGGAGCTGCTGCTGCGCACCTTCGAGCTGCTCGCGCGCAACCTGGATCTCCTCACCCACTACCAGGAGCGCTTCCGCTACATCCTGGTCGACGAGTTCCAGGACACGAACAAGCTGCAGTACAAGTGGATCCGGATGCTGGCGGGGTCCAACGGTTGCGTGTTCGCGGTCGGGGACGACGATCAGTGCGTTGCCGGCGACACCCGCGTGACGATGGCTGACGGGCGCACCAAGGCCGTTTCCGCCGTTCGGCCCGGCGATCAGGTGCTGAGCTGCTACGGGAGCGGTGACTTCCGTCCCGCCGAGGTGACGCGCGTCTACCGCCGCGCCGCGAAGAAGGACCTCGTCGAGATCCGCACCCGTGACGGGAAGCGGGTCGTGTGCACGCCGGAGCACACGCACTTCGCGGGGTACCTGCTCGGCGAGACGCCGCAGACGTACTTCACCTACCTGATGGTCAAGGCGGGCATCGGCTACCGGCTGGGTACCTCGCAGGTCTACACGCGCGGGCAGGTGAAGCCGATGGTGGGATACCGGCAGCGCGCCATCCAGGAGCATGCCGACGCCCTCTGGATCGTGGGCACTCACGCCTCGGAGAACGAGGCGCGTTTCGACGAGATCACGGCCTCGCTGCGCTACGGCCTGCCGACGCTGCCCTTCGTCGCCCGCAAGGGAAAGGCCTTGAACGGGCTGGTCCACGATACGGCCTGGATCGCGCGGCTGTACCGGGAAGTCGACACCCGCTCCGGTGCCCGCAGGCTCCTCGCGGACCGAGGGCTATCCATCGACGAGCCGCACCACGTGCCGATGTCGCGCGACTCGAATCGTCGCAATATCGTGGTGACGCTCTGCAGCGACCGTCGCGGCCTCAGGGCGGTGCACCGGGTAACCGTTCATGGCAACGACGCCGCCGGGCATCGGGCGCTCGCGAAAGCGGGCCTTTCCGTCCGTCCCGCGAAGTCCGGTTCACGCAGCTGGCGTTTCGACACGGTTCGCGCGGAATACGGGGACGCGATGGCGCTCGCCGAGATCGCCCGTGCGGCGCTGGACGGTCGAATCGTGCAGAGGGCAAACCTCCACGGCAAGTCGCTACCCTTCGTGAGCGCCGCCCATGTCAGGCCCGGGATGGCGATGGTGGCGGGTGACGGCCGGCTCGACGTCGTTGCGTCCGTGCGGCGCATCCCGGGGAGGTCACGCGAGGTCTTCGACCTCGACGTGAAGGGGACGCACAACTTCATCGCCAACGACATCGTTACGCACAACTCGATCTATCGCTTCCGCGGCGCGGACGTCGGCAACATGAACGAGTTCCTGCGCGACTTCGGCGTGCGCGAAGTCGTGAAGCTCGAGCAGAACTACCGCTCGCAGGGGTCGATCCTCGACGCGGCCAACGCGGTGATCGCGCAGAACAAGGCGCGCCTGGGCAAGAACCTGTGGACTGCCGAGGGCAAGGGCGAGCCGCTTCGCATCTTCGCCGCCGCGAGCGACGAGGAGGAAGCGCGCTTCATCGTCGACGAGGTGAAGCAGCTGCACCGCGAAGGCATCGCGCTCGCCGACATGGCCCTGCTGTACCGGTCCAACGCGCAGTCGCGCATCCTCGAGCACGCGCTCTTCCGCGCCGGCATCGCCTACAAGGTCTACGGGGGGCTTCGCTTCTTCGAGCGCCAGGAGGTCAAGCACGCGCTCGCCTACCTGCGCCTGGCCGCCAACCTCGACGACGACACGGCGTTCTCGCGCGTGGTCAATTTCCCGCCGCGCGGCATCGGGGCGAGGAGCGTCGAGCAGCTGCAGGAGACGGCGGCCTCCGGCCTCGGCAGCCTCGCCCGCGCGGCGAATGCCGGCGCGGTGGCGGGCCGCGGCGGCACCGCGATCGCGGGCTTCATGGCCATCGTGGAGCGGCTGAGGAAGGCGTCCGAGACCCTCACGCTCCCGGAGCTCATCGAGGAGGTGCTCGCGGCATCCTCGCTCAAGGACCATTACGCGTCCGAGCGCGACGGCCAGGACCGCGTCGAGAACCTGAACGAGCTGGTTAATGCCGCGACCCTGTTCAACGAGGAGTTCGAGGTCGGCGTCGAGCCCGCGGGCGAAGCGCAGGAGGACGTGGCGCCGGTTCCGGGGACGCACCAGCAGCAGGTGCTGGCGGCGTTCCTTTCGCACGCGAGCCTCGAGGCCGGCGAGCACGAGGCGGGCGTCGGCGAGGACGCGCTTCAGCTCATGACGGTGCATTCCTCGAAAGGCCTCGAGTTCGACGCCGTGTTCCTGGGCGGCCTCGAGGAAGGGCTCTTCCCGCACGACAACAGCCTCAACGAGGACGGCGGCATCGAGGAGGAGCGGCGCCTCATGTACGTGGCGATCACGCGCGCGAGGAAGCGCCTGTACCTCTCCTACGCCGGCAGCCGCATGCTGCACGGGCAGCCGCGCTACGGGATCGTGTCGCGCTTCGTCGAGGAGATTCCGGCGGAGCTGTGCAAGTGGATCGTGCTGCCGGAGAAATGGGGACAGGTTTCGCGTCCCGACGCCCAAGGGGGCGGGCAGACCAGAAACCTGTCCCCATGGCCGGCCACACGGGGCGGCGCGAGCCGCGCAGACTCCTGGACTTCGGGCGGCGGCCGCGCGCCGAGGGCGGACCCCAACCAGTACGCGACAGCTCCCCGCGCGAGTTTCGAGACCTCCCGCCCCGACGCGCACCCCTTCGCCATCGGCGCCAATGTGCGGCACGCGAAGTTCGGCGAGGGCGTGGTCATCAACTTCGAGGGCAGCGGGCTCGACGCCCGGGTGCAGGTGCGCTTCCGCACGGAAGGCACCAAGTGGCTGGCGTTGCAGTTCGCCAAGCTCACCCCCGCCTGAGCGCGCCCTTTACCCAGCGCCCGCGCGGGCGGAAGATGTCCCACCCCCGATCCGGGGACTCCCTCCAGGAGGTGGCGACATGCACGGACATCCATCGATGGTTTCGGTCGCGGCGCTCCTGACGGCCGCCGCGCTCTCCACGGCGACGCCGGCCGGCGCCCAGCCGAAGGTCGAAGCGAAGCCGCTGGCGAGCGCCGGGCTCGACGTCCAGGGCGTCGTTGCGGACGTGATCGAATCCGCGCGCAAGGAAGGTGTCCTCACCGTTCGCGTGCGCTTCCGCAATACCAGCGACAAGCCGGTGAAGCTCCTCCTCGCAGGTGCGGGCCGATACGACGACAACTACCTGTCCGCCGGCAAGGTGAAATACACCGTGATCCGCGACGCGAAAGGCCACCCCGTGGCGACGCCGACTGACGGGGGCGGCTGGCTCGAGCCGAAGATCGCGAAGGGCGGGTCCTGGAACTGGTGGGCGAAATTCCCCGCGCCGCCGGCAGACCAGAAGAAGTACACGCTCTACCTGAAGGTCGGGCCGCCGATCGACGACGTGCCGATCATCGAAAGACCCTAGTTGCTGCCCGGCGAGGCAGGGGGCAGCGAGGCCGTGAGAGCGCTCAGGATGCCGCCGGCGTCGCCTCTGCCGAGTCCTCGAAGACGTCGGCGTAGCCCGTGTAGGTGCTCGCCAGCATCACCGGGATCGCGAGCGCGAGCCCCAGCCCCCAGGGCAGCGCCCCGGCGAGGAAGACGACGGTGAGCGCGACCCCGTAGGCGAGCATCGCGCCCGCGTTGGACAGGGCGGCGAAGACGCTCCAGCGCACCGCGTGCGCCGTGGACAGGTCGTGGAAGGCGAGGAGGGCCGGCGCGAACCACAGCGCCCCCTTCACCAGCGCCGTGAGCGCCAGCCCCACGAGCAGGATCCACTCCTTGCCCTGCAGCAGCCGCACGTAATCGGTGACGGTGACGATCTCGTCGCCCTCGCCCACGCCCGGGAGCCCCAGCAGGGACATGAGGAAGAAGATCGCGATCTCGGCGATGAGCAGGATGGCGCCGAGGTTGACGAGGGGGCGCAGGCCGCGGCGGAAGCCCGAGAAGAGGTCGCCCATCTCGGGCGCCTCGCCGGAGAGCTGCTTGCGCGCGGCGAGCGCGAAGCTCGCGAAGAACACGGGCTGCAGCAGGTTCGCGGCCACGCCGCCGACCACCGGCACCAGCACGAGTCCCAGGGTGATCAGCATCCAGCCGGCGCCGAGCCCCATCCACACCATCGGCGCGCCGCGGAAAAGCCGCCAACCCCCGGCGAGCCACGCCGGACCCCGCGAGGAGCGCACGTCGCGAACGCGAATGGCTGCATCCACGGCGGGCGGGCCCTTCAGTCCCCGGCCGCGTCCAGCGCGCGCGCGTGCACGATGTGGTGCTCGAGCAGGCGCCGCGAGTAGCCGTGGTCCTTGGGGATCGTCATCTCGGCGGCCTTCGGGAAGTGGTTGTACTCCAGGCGCCCGAGCCACGTGCGCAGCGCCGCGCGCCGCAGCATCACGGGCCACAGCTCGCGCTCGAGGTCGGTCAGGGGGCGGTGGGCGTCGTAGCCCTCGAG
>JAGRPO010000068.1 GCA_019449455.1 Betaproteobacteria bacterium | reverse complement strand
GCCTTCAGCTCCTGCGGGAAGGCGCCTTCCATCATCACCTGGTGCTGGCGCAGGCGGTAGAAGCGCCCGAGGTGCTCCAGCCCGATGGGGCAGGCGCGCTCGCAGTAGCCGCAGGTGGTGCAGGCCCAGAGCGTCTCCTCCTTGATCACCTCGCCCACGATGGGCGGCAGCTCGTCCGCCTTGCCGGCGATGATCGCGTCGCGCTTTTCCAGCAGGTGATGCTTGAGCGAATCGTTGACCCACTTCATCGCGAGCGGCTTGTCGGTGAGGAAGGTGGGGCAGGAATCCTTGCAGCGGCCGCACTCGGTGCAGGTGAAGGGATCGAACGCCTCCTTCCACAGGAGGTCGGCCGCGCTCTTCACGCCCACTTTCATGTCCTCGCCCGCGTCGTCGGCCATGATGGCCTCGAGGTCGACGGAAGGCACCCGGTTGAGCGGCGTGTCGCGCGCCAGGAACACCGCGGGCAACGCCGTCACGATGTGGAAGTGCTCCCCCAGCGGCAGGAGGACCAGGAAGGAGAACACGGTGATCATCTGCACCCAGTACGAGGCTTGCAGGCCGAACGCGAGCGCGGCCGGGGAGGCTCCCGCGAAAGCCGCGGCGACGGCCGCGCCCACCGGGGCGAAGGCGCGCTCGTGGGCGATGCCCGGGTCGGCCGCGTAGATCACGAAGCGCAGGCCGTCGAAGAGGAAATCCGAGACGACGATGACGACGATGAGCGAGAGGATGAGGATCGCCTCGCGGTTGGGCTCGAGGCGCCGGGGCTTCAGCACGAAGCGCCGCCAGAACGCGTAGGCGACCGCGACCAGCACCGCGACTTCGACGAAGTCCTTGAACGCCGCGTAGGCAGCGCCCGCAACGCCGGGGATGATGGCGTGCGCGTCGTAGCCGATCACGATGAGGTGGAGCTTGCGCACGAGCAGCGCGCAAAAGCCCAGGAAGATCGCCGCATGCATGATCCCTGGCTTCCACTCGCCGGCCACCATGCGCGACTGCCCGAAGCCCATCGACAGGAGGCGCGCGATGCGCTCGCCGGGCCGGTCCCAGCGCACCTCGGGCTGCAGCGCGCGGAAGATCGCGATCTTGCGCCACGCCAGGGCGGCGAAGCCGCCGAAGCCAAGTATCATGAGCGCCGTGATGGCCCAAGGTCCCATGCCCGCCATTAGACGGTCGGCCCAAACCCGAGTCATGAGCAAAATCAAACATTTCACGATTCACGCCCCCGGGGTATGCCATGTCGCGTGAGTCCATGGAGTTCGACGTCGTCGTGGTGGGCGGCGGTCCCGCGGGACTCGCCACGGCCATCCGCGTGAAGCAGCTGGCGGCCGCGAAAGGCGCGGAAGTCTCCGTGTGCCTCCTGGAAAAGGGCTCCGAGATCGGCGCCCACATCCTTTCGGGGGCGGTCATCGACCCGAAGGCGCTGGCCGAGCTCTTTCCCGACTGGAAGGAAAAGGGCGCGCCCCTCAACCAGCCCGTCACCGAGGACCGGTTCCTGTTCCTGTCGGAGTCGGGCGCGACGAAGGTGCCCGACTGGCTCCTGCCGAAGTGCTTCAGGAACCACGGCTACTACACCGCGAGCCTCGGCAACCTGTGCCGCTGGCTGGGCACGCAGGCCGAGGCCCTGGGCGTGGAGATCTATCCCGGGTTCGCCGCGGCCGAAGTGCTCGTCGACGACCAGGGCCGCGTCTATGGCGTGGCCACGGGCGACGTGGGCATCGGCAAGAGCGGCGAGCGGACCGCGCGTTATGCGCCCGGCATGGAGCTGCACGCGAAGTACACGATTTTCGCCGAAGGCTGCCGCGGCCACCTCGGCAAGCAGCTCCAGGAGAAATTCCGCCTGAACGAAGGCCGCGACCCGGCCGTCTACGGCATCGGGCTCAAGGAGCTGTGGGATATCGACCCGGCGAAGCACCGGCCCGGCCTCGTGATCCACGGCGCGGGCTGGCCGCTGGACAACGACACCTACGGCGGCTCGTGGCTGTACCACCTCGAGGGCAACCAGGTATCCGTCGGCCTGGTCGTCGGGCTCGGGTACGCCAACCCCTACCTTTCCCCTTTCGAGGAATTCCAGCGCTTCAAGACGCACCCGGCCATTCGTCCCTGCCTCGAAGGCGGCCGGCGCGTGGCCTACGGGGCGCGGGCCATCAACGCCGGCGGCCTGCAGGCGCTGCCGAAGCTCGTCTTCCCCGGCGGAGCGCTCGCCGGCGACGACGCGGGCTTCCTCAACGCCGCGCGCGTGAAGGGGAGCCACGCCGCGATCAAGTCCGGGATGCTCGCCGCGGAGGCGGCCTTCGAGGCCGTATCGGCCGGCCGCTCCCGCGACGAGCTCACGGCGTACCCGGAGGCCTTCGCGAAGAGCTGGCTGCACGAGGAGCTGCACCGCGCGCGCAACTTCAAGCCGCTCATGGCCAGGGGGCTCGTCACCGGCTCCCTCCTCGTCGGCATCGACCAGGTGCTCTTCGGGGGCAACGCCCCGTGGACCCTGCACCACCCCGGCCCCGACCACGAGCAGCTCCGCCCCAAAGACGAATGCGAACCGATCGTCTATCCGAAGCCCGACGGCGCGATCACGTTCGACCGGCTCTCCTCGGTCTTCGTCTCGAACGTAGCCCACGAGGAAGACCAGCCCGCGCACCTCACGCTGCGCGACGCGGCCGTGCCCATCTCGGTGAACCTCGCCCGCTACGACGCCCCCGAAACCCGTTACTGCCCGGCGGGCGTTTACGAGATCATCACGGAAGGGCAGAATCCCCGCTTGCAGATCAACGCCCAGAACTGCGTGCATTGCAAGTCCTGCGACATCAAGGACCCGACGCAGAACATCCACTGGGTTGTGCCCGAAGGCGGGGGCGGCCCGAACTATCCGAACATGTAGAGGAGGAAAGTCGATGAAGAACGTCGCCGACCTGCTGAAATCGAAGCCTACGCGGATGGTGTCGGTGAAGCCCGAGGACAGCGTCCTCGCCGCGATCAAGATCATGGCGCGCGAGGACATCGGCGCGGCCATCGTGATGTCGGGCGACCGGCTAGCCGGCATCTTCTCGGAGCGCGACTACGCGCGGAAGATCATCCTCAAGGGGCGCTCCTCGGAGAACACCCGGGTCGAGGAGATCATGACCGCCAACGTCGTGTGCGTGAGCCCGCGGGCCAAGAGCCGCGACTGCATGGCCCTCATGTCGGAGAAGAACATCCGCCACCTGCCCGTGGTCGAGGAAGGGCGCGTGATCGGCATGGTCTCGATCCGCGACATCGTCTCCGACATCATCGCCGACCAGGACTTCACCATCTCGCAGCTCGAGAGCTACATCAGCGGTCAATAGGGCCCCTTCGATGCTCGCGGTCCGCGGCCTCGCCAAGTCCTGGCCGGGCGGCGCGCCACTCTTCGAGGGCGTCGAGCTGAGCGTCGACCCCGGCGAGCTGGTGGCGATCCTCGGCGAATCGGGGGCCGGCAAGTCCACGCTCCTCAACATCGTGGCGGGCCTCGACCGGGCGGACTCGGGCACGGTGACCATCTCCGGCACGGCCGTGAGCGCCCTCGACGACGATGAACTGGCCCTCTGGCGCCGGCGCCATGTCGGCTTCGTCTTCCAGTCCTTCCACCTGCTGCCGTACCTCACCGTCCAGGAAAACGTGGGGCTCCCCCTCCTCCTGAACGGCGTGGCCGCGCCCGAACGGCGCAGCCGCTCGCTGGCGACGCTCGAATCCGTGGGCATGGCGGGGCTCGCGGAGCGCAAGCCCGCATCGCTTTCCGGCGGAGAGATGCAGCGCGTGGCGGTGGCGCGCGCCGTGGTGCACCGTCCCGCGCTCGTGCTGGCCGACGAGCCCACGGGCAACCTCGACGAGGCCAATGCGGGCGCGACGATGCGGGCCTTGCGCGACGCGGTGAAACGCGAGGGCGCGGCGGGGCTGCTGGTGACGCACTCGGCGGTGGCCGCCGCCTCGGCCGACCGGGTGCTGCGCCTCGCCGGGCGCCACCTCGGGCCCGCATGACGGGCTCGCTCGTCGCGACACTGCTTCGCGGATCGCTCTCCGCCAACCGCTGGCGCTCGCTCCTTGCCGTCGCATGCATCGCCCTCGGCGTGGCGCTCGCCGGCGCCGTGAACACGCTGCACGCTTCCGCGCTCGACGAGATCGACCGCGCCGCGCGCATCCTCTCGGGCACGGCGGACCTGCAGGTGCGGGGGCCGCGCAACGGCTTCGACGATGCCGCGTACGCGGCGGTGGCGTTGCATCCGGCCGTGGCCGTCGCCTCGCCCGTGATCGAGATCGAGGCCCCGCTCGCCGGGCGCGACGACACGATCCGCGTCCTGGGAATCGATCCCTTCCGCGCGGCGCGGCTCCAGCCGGGCTTCCTCGCCGAGGGCTCGACGAGCCGCGCGGAAGGCACGCCGACGCTGTTGGACGCCAACGCGTCGTGGCTCACTCCGGCGGCACTCTCCCGGCTGGGGGCGAAGGTCGGCGACGAAGTGACGCTGGGCGGGCCCGCGGGCGAGGTGAAGCTCAAGGTGACGGGGACGCTTCCGGCCCTCGACGGCGGCGGGCCGATGGCGGTGCTCGACATCGCCGCGGCGCAGCTCCGGTTCGGACGGATCGGCGTGATCCACCGCATCGACCTGCGCCTGGAGGCGGGTGCGCACCGCGAGACGGCGCTTCGCGAGATCGCGGCCCTCCTGCCCGCCGGCGTTTCCCTCTCGCGCCCGGATGAGGCCGCCATGCGGACGGCAGGACTCACGCAGGCCTATCGCGTGAACCTCACGGCGCTCGCCCTCATGGCGCTTTTCACCGGCGGCTTCCTCGTCTTCTCCACGCTCGCGCTCCAGGCGGCCAGGCGCCGGCAGGAATTCGCGCTGCTGCGCGCGCTGGGGCTCACGGC
>JAGRPO010000067.1 GCA_019449455.1 Betaproteobacteria bacterium | reverse complement strand
TCCTTCAGGTTCGCGCATCTCCCCTCCCCGGCTCATGACGTCTTCTCAATGTGCCAGAATTGGCGCGCATCGGGAGGCCTGCCCGGGTGACGGCCGGCCGCGAGCACAACGAGCCGGCGGAACGCGTCCCATGAACCAGCAGATTCGCTTCTGCCAGAGCTTCGACGGAACGCGGCTCGCCCATGCGACGACGGGCGAGGGTCCGCCGCTCGTCAGGGCGCCGCACTGGCTGACCCATCTCGAGTACGAGTGGCAAAGCCCGATCTGGAAGCCGTGGATCGAATCGCTCTCGCGCGCGCACAGGCTGCTGCGCATGGACGAGCGCGGCTGCGGGCTCTCCGATCGCGACGTGGCGGATATCTCGTTCGAGGCCTGGGTGCGCGACCTGGAGGCGGTGGTGGATGCCGCCGGCCTCGAGCGCTTCGCGCTGCTCGGCCACTCGCAGGGCGCCGCGATCGCGGTGGAGTACGCGGTCCGCCACCCCGGGCGCGTCACGCATCTCGTGATCCTCGGGGGCTACGCCCGGGGCTCGATGAAGCGCGATCCGACGCCCGAGCGCGTGGACGAGCTGCAGGCCCTGATGAAGCTCGTCGAGGTCGGCTGGGGACGCGACGACCCCTCCTACCGGCAGATCTTCTCGATCGGATTCATGCCCGGCGCGACGCTCGAGCAGCTCAATTCCATGAGCGAGTTGCAGCGCATGTCCGCGACGCCGGAATGCGCGGTGCGCATCATGCGCGCCATGTTCCCGATCGACGTGCGGGAGTCGGCATCGCGGGTGAAGTGCCCCACGCTGATCCTGCACGCCCGCGGCGACCGGCGCGTGCCGTTCGAGGAAGGGCGGCTCCTGGCGGGCCTCGTGCCCGGGGCGCGGCTGTTGCCGCTCGAAACCGAGAACCACATCCTGCTTCCCCAGGAGCCGGCGTTCCGGCAGTTCTTCGGCGAGCTGGAGGCGTTCGTGCCGCGCCCGCCCGGCGCCCGCGGGGGCGGGAACTTCTCGCAGCTCACCGCGCGGGAGGCCGAGGTGCTCGAGCGCATCGCGCAGGGCCTGGACAACGCGCAGATCGCAGCCCGGCTCGGGATCTCGGAGAAGACGGTGCGCAACAACATCACCCGCATTTTCGACAAGCTGGCCGTCGACAACCGCTCCCAGGCCATCGTCCTCGCCCGCAACAACGGCTTCGGGCAGGCCTAGCGCTTCGCCGCGCCCGCCCGGGACACCTGTCCCGGGTCCGGATGCGCTTTCCCGCCGTCCCGGGACCGGGGACTCATGCGGCCGGGTCCCTGCGCGACCACCATGCGCCTTTCAATCGAAAGGCAGGGGCGGACATGGGCATTGCTGCGTTCACCTTCGGGATACTCAGCTACGCGATCTTCCTGGGCAGTTTTCTCTATGCCATCGGCTTCGTCGGCAACGTGCTGGTGCCGAAGTCGATCGATTCGGCGCCGTCCGGCGCGATGCCCGAAGCGATCCTGGTCGACCTGGTGCTGCTCGGCCTCTTCGCGGTCCAGCACAGCACCATGGCGCGGCCGTGGTTCAAGGAGCGGTGGACCCGGATCGTGCCGAAGCCGGTCGAGCGCAGCACCTACGTGCTGGTATCGAGCCTGCTGCTGGCCTTGCTCTTCTGGAAATGGCAGCCGGTCACGCAGACGATCTGGGAAGTGGGCGACCCGGTGGGCAGGGGCTTGCTCCACGCCATGTTCTGGCTGGGATGGGCGATCGTGCTGTCGTCCACCTTCATGATCAACCACTTCGACCTCTTCGGGCTGCGCCAGGTGTACCTGCGCCTGCGCAGCGAGCCGTACACGCCGCTGCCGTTCGTC
>JAGRPO010000009.1 GCA_019449455.1 Betaproteobacteria bacterium | reverse complement strand
TCGGTCGCCACCGAGGCCTTCTCGTAGCGGTAGAGGATCAGGCCGTAGCCGAGCGGCGCGCACAGGGCCACGAACACCGACAGGAGTGCCGCCAGCGTCGTGAGCCGGCGGGATATGCGCAGGGGGTTGCTTATCGCTTCGTCAATTCCGTGTTGCATGGGATCGCTTGCATGGCGCTCGACGGCGGCCCTCCACGCGTGCGGCGCACGCACAAGTGCACGATGATGTTCGAGATCCGGCACGGGAATATGAGATTGGTCAAACTTTCCGCAGGCAATCCGCTCCTCGGCCCAGCGGCGGGCCCGCGCCCCCTTACCGGCCCCTGCGCATCACGTCCGGGGCGAGGCGCGTGGCCACGAGGACCATCGTCAGCGTGAGCGCCATGAGGAGCGTGGAGACCGCGTTCACCTCCGGCGTCACCGCGACCTTGATCATCGAGTAGATCTGCAGGGGAAGCGTCGTCACCCCCACCCCCGCCACGAAGAAGGTGATCACGAAGTCGTCGATCGAGAGCGTGAAGCTCATCAGGAACCCGGCCACCAGCGCCGGCAGGATGAGCGGGAGGGTGACGCGGCGGAAGGTCATCCACGGGGTCGCGCCGAGGTCCCTTGCCGCCTCGAATACCCCCTCGTCCATGCCCGCGAGCCGCGCGCGCACGATCACGGCCACGAATCCGATGGAGAACGTGATGTGCGCCACGAGGATGGAGAAGAACCCGAGGGTGAGGTCCAGCACCTGGCGGAAGAAGAGCAGGAGCGAAACCCCCAGCAGGATCTCGGGCATCGCCACGGGCGTGAGCACGAGCAGCGGCAACCACGGCATCCGGTAGCGGTGCATGGCGATGCCGGCCATCGCGCCCAGGACCGTGGCCACGCTCGAGGACAGGAGCGCGATCGCCACCGAGTTGCCCGCCGCGCGCAGCATCTCGCCGTCGCCCAGCAGCTTTTCGTACCACGCGAGCGTGAACCCCACCCACTCGGCGTTGAGCATCGAGTCGTTGAAGGAGAAGATCACCACGACCGCGAGCGGCACGTAGAGGAACGCGTACACGGCGAGCGACGCGGCCCACAGGATCCATTGCGAGCGGCGCCTCACGAAACCGCCTCCGTGCCCTGGAGCCCGCGGCGCGCGCCCGCCGCTGCGATCCCCGCGCAGGCGAGCACCGCGATGGTGAGGCCGATGGAAAGCGCCGACCCCAGCGGCCAGTCGCGGTTGTCGAGGAATTGCTCCTTGATGAGGTTTCCGATCAGGATGTCGCCCGTTCCGCCGAGGAGCTCGGGGACCGCGAACATGCCCAGCACCGGGATGAAGACGAGCGCCGAGCCCGAGTAGATGCCCGGCAGCGACAGCGGAAAGGTCACCCGCCAGAACCGCGTCCACGCGTTCGCGCCCAGGTCCTGCGCCGCCTCGAGCAGCGCCGGGTCGTGCTTCTCGAGGTTCGTGTAGAGCGGCAGCACCATGAACGGCAGGTGCACGTACACCATGCCGGCGATCACCGCGAAGGGCGTGTAGAGCAGGTTCGCCGGCCCCAGCAGCATGATCCACGCGTAGATGCGCACGAGGAAGTTGCTCGCGAAGGGCAGGATCACCAGCAGCACGAGGAGGTCGCGGCGGCGGCGCGGGCTGCGCGCGATGAGCCAGGCGAGCGGGTAGGCGAGCACGACGCAGATGAGCGTGGTCGCAAAGGCCACGGCGAAGGAGCTCGCGAAGATCTGCGCGTAGACGAGGTCGCCGGACAGGAACCGGTAGGCCTCCATCGAGAACGCCGCGCGCCATCCGGCCGCGAGCGGCACCAGCCCGCCGAATTCGCCCGGCTCCCGGAAGCTCGCCGCCACGACGATGAAGGCGGGCACGAGGAAGAACGCGAGCAGGAACACGGTCGGCGGACCCGCGACGGCCCATCGCGTCCAGCCGCCGCTGCCGGATTCGCGCGCCTCGCGCCGCTCATCCACGGAGGAACACCCCGGCGTCGTGCCGCCACGCCACCGTCACGCTGTCGCCCGCCTTGAAGAGCCGGGCGCGCCCCGGGGCCGCATTCGTGAGCAGCGCCTCGATCACGAAGCCGCCGTCGAGCTGCACCTTGTAGAGCGTGACGTCGCCCAGGTAGAGGAGCTCCTTCACGCGCCCGGTGAACCGGTTGCGAAGGTCCACGGACTCGAGGCGCTCGGTCACGCGGACGAGTTCCGGGCGCAGGGCGAGCGCCCCGCGCTCGCCGGCCTTCACCCCCGGCACCGGCTCCGCCGCGAACTCGCCCAGCGCCGCGGCGCGAAGCCCCAGGTGCCCGTGGGACGCATCGATCACTTCCACCTCGATGAGGTTGATCTTGCCGATGAAGTCGGCCACGAAGCGGCTGGAGGGCGCGGTATAGAGCCGGTCGGGCGTGTCGAGCTGCTCCACGCGGCCCATGTTCATCACGGCGATGCGGTGCGAGAGCGCGAGCGCCTCCTGTTGCGCGTGCGTGACGAACACGAAGGTGACGCCCACGTCGCGCTGCAGGTTGATGAGCTCGACCTGCATCTCCTCGCGCAGCTTCGCGTCCAGCGCGCCCAGGGGCTCGTCGAGGAGAAGCAGCCTCGGCTTGTTCACGAGCCCGCGCGCGAGCGCCACGCGCTGCTTCTGGCCGCCGGACAGCTCGTGCGGATAGGCCTGCCCCTTCTCGTCCAGGTGGACGAGGGCGAGGGTCTCGCGCACGCGCCGCGCGATCTCCTCGCGGGGCCGGTTCGCCATCTCGAGCGGGAACGCGATGTTGCCCGCCACGGTCATGTGCGGGAAGAGCGCATAGCTCTGGAAGACGGTGTGGACGGGGCGCTTCTCCGGGGCGATGCCCGAGAGCGACTTGCCGTCGAGAAATAGCTCGCCTTCGTCGGGCTCGTCGAACCCCGCGATCATGCGAAGGAGCGTGGTCTTGCCGCAGCCCGAGGGGCCGAGCAGCGTGAAGAATTCCCCCGCCTCGATGGCAAGGCTCACCCGGTCGACGGCGGCCAGGCCGCCGAATCGGCGCGTTACTTCCCGGATCTCGAGGAGTGCCATGAGATATTGGGGACGGTTCCTGGACCAGGAGATATTGGGGACGGTTCCTGGACCACGGTCCAGGAACCGTCCCCAATACCCATTCTCGTGCCCCGCCCCGGGGCGCGGTTGTCTCAGGTCAACCGCCCCCTACATCAGGGCCATCGCGAACCAGGTGTAGATGAAGGCCCAGGTGTAGGCCGTCTGGGCGGGCGTGATGCCCGAGCCGTGGCCGCCCTCGGTGTACTCGAAGTAGGCGGTGTCGTAGCCGAACTGCTGCATGCGCGCGGCCATCTTGCGCGCGTGGCCCGGATGGACGCGGTCGTCGCGGGTGGACGTGGTGATGAGCATCTTCGGGTACGCCCGGCCGCGCAGCACGTTCTGGTAGGGCGAGTACTTCGAGATGAAGGCCCAGTCCTCGGGCTTGTCGGGGTCGCCGTATTCGCCCATCCACGAATGGCCGGCCAGCAGCTTGTGGTAGCGCTTCATGTCCATCAGCGGCACGGTGGCCACCACGGCGCCGAAGAGCTCGGGGCGTTGCAGCATCGTCGCGCTTACCAGGAGCCCGCCCTGGCTGCCGCCGAGTATCCCCAGCTTCGCGGGCGAGGTGACCCCGCGGCGGATGAGGTCCTCGGCCACGGCCGCGTAGTCGTCGTGCGTCTTCTGCCGGCCTTCGCGGCGCGCCACCTGGTTCCAGGCGGGGCCGAACTCGCCGCCGCCGCGCAGGTTGGAGAGCACCCACACGCCGCCCTTCGCGAGCCAGCCGTTGCCCACGAAACCGGAATAGCCGGGCACCTGCGAGACCTCGAAGCCGCCGTAGCCGTAGAGGATCGTCGGGTTCTTCCCGTCGAGCTTCGCGTCCTTGCGCATCACCTGGAAGTACGGGATCTTCGTGCCGTCCTTCGAGGTGGCCTCGTGCTGGGTGACCTCGAGCCCGGTCGCGTCGAAGAACGCCGGCAGGCTCTTCAGCTTCTCGCGATCGTCCGTCCCGGCCCTGGCGAAATAGAGCGTCGTCGGCATCGTGAATCCGGAGGCGGACAGGAGATACTCGTCCGACTCGCGCCGGTCGTATGCCTCGGCGCCCAGGGTGGCGAGCTTCGGCGCCCCGACGTCGCGCTTCGTCCACCGGCCGTCCGCGCGCCGCATCTCCACCAGGCGGCTCGAGACGTTGTCGAGGAGATTCAGGAGCACGACCGACTTCATCGGCACGAAGGACGCGAGGGAGACGCGCGGCGACGGCGTGAAGAGCACGTCGAAGCCGGTGCCGCCCGCCAGGAATTTCTCCAGGCCGATGGCCAGGAGCTGGCCCGCCCGGTATTGCGTGCCGGCGGGCATCCAGTCCTCGCGCAGGCGCACGAAGAGCGTGCCGGCGGTGACCGTGGCATCGACGGTGTCGGGCAGCTCCAGCTTCACGAGCTTGCCGTCGCGCACGACGAAGCCGTCGCTGCGGCGGGTGGAGATCACCCGCGTCATCATCTCGACGCGCGAGTCCCTCTCGTGCGTGACGATGGGCCAGGCGCCGATGTCGTCTTCCGACACCTCGAAGACCACCGGCGCATCGGCGAGAGGCTGGCCGCGCCCGAGGCGCTTCACGCTCCGCGGGTAGCCCGAGCGCGTCATCGTGCCCGGGCCGAAATCGCGCGACGCGTAGATCGTGTCCGCGTCGATCCAGGCCACGCCGCCCTTCGACTCCGGCAGCCGGAACCCGTCCGCGACGAAGGCCTTCTTCACGAGGTCGAATTCGCGCACCTCCACCGCGTCCGCCCCGCCGCGCGAGATCGACACGAGGCAGCGCTCGTACTTCGGGTAGAGGCAGGCGGCGCCCTTCCACGCCCACTTCTCGTTCTCCGCGGCCGAGAGCTTGTCGAGGTCCAGCACCGTTTCCCAGGCGGGCGAGGCCAGGCGGTACTCGTCGAGGGTCGTGCGCCGCCACAGGCCGCGCGGATTGGCCGCGTCCTGCCAGAAGTTGTAGACGAAGGGCCCGACCTTCGAGATGGCGGGGATGCGGCTGCGCGACTGGGCGATCTCGGTGAAACGGTCGCGCAGCGGGGCGAAGCCGCGGTCGGCTTCGACGGCGGGCCGGCTCTTCGCGTTCTGGTCCTCCACCCAGGCCATGGACTTCCGGCCCGTGACGTCCTCGAGCCAGAGGTAGGGGTCGTCGTTTTCGGCGAAGGCGGCGGTGGCGAGCGGCATGGCGAGGATGGCGAGGATGCGCTTCATGGGCGGGTTCCGGAAAGAAAGCGGCGCGAGGCGGATCGTGTCCGCTCGCGCCGCATTGCAGGGCAACTGCCCGCCTAGGACTTCATGCGCTCCTCGGTGGCGGGCTTGTCCAGCTCGAAGGCCTTGTGCAGCACGCGCACGGCGAGCTCCATGTACTTCTCGTCGACGACGACGGACGTCTTGATCTCCGAGGTGGAGATCATCTGGATGTTGATGCGCTCCTCGGCGAGCGAGCGGAACATCTTGGAGGCGATGCCGGCATGGGTGCGCATGCCGATGCCCACGAGCGAGACCTTGGCGATCTTGTCGTCGCCCACGATGGAGCGCGCGCCGATGGCCGGCTTCACCGACTTCTCCAGGATGTCCATCGCGCGCTTGAACTCGCTGCGGTGAACCGTGAACGAGAAGTCCGTGAGCCCCTCGATGGAGGCGTTCTGGATGATCATGTCCACGTCGATGTTCGCGTCGGCGATCGGGCCCAGGATCCCGAAGGCGATGCCGGGGCGGTCGGGGACGCCGACGACCGTGATCTTCGCCTCGTCCCGGTTGAAGGCGATGCCGCTGATGATGGCCTGTTCCATGTTCTCGTCTTCCTCGAAGGTGATGAGGGTGCCCATGTCGGTGGAGTTCACGTCGGTGAACGACGAGAGCACCCGCAGCTTCACGCGGTACTTGCCCGCGAATTCAACGGAGCGGATCTGCAGGACCTTGGACCCCAGCGAGGCGAGCTCGAGCATCTCCTCGAAGGTGATCGTGTCCAGTCGCCGCGCCTCGGGCACGACGCGCGGGTCGGTCGTGTAGACGCCGTCCACGTCCGTGTAGATCTGGCACTCGTCGGCGAAGAGCGCCGCGGCGAGGGCGACCCCCGTCGTGTCCGAGCCGCCGCGGCCCAGCGTGGTGATGTTGCCCTTGTCGTCGATGCCCTGGAAGCCGGCCACCACGACGACGCTGCCGGCGGCGAGGTCGCGGCGGATGTTGTCCTCGTCGATGGAAAGGATGCGGGCCTTCGAGTAGGCGTCGTCGGTGAGGATGCGCACCTGGAAGCCGGTGTAGCTCCTCGCCTTCACGCCCAGCCGGTGCAGCGCGAGGGCGAGGAGGCCGATGGAGACCTGCTCGCCGGTGGAGGCGATGACGTCGATCTCGCGCGGATCCGGGTTGGGATTGAGCTCCTTGGCGAGGGCGAGGAGGCGGTTCGTCTCGCCGGACATCGCGGAGACCACGACGACGACCTGGTGGCCATCCTTGACGAAGCGCTCGACGCGGCGCGCGACCTCGCGGATGCGCTCGGGGCTGCCCATGGAGGTGCCGCCGTACTTCTGGACGATGAGGGACACGGGATTCCTGCTTCAGCGACGGACGAAAGGCGACATTTTACCCCGGACCGGGGGGTGATGGTGCACTGCACAAACCCCGGCCCGGCGCCCGGCGCCGCAGGCCGTCCGGCGCCGGGTCAGCGGGTGTCCGTCGCGAGGATGCGGAGGTCGTCGGCGAAGACGCTCTTCGCGCGCGACTCGCGCAGCTTGTCGAGGAAGGCCACCTTGACGGTGTCGTTGCCCGGCCAGACGGTCTCCATCCAGCTCATGCCCGCCGGAGCGAAACCGGTGTAGGCGTGGCGGTTCATCTCCGCGGCGACGGCCGAGAGCACGCCCGTCGCGTAGTAGTCGTCCCACGTGACCTTGTCGGCCGAGCGCGAGCTCTTGATCTCGCGAAGCTTCGCCTGGATCTCCGAGGTGCGCGCCTTGCGCTTGGACCCCGTGAATTCCCCGCAGCGCTCCTTGAGCCAGGGGTTGGCGACGGCGGCGGGCTGCGCGCAGATGGGCGGCGTCATGCCCGGCAGGCGCGTGCGCATGAGGTCGTGCGCGAACTGGAAGCGCCCCTTGGCGCCCACCTCGAGGACCACCATCGGGAAGTAGGAGTTCGAATAGGGCGCGAACACGTTGGCGCTGGAATCGTCGGCGGAGATCATCACCGGCGCCTTGCGCCCGGGCAGCTCGATGAAGTCGGTGCCGCCCACGTTCTTGGCCGGGTACACGGCATGGCGCTTCACCTGGGGCTTGAGCCGATAGACGTAATGCGTCGTGCAGCAATGCGCCCCGCCCGAGAACCCGGAGAAGTGCAGCTGCGGCTGCCCGCTGCCGTCGAGATCGCGGCCGAGGGAGTGGAGCGTGAACTTCTGCACGGGCTCGACGAGATCCTTGGGGGTCGACTGCCACGCGAGCCTGCCTTTCGCGAAGACGACGACTCGCTCCTCGGCGCTCGCCGCGTCCTTCGCGCCCTTCACGCGCGCGACGAGGACCTCGTAATCCTGGAACTCCTTGGTGGCGGCTGCCTCCAGCCCCTGCGACTCGAGCCAGGCCTTGCTGTCCTGCGGGCCGGCGGGTGCGGCGGGGGGCGCCGCGAAGGCGTTTGCCATGGCGCAGGCGGCGAAGGCGGCGATGATGCGAAGCATGGTGTTCTCCCTGGAGTGTCTGGCGGAGGGTGTGAGATTCGAACTCACGAACAGGTTGCCCTGTTGCCGGTTTTCAAGACCGGTGCCTTAAACCGCTCGGCCAACCCTCCGTGGTTATAAACCATTGTAGCAATTAGCCTTTTGCGATCCAAACTTTTGCTGCGCGACGCCGCCCCATTGCGCAAGACAATGTCCGGCGTCTTGAAACTTCCTCCCTTAATCCCTACTCTAACGCTCGGTCAATCATGACCGGCACTCAACCGACACTGGAGCCAAACCTATGCAACAAGCCCCGATGATGACGCCCGCCTCGCCGTCGCAGACGATCGCGCTGGCGCAGAACCGGGTACTGCGCAACACCTACGCCCTGCTCGCGCTCTCCATGGTGCCCACGGTGATCGGCGCCTGGATCGGCGTGCAGATGAACTTCTCCTTCTTCCAGGCGAGCCCCGGCGTAGGCTTCATCGCCTTCCTGGCGATCGCCTTCGGCTTCATGTTCGCGATCGAGAAGACGAAGAACAGCGGCCTGGGCGTGGCGATCCTTCTCGGCTTCACGTTCTTCATGGGCCTCATGCTCTCGCGCATGCTGGGCGTGGTGCTGGGCTTCAGGAACGGCGCGGCCCTCATCGGCCTGGCCGGCGGCGGCACGGCCGTGATCTTCGCGATCATGGCTTCCGTCGCGAGCTCCACCAAGCGCGACCTGTCGGGGATGGGCAAGGCGCTCTTCATCGGCATGATCATGCTGCTGGTGGCCGCCTTCGCCAACATCTTCCTGCAGCTGCCGGCGCTCTACATCGCGATCTCGGTCATCGCGGTGGGCATCTTCTCCGCCTTCCTGCTCTACGACCTGAACCGCGTCATCACGGGCGGCGAGACGAACTACATCTCGGCCACGCTCGCGGTGTACCTGAGCCTGTACAACATCTTCGCCAACCTCCTCGCGCTGCTGGGGATCTTCGGCGGCGATCGCGACTAGGCTTCCTCGCTTCGCTTCGAGGGGCGGCTTCGGCCGCCCCTCGTCGTTTGCGCCCCGCGCGCCGGGCAGGCGCCGGGCTAGCGGGAGAACACCGCGATCGACTCCACGTGACCGGTGTGCGGGAACATGTTGACCACGCCCGCCGCCAAGAGCCGGTAGCCCTTCACGTTCACCAGCACGCCCGCGTCGCGGGCGAGGGTCGAGGGGCTGCACGAGACGTAGACGATCCGCGAAGGGGCGCCGGAATCCGGCAGCGCCTTGCATATCTCCACCGCGCCGTCGCGCGGCGGGTCGATGAGCAGCCTGTCGACCGGCCCCAGGCGCGCAAGGGCGCCAGGCGCGTCCGCGTAGAGGTCGTAGGCGAGGAAGCTCGCGAGTCCGTCGAGCCCGTTGGCGCGCGCGTTCTCCGCCCCGCGCGCCGTGAGCGTCGCCGCGCCTTCCATGCCCACGACCGTGGCGCCGCGCGCAGCGATGGCGAGCGTGAAATTGCCGAGGCCGCAGAAGAGATCGCCCACGCGCTCGCCGGGCCGCGGGTCGAGCAGGTCCACCGCTCTCTTCACCAGCACGCGGTTCACCGCCATGTTCACCTGCGTGAACTCCGTGGGCCGGAAGCGGATCGACAGCCCGAACTCCGGCAGCCGGTAGTCGAGCGGCGGCGAGTCCTCCGGATAGAAGGGGTGCGCCGTGTCCGGGCCCTTGGGCTGGAACCACCACTGGATGCCGTGGCGGTCGGCGAAGGTCCTGAGCTTGGCGCGGTCCTCCTCCCCCACCGGCTCCAGGTGGCGAAGCACCAGGATCGTGACGGACTCGCCCACGGCGAGTTCCACCTGCGGCAGGCGCTCGCGCAGGGCCATCGTCGTGAACATCTCGCGCAGCGGCACGATGAGCTGCGACACCGCCGGCGGCAGCACC
>JAGRPO010000066.1 GCA_019449455.1 Betaproteobacteria bacterium | reverse complement strand
TCGTTGAACGGGGCGAGCACATCGGGTCCGAAGTTCTCGGGCAGGCTTCCCACCCGCTTGGCGGCCTCGGCCTCCTCGGGGGGCATGTCGAACGCCCGGGCGATGTCCTGGGTGAGCTGGTTGCCCCCGATCTGCTGCTCGCGGGTGTAGACCGTCTGACCGTTGTGCAGGACCGACACGCGGGTGATCGTGGCCCCGATGTCGACGATCACGGTCACGTCGCTTTCCTTTACCCCGGAGGAGCCTTCGCAGATGAGCTCGAAGGCGCTCTGGGAGGCATAGGATTCGACGTCCATCACGATCGTCTTGAGGCCGGCGGCTTCCGCGGCGGCGACCCGATCCTCGATCTTTTCCTTCCGGGAGGCCGCGATCAGCACCTCGACCTCGTCGTCGCCGGACGGGGCGGGCCCGAGGACCTGGAAGTCCAGGTTCACCTCGTCCAGGGAAAAGGGGATGTACTGGTTGGCTTCGCTCTGGACCTGGACTTCCATGTCCTCCTCGCGCTGGTTGCCCGGGAGGATCACCTTCTTGGTGATCACGGCCGCGGCAGGCAGGGCCATGGCGATGTTCTTGATCCGGGAGCCGAGGTTCTTGTGGGCCCGCTTGATGGCTTCGCCCGCGGCCTCGATGTTGGCGATGTTTCCGTCCACCACCGTGTCCTTGGGAAGCGGCTCGATCGCGTAGCGCTCCACGCGATACATGTTGCGGCCCGCCTCCGCGATCTCGACCATCTTCACGGAAGACGAGCTGATGTCGCAGCCGATGAGCGGCGGCGTCTTGGCCTTCAGGAAGTCGAATTGATCAGCGAGTTTTTCTTTAAGCATGGTGGAGGCTTAGCACCCACTGCGAAGAATCTACTTTAGATGCTAGCAACAAGTCCTAGGAGTGTAAAGCATTTTGTCGGGAGGGCTCCGGAACCCCTGCCCGTCTATAATGTCTGCTGCTTTTCCCCGCCCGGCGGGGACTGGAACGTTCATCCGGCCACCAGGCCCGCCTGCCCATGACCTCCCGTTGGTGGTTTTACCCCTTCCTTGTTGCCGTGTCGCTGCTCCTCGTGGCCGCGGGCGTCGGTGCGCTGACGGTCATCCTGCTTTGGCCGAACCTGCCCTCCCTCGAGGCCCTGACCGATTACCGGCCGAAGATCCCCCTGCGGGTCTACAGCGCGGAGGGAGAGCTGATCGGCGAGTTCGGGGAGGAGAAGCGGGCCGTGGTCAAGATCCAGGATGTGCCGCAGGTGATGAAGCAGGCCATCCTCGCGGCCGAGGACGACCGGTTTTACCAGCATGGGGGTGTGGACTACGCCGGCGTTGCCCGGGCCGCGATCGCGAACCTCCAGGGGCGCCGGGAGGGAGCGAGCACCATCACGATGCAGGTCGCCAGGACGTTCTTCCTGACCCGGGAAAAGACGATCGCGCGAAAGCTCTCGGAGATTCTGCTGTCCTTCAAGATCGAGGCGAGCCTCACCAAGGACCAGATTCTGGAGCTGTATGTGAACCAGATCTTCCTGGGAAGCCGGGCCTACGGGTTCGCTTCTGCGGCGAACGTCTATTTCGGCAAGGGCCTGTCGGACCTCACCGCCGCGGAAGCGGCGATGCTGGCCGGGCTTCCTCAGGCTCCGTCGCGCCAGAACCCGTTCGTGAACCCGAAGAGGGCGCAGCAGCGCCAGCATTATGTCCTTCGTCGCATGAACGAGGTGGGGTCGCTTCCCACCGACGCCTACCGCAAGGCCCTGGCCGAGCCGCTCAGGCTGAACCCGAACCAGCGCGAGGCCTACCCGTTGAAGGCCGATTACGTGGCCGAGATGGCGCGCGCGGCCGTGTTCGAGCAATACGGGGAGTCCGCCTACGTGAGCGGGATCCGGGTCGAGACCACAATCCGCAGCCGCGACCAGGAGGCGGCGAATGCCGGGCTTCGGCAGGGCGTGCTCGACTACGACCGGCGCCACGGATACCGTGGCCCCGAGGGCTACGTGCGCCTTCCGGCCGCTGCCGGCCCGGAGCTGGACGAGGCGATCGAAGAGGCCCTCCAGGATCACGAACCCGTGGGGGACCTCGTGGCTGCGGTGGTGCTCGAAGCCTCCCCCAAGGAGGTCACCGCGGTCATGAGGCGGGGCGATGCGATCCGCATCGGCGGCGAGGGCCTGCGGTTCGCCTCCCGGGCGCTGGTGGACCGGACCAACCCTGACCGGGCCATCCGTCGGGGTGCGTTGATCCGGCTCCAGGCGGGGGAGAAGGGCGCGTGGAGCATCGCGCAGGTCCCGAAGATCGAGGCCGCGATTGTGTCCGTCGACCCGTCCAATGGGGCAATCCGCGCACTGGCGGGCGGCTTCGATTTCAACGCGAACAAGTTCAACCACGTGACGCAGGCATGGCGCCAGCCGGGGTCCAGTTTCAAGCCCTTCATCTACTCCGCGGCGCTCGAGAAGGGATTCACCCCCGCCACGGTGCTGAACGACGCGCCGTTCGTGATCGACGCGGCCAAGACCGGCGGCCAGCTCTGGGAGCCGAAGAACTACGACGGGAAGTACGAGGGTCCGATGCGGCTTCGAACCGCCATCGCGAAATCGAAGAACATGATTTCCATCCGGCTGCTGCAGGCGATAGGGCCCGGCTACGCCCAGGACTACATCCAGAAGTTCGGGTTCGATCCCAAGCTCCACCCCGCCTTTCTCACCATGGCGCTGGGCGCGGGTTCCGCCACGCCCCTGCAGATGGCGAGCGCCTATGCGACGTTCGCCAACGGAGGCTACCGGGTGAAGCCGTGGTACATCACGCGCATTCTCGACAATCGCGGGGAGACGCTGTACGAGGCGAAGCCCGAAGCGGCCGGCGAGGACGCCGAGCGCGTCCTCGATCCGCGAAACGCCTACCTGATGACGAGCCTCATGCGCGACGTTGTGCGTCATGGCACCGCGGCCCGCGCGATGTCGCTCGGCCGGCACGACCTGGCGGGCAAGACCGGCACCACCAATGACCACATCGATGCGTGGTTCGCGGGCTATCAGTCGACCGTCGTGGCCGTGGCGTGGATCGGTTTCGACACGCCGGGGTCGATGGGGGCCAACGAAACGGGCAGCCAGGCAGCGCTTCCCATGTGGATGACGTACATGTCGAGGGTATTGAAGGGCGAGCCGGAATCGGAGCTCGAGCCGCCTGCGGGAATCGTCGCGGTTCCGATCGACCCGGCCACGGGCATGCGCGACCCGGACGGCCGGAAGCAGACGGTGGAGTTCTTCTATCGGGAAGCGCTCCCGGGAAGCGGCGCGGAAGGCGGGGCGACCCGTGATTCCTCGCGGCCGCCCGAGGAAGTGAAGAACCAGATCTTCTAGAACGCACGAGGCCCGAGCAGCCGTGGGCAGGAACCGGTCGCGACGCGACGACAACCAGCGCAGGCACCTTGCGTACCTCGCCGCCCGTCTCATGGCGGAGGAAGGGGTGCAGGATTACGGGTACGCCAAGCAGAAGGCGGCGCGGCAGGCCGGCCTCGCCGATACGCATGCCCTTCCGGACAACCGCGAGGTCGAGGCGGCCCTGCGCGAGTACCAGGGGCTGTACCAGAGCGAAAACCAGCCCGCGGAACTCAGGCGCCTGCGCGAGGTGGCGGTCAAGGTGATGCGCGAGTTCGCCGCGTTCCGGCCGATGCTCGTAGGCGCCGTCCTCAATGGCACGGCCAACCAGTTTTCCGAGGTGACGCTGCAACTCTTCGCGGACGACGCGAAGAGTCTCGCGTTGTTCCTGGTCAACCGTCGCCATCGCTTCGAGCAGGGGGAAAGACGCGTCCGCGTCGGCGACGACTGGGCCGACGTTCCGCAATTCTTCATCGAGGTGGACGGGGCGCCCGTCACCCTGGCGGTGTACGCCACCGGCGACGAGCATCTCGCTCCGCGGGCAAGGCCCGAGACCGACGGCCCCCTGCGCGCCCGCCTCGCGCAGGTCGAGGCGCTCCTCGAGCCCTAGCCGGCCCGCAGTCGCTCGGCTGCGTCGAGCGCGAAGTAGGTCAGGATCGCGTCCGCGCCGGCCCGCTTGAACCCGACGAGAGCTTCCATCATGCAGGCCGGTCCATCGATCCAGCCCTGGCCCGAGGCCGCCTGGAGCATCGAGTACTCGCCGCTCACCTGGTAGACGAAAGTAGGGACACCGAAGGTGTCCTTTACCCGCCGCACGATGTCCAGGTACGGCATGCCGGGCTTCACCATCACCATGTCCGCGCCCTCTTCGAGGTCGAGGGCGATCTCGTGCAGCGCCTCGTCGGAATTCGCCGGATCCATCTGGTACGTCTTCTTGTCGCCCTTGCCGAGATTCGCCCCGGACCCCACGGCGTCGCGGAACGGGCCATAAAAGGCCGAGGCGTACTTCGCGGAGTAGGCCAGGATGCGCGTATGGATATGACCCCGGGCGTCCAGCACCCGCCGAAGGGCGCCCACCCGCCCATCCATCATGTCCGACGGCGCCACGACATCGGCGCCAGCGTCTGCGTGAGCAAGCGCCTGCTTTTCCAGGACCGCAATTGTCTCGTCGTTCATCACGTAGCCGGAGTCGTCGATGAGTCCATCCTGGCCGTGGCTGGTATAGGGATCGAGCGCGATGTCGGTGATGACACCGATTTCCGGAAAGCGAGCCTTTACTTCGCGAATGCAGCGAGGGACCAAGCCATCGGGGTTGTAGGCTTCCTCGGCACCCGGCGATTTGCCCGAGCCCTCGATGACGGGGAACAGCGTGATCGCCGGAATCCCGAGGGTGAGCGCTCGCTCCACAACGGGAAGGAGTTCATCGACCGATCGGCGGCTGACGCCGGGCATGGAGGCCACAGGCTGGATGGACTTGCTGCCGTCGAGCACGAAGACCGGCAGGATCAGGTCGTCGGCCGAAAGGCGGCTTTCACGGGCCAAGCGGCGCGAGAAGTCGTCGCGCCGCATGCGTCTCAGCCGGCGCTGCGGGAATCGTCCGAACGGATAGGTCATGGCGAACCGGTTGCTGGTAGCGCGGGAACTTTAGCATGGCAGCCGACTCTGATCGCATGAAGGGTAACTCCTTCCCCGCTTCTCCTCCCTGAGCGGGTGCCTTAATTCCCATTAAGGCTTTTTTTGCCCCGGCCTTATTCCCCTTGTGCCGGGGCTTTTTGTTTGTGCTCCGCGACCCAGGTCTCGATGCAAGCCACCGCCTCCGCGGTGCCGGTGCGCTTCAGGCTCGAGAAGAGTTGCGCCGTGGCCCCGGGGTATACCTTCGACAGGTCCTTGCGGGCCTGGGCGAGGGTGCGGTGCGCCGCCTGCGCCGAGAGCTTGTCGGACTTCGACAGCAGCACGTGCACGTTTCGCCCCGACGGCAGCAACCAGTCGAGGAGGCGCTGGTCCTGCGGCGTGAGGGGATGTCGCGAATCCATCACCACGACGACGCCAGCCAGGGCCCGCCGGTGAAAGATGTACTCCCCGACGAGCTTGTCCCAGTGCGCGCGCACCTCGTGCGGCACGCCCGCATAGCCGTAGCCCGGGAGGTCGACGAGAAACGCATCCTCGTCGACCGCGAAGAAGTTGATGAGCTGGGTGCGCCCCGGGGTCTTGCTCACGAAGGCGAGGCGGCGCCGGCCCGCGAGGGTGTTGAGCGCACTCGACTTGCCGGCGTTCGACCGCCCGATGAAGGCGATCTCGGGAAGGGAGTCCGGAGGCAGGAGCCGGGGGTCGTGGACAGACAGGCGGTAGCTCGCGTTCTCGATTCGCATGGCCGGCGACCTCAACCCGGCGGGGCCATCTGTAGGCCCGGGGTGGCGGCACCTGGCGTGGCTACTGTAAAATCGCGGGGTTCACGGGATTCGACAGACAGAGGATCGGCAATGCGTGCATTCCAGGGGTTGGCGGGGCTCATCGCGCTAGTTTACGCAACGCTCGCGCAGGGCGCTGCTCCGGCCCCTGCGGCGAAGCCGGATCTCGAGCGCGGGAAACAGATCGCGTCCACCGTTTGCGTGGCCTGCCACGGAGCCGATGGAAACAGCGCCTTGCCCGCCAATCCGATCCTCGCCGGCCAGCATGCCGACTACCTTGCCGCCCAGCTCGCCGCGTACAAATCGGGGGCGCGCGCAAACCCGATCATGGCGGGCATGTCGGCGGCGCTCACCCCGGAGGACATGCGCAGCGTGGCGGCATGGTTCTCCCGGCAGGCCGTGAAGCCGTCGGCGGCGAAGGACAAGACCCTGGCTGCCCGCGGCCAGCAGATCTGGCGCGGCGGTGTCCGCCAGGGGAACGTTCCCGCCTGCGCCGGGTGCCATGGTGCCGCGGGTGCCGGGATCCCGTCGCAGTATCCCCGGCTTGCGGGGCAGTACGCCGACCTCACGTTCGCCTGGCTCAAGTCCTTCGCAAACGGCACGCGCGCGAATCCCGTGATGGCAGACATCGCAGCCAAGTTGTCCGAGGCAGACATGAAGGCTGTCTCGGAATACGCCGCGGGGTTGCGCTAGCTCGTCTTGACCGCCGCGACCCCCGGCATCGGATAGCCCCCGATCGCCGCCTCCGTGTAACGGTTTCGCCCGCCGCGTTTCGACGCGTAGAGGGCCCCATCGGCCTCGTGAATCAATGCGTCCGCGTCCGCGGCCGCGCCGGGGAGGAACCCGCCGCCGATGCTTGCGCTCACGTTCACGCGCGCGGCACCCAGATCGAAGGGCAGGGCCAGGGCATCGAGGAGTTTCGAGGCCACGGATCGCGCACCTTCCCGGTCGGTGTCCGGCAGCAGGACCAGGAACCCGTCTCCGCCCAAGCGGCCCACGGTGTCCGACGCCCGCACGCACGACTGCGCCCTTCGGGCCACCGCTGAGAGCAGCGCATCGCCCGCGGCGTGACCCAGCGTGTCGTTCACGTCCTTGAAATCGTCCAGGTCGAAAAGGAGTATTGCCACCGGCGCGGCATTGCGCCTCGACATTGCGATCATCCGGGCCAGGTGGTCGGTGAGGAGGCTGCGGTTCGCCAGGCCCGTAAGCGCGTCGTAATGCGCAAGCTGCTCTATGCGGGCGGCATCGCGGCGCGCGCGCCGGATGGATTGCCGGAATGCCACCCCGAGGCCGATCAGCACGGCAATGGTCCCGGCGACGAGGGCGCGCACGTAGACCTCCCGGCTCGCCCACAGCTGAATCTGCGAGTTCGTCCGGTGGTTGATCTCCTCGGTCGCCCGTGCGGTGGCGCGTCCGACCGAGCGGAAGGCGCTTTCCTCGGCCTCGGCGACGGGGAACGCCCCCCGCTCCCGCTGGGGTGCACGAAGGGCAAGCCCGGCCACGTCCAGGTAGACGCGCACTGGCGCTTCCAGCGCGGCCAGCGCCGGCGCGACGTCCGGGCGCTCCGCCGCCTTGGCTCGCAGGTAGTGGAGGTCGGCCTCGATGGCCACCCGCTCGCGGTCGAGGTCACCGCTGCCCGGGCCGGCGACGATCGAATACCGCAGGCGGTGAAGCGAGTCCTTGAGGGATTCCAGCCCGCTCTTCACGTCCTGGATGGCCTGCACTTCGCGCGAAAGCCCCGTCTCCCGGGACATGTCGCCATAGAGGAGCGCAGCGAGGACGGCGATGGTCACGGCCGCGATGGCGAGGCCGGTCCCGGCGATCCTGCCGGCGAGGGGCGGCACGTTCGGCTATGCCGAGCGCGACTCGGCGAACGCCTCGCGGGCGGCCGCCAGGGTCGCCTCGATCTCGGCCGGCCCGTGGGCGGCCGAAACGAACCCTGCCTCGAAAGCGGAGGGCGCGAGGTACACGCCGCGGCGCAGCATCGCGTGAAAGAAGCGGTTGAACGCCTCCTTGTCGCTCGCCATGACCTCGGCGAACGTCGAGGGCGCCGACGGGCGGAAGAAGATCCCGAACATGCCGCCCAGCGATGCCGCGCTGAACGGGACGCCGGCAACGCGGGCCTCCCGCACCAGTCCTTCCGTCACGGCAACGGTCGTCGCCGCGAGCCGGTCGAAGAATCCGGGCGCGAGTACCCGCTTGAGGGTGGCGAGCCCGGCCGTCACCGCGACCGGGTTTCCGGACAGCGTGCCGGCCTGGTAGACGGGCCCGAGGGGTGCCAGCCTGGCCATGATGTCGCGACGGCCGCCGAACGCGCCCACCGGAAGCCCGCCGCCGATCACCTTGCCGAGCGTGGTGAGGTCGGGGCGGATGCCCAACACTCCCTGGGCGCCCCGGGGGCCAACGCGATACCCGGTCATCACCTCGTCGAAGATGAGTACCGAGCCGTGCTCCGTGCACAGTCTCCGCAGCGTCTCGACGAACGCCTGCGACGGACGCACGAAATTCATGTTGCCGGCCACCGGCTCGAGAACCACGGCCGCGATTTCCGGCCCGAATCGCCGGAAGGCGTCCTCGGCCTGCTGCGGGTCGTTGTAGTCCAGGACCAGCGTCTTCGACGTGAGTTCGGCGGGAACGCCGGCCGAGGTGGGGTTGCCGAAGGTGAGCGCCCCCGAACCCGCCTTCACCAGGAGGAAATCGCTGTGACCGTGGTAGCAGCCCTCGAACTTCACGATGAGCGAGCGGCCGGTGAACCCGCGGGCCAGGCGCAGGGCGCTCATGACGGCCTCGGTTCCGGAGCTCACGAGGCGCACCTGCTCGACCGACGGAAGGCTCGTGGTGATGAGCTCGGCCATCTCGAGCTCGAGTTCGGTCGGCGCCCCGAAGGAGAGCCCGCGCGCCGCGACCGCGACAACGTCGGCAAGGACTTCGGGATGGGCGTGGCCGAGAATCATCGGTCCCCACGAACCCACGTAGTCCACATAGCGGTTGCCATCCGCGTCGACGAGCCATGCGCCCTTGCCTTCGCGGATGAAGACGGGCGTCCCGCCGACGGCCCGGAAGGCACGCACCGGCGAGTTCACGCCGCCGGGGATGACGCGCAACGAGGCTTCAAAGAGTTGCTGGCTGCGTTCGTACATGGGAATCGGTTTCCGTGTCGAATGGTCGGGAGATCGCGCGCGCGGCTGCGGCCACGTCGGGTGCATCGAATAGCGCCGAAATCACGGCGAGCATGTCCGCCCCGGCGGCCACCGCCTCGGCTGCGTTCGCCGCGGTGATGCCGCCAATCGCGGCGATGGGGATGGGTGCCCGGCGCCTGGCCTCCGAGAGTGCGGCGAGGCCCGCACGGACGGCCTGCGGCTTGGTGGACGAGGCGAACACGCTCCCGATTCCGGCGTAATCGGCCCCGGCCTGCGCGGCGGCGACGGCCCGGGCGGGATCGTCATAGCAGGAAACCCCGACAATCGCCCCGGGTAGTCGCCGGCGGGCCTCGCGCGGGTCGGCGTCGTCGCGGCCGAGGTGGACACCGTCCGCGCCGAGCTGGAACGCAAGCTCGAGGTCGTCGTTCACGATGAAGGGAATGCCCTGCCCGCGGCACAGGGCGAGCAATGCCTGCGCCTGGCGCAACCGCTCGCGGGCGGCGAGGCTCTTGGCCCGGTACTGGACAAGGCGGGCGCCGCCGTCGAGCGCGGCCCGCACCAGGCCCAGGAGGCGGACGAGGTCGTCGGTCTCCGGCGTGATTGCGTAGAGCCCGCGCAGGCGCCCGCGGCGCTCAGTTGCCGTCGTCGCCGTCATCGTCGTCCCGCGCCCAGAAGAGTCGATCGGGGATGTGCTGGCCCATGCCGGGCCGGAAAGCGCGCGCAAGGGCGTGCCAGGTGTAGTCCTGCGCCTCGTAGACGGCGTCGGACACGTCGAGTCCCCGCGCCAGGTTCGCGGCAATGGCCGAGGCGAGCGTGCAGCCGGAGCCGTGGAAGCTGCCGGGCAGGCGCTGCCATGTGTCCGTACGGACGATGCCGTCCCGATGGTGAAGGGTATTGATCACCGCCGCCGTCGCGTCGTGGGTGCCCGTGACCAGGACGTACTCGCACCCCGCGTCCAGGAGGCGCCGCGCGCACTCCGCATGGTCCGGGTCCTCGTCCTCGTCCACCAGGGCGAGCCGCCGGAGCTCCGGGATGTTTGGCGTGACCACCGTGCTCTGGGGCACCAGCAGCTCGCGGATCGCGCTCACGAGATCCTCCCCGCCGAATTCGTCGCCCCGTCCCGAAGCGAGAACCGGGTCGAGCACGAGAGGAATGTCCGGGTAGTCGGACACGATTTCCGCCACGACCGTCACGATCTCCGACGAGGCGAGCACGCCTACCTTGAACGCGACGACGGGAATGTCCTCGAGGATGCAGCGGGCCTGGTCGGCCACCCAGTCGGGATCCAGCGCGAGGAATCCTTCGACGCCAGCGCTGTCCTGCACGGTGATCGCGGTCACCACGGACAGGGGGTGGCACCCCATGCTGGCGAGCGTGAGGATGTCGGCCTGGAGACCGGCGCCGGACGTCGGGTCGGTTGCGGCGAAGGTGAGGACGGCGGGCGGGACGGCGGAAGGGGCGGGCATGGAAGCGGAGGCGAGGCGCGAGGTAAACTGGCGGCTGGCCGCGGGGGAGAACGAGCATCGCTTCCCGGCCTTCTGGGCAGTCCCCGCGCGCAGGGTTTCCTGATCGCGCATTCTACCTTCATCCGGCTCCCCTTCCTCCGAACCTCATGTCCACCGCCCCTGCTCCCGCTGCCTACAAAACCTGGATGTGCCTCGTCTGCGGATTCGTCTACGACGAGGCGGCGGGTTCACCCGACGACGGTCTCGCCCCCGGCACCCGGTGGGAAGACGTGCCCGCCAATTGGAGCTGCCCCGAGTGCGGCGCGCGCAAGGAGGACTTCGAGATGGTGGAGTTGTGAAAGTTACATCCGCAACAATTCGAAACGCCTTCAAGTTGCGGCGCTTGAATCTTGTTTTCAAGGGCCAATTGGCATAGGCTTCATTCGTTAAGATACGATTCGCCGAAAGAGCGAAATCGCGGGGGAGGGCCGGCTCGGTCCATATTCGCGAGGAACCCGGAGCGTTTCCGCGCACGAGAGCCTTCGGCGCCTTTGAGCAATGGAATATCGAGGAAGGCGTGGCAGACACGAAGACTCTATCCGGCGTACGAGTGATGGTGATCGACGACAGCAACACCATTCGTCGAAGCGCCGAGATCTTCCTCATGCAGGCCGGCTGCCAGGTCATCCTCGCCGAGAACGGCTTTGACGCCCTCGCGAAGATCGCCGATCACGAACCCGACCTGATCTTCGTGGACATCATGATGCCTCGCCTGGACGGCTACCAGACCTGCGCGCTCATCAAGAAGAGCGGCAAGCACCACGCCACGCCGGTCATCATGCTGTCGTCGAAGGACAGTCTTTTCGACCGCGCGCGGGGCCGCATGGTCGGGTCGGACGAATACCTCACCAAGCCCTTCACGAAGGAAAGCCTGCTGCGGGCGGTCGAGTCCCACCTTGCCCACCGCAGCCCGGCCTGACGAAACGGAACTCACGTAACGGAGCTCAGACAAAATGCCGATCAAGAAAGTGATGGTTGTGGACGATTCGCCGACGGAACGCGCCTACCTGGAGAATCTCCTGAAGAAGAAGGGGTTCGACGTGATCCTCGTCGACAGCGGCGAGGCGGCGATCGAGCGTGCGAAGACCGATCGGCCGGATCTCATCCTCATGGATGTCGTGATGCCCGGCTTGAACGGCTTCCAGGCGACCCGCGCGATAACGCGCGAGGAGTCCACCAAGCACATCCCCGTCATCATCTGCACGACCAAGGACCAGGAAACGGACAAGATCTGGGGCTTGAGGCAGGGTGCCAAGGACTATGTCACCAAGCCGATCAACGAAGCGGACCTGATCGACAAGATCAAGTCGTTCGGCTGAGGCACCACGCCCCGTGGCCCGCCGGACCAGCCTTCGCGAATTCCAGATTTCGGTCGCCGAGCGGCTTCGCACGGCCGCCACGCGCGCGACCCTTTCGTCGAAGCTCGGCTTCCAGGTCGCGGGCGTGAACTGGTTCGTGGCGCTGCACCAGGTGAGCGAGGTGATACCGCTTCCCCCCTTCGTGCCGGTGCCGCTCACGCAGCCCTGGTTCCGCGGCGTGGCCAACGTGCGGGGAAACCTCTACAGCATCGTCGACTTTTCGGCCTTCCAGGGCGGCGATCCCACTCCCGGCGGCACGGAGCGGCGCGTGATCCTCATTTCGGACAAGCTCGTGGGCGGTGCGGGGCTGCTCGTGTCGCGCATGCTCGGCCTGCGCAATCCCGAGCACTTCGTCGCCGCCGAGCTGCCGAAGGAAGCCCCCCCATGGCTGGGCGCCGTCGTCCGGGATGCCTCGGGCGCGTCCTGGCACGAGCTGGACCTCGTCCGGCTCGCGAAAGAACGCCGATTCCTCGAGGTCGGTAGCCACTAGGGCGCGGGCCCGACGGCGCCGCCTACGACACCACGCTGCACGGAGAACTCCCATGGCCAAAGCACCACCGGCAAAGCCCAAGACGTCGTTCACGGACTGGTTCCGGAATCTCACCGCGCCCAAGCCGAAGCCCAAGCCCGGCGCCCGGCCCGCTTCCGCCGCCGCGTCGTCCACCATGACGAGACTGCCGGCAGCCGGTGGCCCCGAAACCAGGCCGGGCGGGCCCACGTCGACCATGGGCGGCACCGCGGCCAAGAAGGCGGCGCCGGCCGGGAAGCTGTTCAACATGGACAGGTTCACGTTGCCGCTGATGGGGCACCTGCCCGTCACCACGCAGATGAACATCCTGGGCACGATGGCCCTGGGTCTCGTGGCCCTCACGGCGCTCATGGTGTTCGTCGACGCCACGTCGCGGGCGCAGAACGCGACGTACGTGACGGTGGCCGCGCAGATGCAGTACCACACGCAGCGACTCGCCAAGGCGGCGAGCCTTGCGGCCCGGGGCCAGCCGACGGCCTTCCCCCAGGTGCAGGACAGCCGGGACGAGTTCGCCAATTACCTGAAGATCCTCCAGGAAGGCGGCTTCGCTTTCGGCGTGGACGTTCCCTCGGCGATCACCACGGAGGAATTGAGGAGCCGTCTCGAGGAGCTCGGCCAGCGCTGGCCGGATTCGTCGAAGGCCGCCTCGGCCATTCTCGCCGCCCGCAATGACCTGGTGGCACTGGCGCAGAACATCGCCCAGATCCGGATCGGCGCCGAGGAGATGGCGGGGATCTCCCAGGAATTCACCGCGATCATGAGCCAGACCGGATCGTCCCCGAGCCAGGTGCTCCGGGCCAATCGCCTCACCTTCCTCTCCGAGCGGCTGGGCCGCGGATCGGCGGAGATCCTCGGCGCGGAGACGATCGACCCGGAGGTGCCGTTCCTCATCGGGAAGGACACCAACGACATGCGCGACCTCATCAAGGCGCTCGAATCCGGCAGCGACACGCTCGGGGTCCTCGCGGTGCGCGACGCCGAGGCGCGCGCGAAGCTGGTCGACCTCAAGAAGCAGTTCGACAATTTCGAGAAGAACGTGGGCCCGATCCTTCGCGAGCTGCAGAAGCTCGTTTCCGCCCGCCAGGCGGGCGCGCAGCTCGTGGCCGGCTCGGAGCAGTTGCAGAACGCGGTCGGCCGGCTGCAGGAGGCGTTGCAGGCGGAGAAGTCGGTGGCGTCCCTGGTGGTCGTCTTCGTCTTCGCGGGCCTGCTGGTCCTCGTGCTCATCACGATGGGCCTCGTGTTCCTCGCGGACTCGCGACGCAGCGCCGGGATGGCCGAGAAGGAGAACAAGAAGAACCAGGAGGCGATTCTTCGCCTGCTCAACGAGATGGGAGACCTCGCCGACGGCGACCTCACCGTGAAGGCGGAGGTGACCGAGGACATCACGGGCGCCATCGCGGACTCGATGAACTACACGATCGACGAGCTGAGGAACCTGGTGACGGGCGTGAACAGCGCCGCCATCTCGGTGACCCAGAAGACGGCGCAGGCGCAGTCGATTTCCGCGGAGCTTCTCGGCGCCGCCGAACGGCAGTCGAAGGAAATCGAGGAGACGACCTCGCAGGTGCTTCAGGTGTCCCGGTCGATTTCCGAGGTGTCCACGACGGCGGAAGAGGGCGCGCAGGTCGCGCAGCGCTCGCTCGCTGCCGCCGACAAGGGCCGCCTCGCGGTGCAGGACTCGATCTCGGGCATGAACGACATCCGCAACCAGATCCAGGAGACCTCCAAGCGGATCAAGCGCCTCGGCGAGTCGTCGCAGGAGATCGGCGAGATCGTGGAGCTGATCTCGGACATTACGGAACAGACGAACGTGCTTGCGCTCAATGCGGCAATCCAGGCGGCGTCGGCGGGCGAGGCGGGCCGCGGTTTCTCGGTGGTTGCGGAGGAAGTGCAGCGTCTCGCGGAACGCTCCGGCGAGGCGACCAAGCAGATCGGCGCGATCGTGAAGACGATTCAGGCCGACACGCAGGACGCGGTGGCGGCCATGGAAAAGTCGACGCAGGGCGTGGTGGAGGGCGCGAAGCTCTCCGACGCCGCGGGCCAGGCCCTCACCGAGATCGACACGGTGACGAAGAATCTCGCTTCGCTCATCCAGCAGATCTCCCATTCGACGCAGACCCAGGCCGAAGCGACGAACCAGGTGGCGCAGAACATGCAGGGGATCCTGGAGATCACCCGCCAGACCACGCGCGGCACGCAGCAGACGGCCGGGTCCATTAAGGACCTCTCCGCGGTGGCCCAGGAGCTCAAGAGCTCCGTCGCGGGCTTCAAGCTGTAAGGACCATGGCCGCCCGCCCCACCCCCGCCTTCGATCTCGGCCCGCTCAGTTGGGTCAAGACCGAGATCGACCATTCGCTGGGGCAGGCGCGGGACAATCTCGACAAGGTCGCGGCGGCGCCGGCGGACCGCGCGCCGGTCAAGTACATCCTGACCCACCTGCACCAGGCCACCGGTGCGCTCGCGATGGTGGGGCTTGGAGCGGCCACCCGCTTCAACGAGGAGCTGGAACGGCTCGTCTCCTCGGTGGAATCGTGCGAGGCCGCGCAGGTCGCCGCGCGGGTGCCGGTCGCCAAGCGCGCGATCTCCCTCCTTTCGGGCTATCTCGACGCGCTGATCAGCGGCGAACCCGACCGCCCGATGTCGCTGCTTTCGGCGTACCTCGAGCTCAACCGCGCGCGCGAGGCGTCCGACGCGACCGAGGGGGACCTTTTCCATCCCGATCTCGACGCCGCCATACCGGCCGCGGAAGAGCCGGCCGCCGCGGTGGACGACACGGTGCTCGCCAAGTCGCTCGCGCACCAGCGCTCCCAGTACCAGCAGGGGCTCCTGCGAACGCTTCGCGGAGGGGGAGAGGCGGGCGAGGCCTTTCGCCTCATGCAGGGCGCGATCGCGGCGGTCGAGTCGCTGCAGGCCGGCACGCCCAACCGCAGGTTCTGGATGGCGGCGGCCGGATTCTTCGATGCGCTCGCCATGGACGGGCTGGCGCTCGATCCGCAGGTGAAGCCCCTGCTCGCCAAGGTGGACCAGCAGGTGAAGCAGCTGATCGACGGATCGGCGAAGGTGCCGGAGCGCCTGTTCCGCGACCTGCTGTTTCAGGTCGGGCGCAGCCGGCCGGTAACTCCCCGCATCGCGGCGCTCAAGGCCGCCTTCCGCCTCGACGACCTGCTCGCCATACCGCAGCCGCTGCTCGGCGAGGCGCCCGACGAGGCGCTTTCTGCCCTCATTCGCGAGCTGCGCGACCTTACCGCGCAACAGAAGGACACGTGGCTCAAGTTCACCTCCGGCAATCGCGCGGCCCTCGAGCCCTTCGGCAAGCAGGCGCTCGCGTTGGCCGAGCGCGCCGCGCACCTGCCACGCCGCGACCTCCAGCACGTCTTCCTGAAGCTGGCCGACGTCGCCCCGATGCTCAAGGCGCGCGCGATTCCGCCCTCGGAGGCGCAGGCCCTGGAGGTCGCGACAGCGCTCCTTTTCATCGAATCGGCGTTCGACAACTACTTCAGGCTGGGCGGGGATTTCGAGCGGCAGTCGAAGACGGTGTCGGATCGCCTCCGCGCCGCGATGGCCGGCGAGGCCGTTCCCCCGATGGACACGATCGAGGGCGGGATCCTCGACGAGATGACGCGCCGGGCCCAGGAAAAGCTCCTCGTCTTCCAGGTGGGTCAGGAAGTCCAGGTGAACCTGCAGGGAATCGAACAGGCTCTCGATGCCTTCTTCCGCGACGCGAGCCGGCGCGACGACCTCAAGGGCCTGCCGGCCCAGTTCGCGCAGGTCCAGGGCGCACTGATGATCATGGAGCTCGATGCCGCCGCTGAGCTCAACGCCGCGGTGACGGCACGCGTCCAGCAGTTCGCCGAAGGCACGCTGGACGGCAAGGGCGACGCCGCCGAGATGGTCGCCGACGGGCTTTCCGCGCTCGGCCTGTACATCACCGCGATCCAGCAGGGCGCCGCACGACCCGAGGACGTGCTGCGGCCGGCGCTCGTGCGCTTCGGCCTGGCGCCGTCTCCCGAGAAGGTCGCCGAGGAAGCGATTCGGAAGACCGGCACCGTGTCGCCGCTGGATCTCGACGTCCAGAAGCAGAAGGTGCAGGCGCTCTATGACGACTGGAAGGAAACGCCCGGCGCGGAAGTGAAGGAGAGGCTCGAGCGGGCCGTCGACGAACTCAAGCGGGATGCCGTCGTGATCTCGGACGCCGCGGTAGCCCGCCAGAGCGACGAGGCGCTCGCCGCCCTGCAGCAGGCGGCCGACGGCAGCCAGACGGGCGTCTTCCGCGCCATCCAGGAGCTGGCTCCGGAGAAGCCCCCGGAGACGCCCGCGCCACAGGTGGTCCAGCTCGTCGACGCCCCCGGGGCGGAGATCGACAGGGAGCTCCTCGAGATATTCCTCGAGGAGGCCGACGAGGTGGCCGGGACGATCGCGCAGCATCTCGAGACCTGCCGCCATGCCCCGCACGACCGCGAGTCCCTCACCACGATCCGGCGCGGATTCCACACCCTCAAGGGGAGCGGCCGCATGGTCGGCCTTGTCGACCTCGGCGAGGTGGCATGGCAGTGCGAGCAGGTGCTGAACAAGTGGCTGAAGGACGAGAAGCCCGCCACGCCGGGCCTCCTGTCCTTCGTGGAGCTTGCCGAGCGCTCGTTCTCCGCGTGGATCGCCCAACTCAAGTCCGGGCGCGAAACGCCGATCGACGGCACCGAGATCGCGCGCCGCGCCGAACTGCTGAAGAGCGCGGAGGTGGTCGCGCCGGCGACGGTGCTCGAACCGCTGCGGGAGGAGGAGCCGCTCCAGCCCGCCGCAGGGGCCGCCGCCATCACGGCAGAGCCGGAGTCCGCGGGCTTCACCTTCGAGTCGCTCGAGCTCGAGCCCGCGCAGGCGTCACCGACGCGCGCGCCTGCCGCGGAGGAGCTCGATTTCGCTGCCCTCGCGCAGACGCCATCCTCGGAGGAGGCGCCTGCCGGGGCAGGCGAGGAGGCATTCGCGGAAGAGCTCGACGTCCAGGTCGGCTCGGTCTCGCTATCGGCGGCGCTGTTCTCGATCTACGTGGGCGAGGCCGAGCAGCACGTTGCCACGCTCGAGCGCGAAATGGCGGCGATCGAGGCCGACCCGATGCGTCCCGTGAGCCACGAGTTCATGCGCGCCGCGCACACGCTCACGAGCAGCTCCCGGACGACGGGGTTCTCCCTGCTGGCGGACCTCGCGCACGCCCTCGAGAAGTGGCTCGCGGACGCGGTCGATTACCCGCCCGAATTCACGCCCGAGAGGCTTGCCGCGACGCGCCGCGCGGTCGACGGCGTCGTGGCGATGGTGCGATCGATCGCGGCGCGAGCGCTTCCCCTGGGACGGGAGGACCTCGTCGAGGACCTCAAGGCGTTGCGGGAGGGGCTCCAGGAATCGCGCCGCACCGGCGAGGGCACTCACATCCGCATGCCGGGCGTTGTCCGCGAGGCGCTCGAGGCGCGGCGCGAAACGCCGGCCGAACCGCTCCAGCCCGAGGAAGCGCGCGAATTGGCCGCCACCGCGCCCGAGACGCAGGCGCCGGCTGCCCTGGTTCCCGAGGCCCCGCTTCCGGAAGTGCTGCAACCGCCGGAACCCGCGGCACCGCCCATCGAGCCGGCGCTGCCTCCGCCTGTTCCCGCGGAGCACGTGCCCGAGGCCGGGGTCGCCGAGACGCCACCCCTCCAGGTGCCGGCCGAGCCCGGGGCCGCTGCAGCCGAAGGGGCCCCGACCGGGGAGCCGCCCACCCCCGCCGCCGGAGAAGAAGCAGCGCGGCCTTTCGAGGCAGGCAAGGACCAACGCAAGATCAAGGACGACGTCGATCGCGACCTCCTGCCGATCTTCCTCGAGGAGGCCCGCGAGCTGGTTCCTGCGGTGAGCGACGGGTTGCGCCGCTGGAAGGCGAATCCGTCCGACCCGGCGCCCTCGGCCGACCTGAGCCGTAACCTGCACACGCTGAAGGGAAGCGCGCGCATGACCGGCCTCATGCGCCTTGGCGAGCTCGCGCACGTGCTCGAGACGCGCGTGGTGGAGATGGGAGCGAAGTCCCCGCCTCCGGAGCGCGAGTTCGAGGAGGCCGAGGAACGCATCGACCGTTTCTCCGTCGCGCTGGAGCGCCTGGCCCGCGGCGAGGACATGCAGGACCTGGTGCCCTTCGAGGTCCCCGTTGCCGCGGTCTTCGAGCAGCAGAAGGACAAGCCCACTCCGCTCGCGGTCATCGCGGCCGCCGCGGAGGCGATGGCCCAGCAGCAGGGGCTGCCGCCGGAGCTTCGCGAGGTGCGCTCCGCGCTGCTGCGCGTGAACGCCGACCTCGTCGACCAGTTCGTGAACGAGGCGGGCGAGCTTTCGATCGCGCGTTCGCGGATCGAGGGCGAGATGGCCGCGTTCAAGCGCGCGCTTTCCGACCTGGCGGAAAACGTGATGCGCATGCGCACCCAGTTGCGCGAGGTGGAGATCGCCTCCGAGGGCCAGATGCAGAGCCGGCTCAAGGAGGCGGAGGAGCATGGCGGCGCCTTCGACCCGCTGGAGTTCGACCGCTTCACGCGCATGCAGGAGCTCACCCGCTTCCTGGCGGAGTCCCTCGCCGACGTGATCACGCTGCAGCAGGGCCTGCAGAAGAACATCGACGAGACGGAGCTCGCGATCCTCCAGCAGGGGCGGCTCAACCGCGAGTTGCAGCAGGGCCTGATGGGCGTGCGGCTCGTGCCGCTGGGCAACCTCGCGGACCGGTTCTACCGCGTGGTGCGCCAGACCGCGAAGGACGTGAACAAGAAGGCGAACCTCGAGCTCAAGGGCATCCGCGTCGAGCTCGACCGCTCCATGCTCGAGAAGATCACGGCCCCGTTCGAGCACCTGCTGAGGAACGCGGTGGCGCACGGGATCGAGACGCCGCAGGCGCGCGTGGCGGCCGGCAAGCCCGAGATCGGCGAGATCACGATCGACGCCGTGCAGCGCGGCAACGAAGTCGTCCTCACCATCACCGACGACGGCCGCGGCCTCGACTATGCGCGCATCCGCGAGCGAGCCGTCGAGCTCGGGATGCTCGCTGCGGACGAGGAGTTGCCGGAGGTCGCGCTGTCGCAGTTCATCTTCTGGCCCGGCTTCTCCACCGCGAGGGAGGTCACGCAGGTGGCCGGCCGCGGCGTTGGCATGGACGTGGTGAAGAACGAGATCACCTCGCTCGGCGGGCGCGTGGAGCTCGCCTCGACGCCGGGCCGCGGCACCACCTTCACGATAACGCTGCCGCTGACCCTCGCGGTCACCCAGGCGGTCATGCTTCGGTCCGGCGATAGCCTCTACGCGGTGCCGTCGGTGATGATCGACCAGGTCCAGGAGTACAAGGCGCAGGCCTACGCCGAGATGGCGTCGCGCGGCGAGGTGGCCTGGAAGGACAACCGCTACCCGCTTCGCTCCCTCCTCACGCTGCTCGGCGAGCCCGACAGCCCCGTCCCCCACCGCAAGATTCCCGTGCTCCTGCTCAAGAGCGGCGTGCTGCGCGCGGCGGTGCGCGTCGACGAGATCATCGGCAATCGCGAAGTGGTGGTGAAGACCATCGGCCCGCAGCTCGCGCGGCTGTCCGGGGTCGCAGGCGCGACGGTGCTCGGCAACGGGCAGGTGGTTCTGATCCTCAACCCCGTGAACCTCGTGCACCGCGAGGGCGCGGCGGGCGAGGTCGTCGTGTCCGCCGCGGCCGAGACGGTGCCGCAGGCGCCGGCGCCGGTGAAGGCGGCGGCTCCGCTGGTGATGGTGGTGGACGACTCGCTCACCGTGCGCAAGATCACCGGCCGCATGCTCTCGCGCGAGGGTTACGAGTTCGTTGCCGCGAAGGACGGGGTCGATGCGCTGCAGCAGCTCCAGGACGTGCGTCCCGACGTGATCCTCCTCGACGTCGAGATGCCCCGCATGGACGGGTTCGAGTTCGCGCGGAACGTCCGTGCGGACGAGGCCACGAAATCGATCCCGATCATCATGATCACCTCGCGCACGGCCGACAAGCACCGCAACCGCGCCCTCGAGCTCGGCGTGAACGAGTACATGGGCAAGCCCTACCAGGAAGAGCAGCTGCTCGCGCTCATCGCGCGATACACGCGCGAGACGGCGCCGGCCTGAACGGCGTCGGCCCCTAGCGGAAGTAGGCCAGCACCGCCACCCCCAGTGCGATGCGGTACCACGCGAACGCGCGGAAGTCGTGGCTCGCCACGTAGCGGATGAGCCCGCGCACCGCGGCGAGCGCCGCGAGGAAGCTCACGGCGAACCCGACGGCGAACGGGCCCAGGTCGTGAGCCTCGAACAGGTGCCGGTACTTCACCACCTGGTAGCCCGTCGCGGCGAACATGATCGGCACCGCGAGGAAGAACGAGAACTCGGTCGCGGCCTGTCGCGACAGCCCGAACAGCATCGCCCCCATGATCGTGGCTCCGGAGCGGGAGGTGCCCGGGATGAGCGAGAAGCACTGCGCGAACCCGATCTTCAGGGCGTCCGGCCAGCGCATCTCGTCGACCGACAGGATGCGGGGCGCCCCATGACGCGCATACCAGCGCTCGACGGCGAAGATCACGATTGCGCCGGCGATCAGCGCAATCGCCACGCTGACCGGGTTGAATAGGAAAGCCTTGATCTCGCGCTGGAAGGCGAGTCCCACGGCAGCCGCGGGCAGGAATGCCACGGCGAGGTTCGCCGCGAACCGTTGCTGGACCGGGTCGGACGCGATGCCGGAAAAGGCCTTCGCGAAGCGCCTGCGGTATTCCCAGCACACGGCGAGGATCGCGCCCAGCTGGATCAGGATGTCGAACACCTTCCCCTTCTCGTCGTTCACCCCGAGGAGGTCGGAAACGATGATCAGGTGACCGGTGGAGGAAACGGGAAGGAACTCGGTAAGGCCTTCCACCACGCCCAGCAGGAGCGCGTTCAGGAGCGGGGCGATTTCCATCGGCGCGAGTCTAGCATCGGGAAGCGCGGCGGCCGCGAAGTGGGACGGCGGCCGAATCGGGTCCGTGGCCCGGAGGCGACCCCGGCCTCACGCCTTCGAGTAGAGCTCTCCGCCCTTCCTCACGAACTCCACCGCCTTCACCTCCATGCCCTTGGCGAGCGCCTCCTCGTCGGAAACCCCCTGCTTCGCCGCGAAGTCGCGCACGTCCTGGGTGATCTTCATCGAGCAGAAATGCGGGCCGCACATCGAGCAGAAGTGCGCGAGCTTCGCGCCTTCCTGCGGGAGCGTCTCGTCGTGGAACTGCTTCGCCTTGTCGGGATCGAGGCCCAGGTTGAACTGGTCCTCCCAGCGGAACTCGAAGCGCGCCTTGGACAGCGCGTTGTCGCGAATCTGCGCGCCGGGGTGTCCCTTGGCGAGATCGGCCGCGTGCGCCGCGATCTTGTAGGTGATGATCCCGTCCTTGACGTCGTCCTTGTCCGGCAGCCCCAGGTGCTCCTTGGGTGTCACGTAGCAGAGCATCGCCGTGCCGTACCAGCCGATCTGCGCCGCTCCGATGCCGCTCGTGATGTGGTCGTAGCCCGGGGCGATGTCCGTCGTGAGGGGGCCGAGGGTGTAGAACGGCGCCTCGTGGCAGTGCTCGAGCTCGAGGTCCATGTTCTCCTTGATGAGCTGCATGGGGACGTGCCCGGGGCCCTCGATCATCACCTGGCAGTCGTGCTTCCAGGCGAGCGAGGTGAGCTCGCCCAGGGTCTTCAGCTCCGCGAACTGCGCCTCGTCGTTGGCGTCGTAGATGGATCCCGGCCGCAGGCCGTCGCCCAGCGAGAACGACACGTCGTAGGCCGCCATGATCTCGCAGATGTCCTCGAAGCGCTCATAGAGGAAGCTCTCCTTGTGGTGGGCGAGGCACCACTTGGCCATGATCGATCCGCCGCGCGAGACGATGCCCGTCATGCGCTTCGCGGTCATCGGGATGAAGGGCAGGCGCACGCCCGCGTGGATGGTGAAGTAGTCCACGCCCTGCTCGGCCTGCTCGACGAGTGTGTCGCGGAAGATTTCCCAGGTGAGCTCCTCCGCCCTGCCGTCGACCTTCTCGAGCGCCTGGTAGATGGGCACGGTGCCGATGGGCACGGGGCTGTTGCGGATGATCCATTCGCGCGTCTCGTGGATGTGCTTGCCGGTGGACAGGTCCATGACCGTATCGCCGCCCCAGCGGATCGCCCACGTCATCTTGTCGACCTCCTCCGCGATCGAGGAGCCGAGGGCCGAGTTGCCGATGTTGGCGTTGATCTTCACCAGGAAATTGCGCCCGATGGCCATGGGCTCGATCTCGGTGTGGTTGACGTTCGCCGGGATGATGGCGCGCCCGCGCGCCACCTCGTCGCGAACGAACGCGGGCGTGACTTCCGCGGGGATCGACGCGCCGAAGGACTGGCCGGGGTGCTGGCGGCCCAGGAGCTCGGCCATCCGCGCCCCCATCGGCCCGGCGGCCCTCAGCCCTTCGAGATACTCGCGGCGGCGTCCGTTTTCGCGGATGGCGACGAACTCCATCTCGGGCGTGACGATTCCGCGGCGCGCGTAGTGCATCTGCGTGACGTTCCTGCCCGCCCTCGCACGGCGCGGGGCGCGCTTCAGGTCGAAGCGCAGCTCGGCGAGCTTCGGGTCGGCGAGCCGCTCCCGGCCGAATCGCGACGTGGGACCGTCGAGGATCTCGGTGTCGCCGCGCTCCTCGATCCAGCCCGCCCTAAGCGCAGGCAGACCCGAGCGGATGTCGATGCGCGCAGCCGGGTCGGTGTAGGGGCCGCTCGTGTCGTAGACGAACACGGGCGGGTTCGCCTCCGCGCCGAAGGTCGCCGGCGTTTCGGACTGCGAGACCTCGCGCATCGGCACGCGGATGTCGGGGCGCGAGCCCTCGGCATACACCTTGCGCGAGCGCGGGAGGGGCTGGACGGCGGCCTCGTCGACGTGAGCCGACGCGGCGATGAATTTGGGGCTTGCGTTCATGGTGTGCTCCAGCGGGCGGCGGCGAGGAGCGGAAGGCGGGGCCCACGCTCCCTACGCCGGCATGACCCGGTTCAGGTTCGAAGGGACTCTCTCACCGGGCGGATGCCCGGACCCCTGCGTTTGGACTGCACAAGCTACCGGAAGGATACGGCCCGCGCAAATGACTCCGGTCAGCCGGCGCCTGCCCCCTCTCGCGGAAGCCCTTGACGGTATTATTAGTCAATTGTACAGTTTTGGCGGAAACCGCTCCCGCCCATGCCACGCCCTTCTCGCCATCTCGACCGGGCTCTCCTCGCTGCAGGCAAGCAATTGCTTCCGGTGCACGGTTGCTCCGGCCTCACCATCCGGCAGGTCGCGGAGGCGGCCGGCGTGAACATCGGCATGTTCCACTACCATTTCCGCACCCGCGAGGTCTTCCTGCGCGCGGTGATGCAGGCGGCCTACGAGGAGATGTTCTCGCAGCTCACGCTGCGCGCCCCGGCGGAGGCGACGGCGACGGCGCACCTTCGTGCCGCCCTGCGCGTGATCGGCCGCTTCCTGCAGTCCAACAGGTCGCTTCTCGCGCGGGTCCTGGCCGACGCGCTCGGCGGCAACGCGATCGCTCGGGAATTCCTGCGTGACAACTTCCCGCGCCACCTGCGCGTCGTCGTGGGTCTCGTGGCCGCGGGGCAGGAGCGGGGAGAGCTCAGGCCGATGGCGCCGCTGCAGGCATTCGCGTTCTGCGCGGGGGCGGCCGGCATGCCCATCCTGTTCGGCGGCGCCCTCGCCGACAGCGCGGCCCTCGACCCTGCCTTCAGGCAGGACATGCGCGCCAGCGTCCTGACGGAGCAGGCGCTCGACGAGCGCATCGACCTCGCGCTGGCTGCCCTGGCCCTGCTCAAGGCGCCCCTGCCGCCAAAGAGGCGCAAAGGAGAAGCCCCATGATGAACGCCCGGATACTCGTCCTCGCCGCCGCGCTCGCCGCCTGCGGATCGCCGCAGGAGACGGCCCTCCAGGGCTACGCGGAGGGAGAATTCGTGCGCGTGGCCGCCCCGTTCGCGGGGACGCTCGTGAGGCTCGACGTGCAACGCGGCAGCCGGGTGCAGGCCGGGGCGCCGCTCTTCGCCCTGGAGGCCGAGAACGAATCGGCCGCGCGGCGGGAAGCCGAGGATCACGCCCGGCAGGCCCAGGCGCAGCTGGAAAACCTGCGCAAGGGACGGCGCCCCACGGAAATCGAGGCGATCCGCGCCCAGGTGGCCCAGGCCCAGGCCGCGGCGTCACTCTCGGCCACCGAACTCAAGCGACAGCAGGACCTGGTGGCGAAGGGTTTCGTCAGCCGCCAGCGCCTCGACGAGGCGCGGACCGCCGTCGAGCGCGACTCGGCGCGACTCGACGAACTGAAAGCGCAGCTCGCCACGGCGCAACTCGCTTCCCGCCCCGACGAGATCCGGGCGGCCGAGGCGCAGGCCGCCGCCGCGACGGCAGCCCTCGAGCAGGCCGATTGGCGCCTGAAGCAAAGGACGGCCGTGTCCACGGTGTCGGGGGTGGTGACCGACACGCTCTTCGTGCGCGGCGAATGGGTGGGGGCCGGCCAACCGGTTCTCACCCTCCTTCCCCCGGAGAACGTGAAGGCCCGCTTCTACGTCCCCGAGCCGCGCCTCGGGGCGCTGAAAGTGGGGCAGGCCGTGGAGCTGCGCTGCGACGGGTGCGCCGAGCCCATCCGCGCCGCGGTCACGTGGATTTCCCCGCAGGCCGAATTCACGCCGCCGGTCATCTACAGCAAGGACAGCCGCGCCAAGCTCGTCTACCTGGTCGAGGCGCGCCCGTCGCCCGCCGACGCCCTTCGGCTCAAGCCGGGGCAGCCTCTCGACGTGACGCTGCGCTGATCGCGCCATGTCCGAAGCCGCCCTCGCCATCGACGTCGCCGGCCTCACCAAGCGCTTCGGCGGGAAGGTCGCCGTCGACCATTTCGGCCTCCAGGTGCGCCAGGGGCAGATCTACGGCTTTCTCGGTCCCAACGGCAGCGGCAAGACGACCACGATCCGCATGCTCTGCGGCCTGCTTACGCCCGACGAGGGCACCGGCACGTGCCTTGGATTCGACATCCTGCGCGAGTCCGCGCTCATCAAGCGCGAAGTGGGCTACATGACGCAGCGATTCAGCCTCTACGAGGACCTGTCGATCGCGGAGAACCTCGCGTTCGTGGCGCGGGTCTACGGGCTGGCCCATCGTCGCCGGAGGGTCGACGAGGCGCTGGAGCGTCTCGGACTCGCGTCCCGGCGGGGGCAGCTCGCCGGGACGCTCTCGGGCGGCTGGAAGCAGCGCCTCGCGCTCGCGGCCTGCCTGCTCCACGACCCCCGGCTCCTGCTTCTCGACGAGCCCACGGCAGGCGTCGATCCCGGCGCGCGACGCGAGTTCTGGGAGCACCTGCACCAGCTCGCCCACGAAGGGATGACCGTGCTCGTGAGCACGCATTACATGGACGAGGCCGAGCGCTGCCACGCGCTCGCCTACATCGCCTACGGCAAGCTCCTCGCGAGCGGAACCGCGAAAGAGGTCGTGGCCGGCGCGAAGCTCTTCACCTGGGCGCTCGAGGGCGAGGGAGTCGCCGCCGCGGTGGCGAGGCTGCGCGGCGCCCCGGGAGTCGACATGGTCGTGCCCTTCGGCACGCGATTGCACGTGAGCGGCACGGACGCCGCGGCGTTGGCGGCCAGCGTCTCGAGCGCGGCCGCCGGAAACGGGCTGCGGCTCTCCCCCATCGAGCCCGGCCTCGAGGACGTGTTCATCCATCTCATGCGCCGGGCGCCGGAGCCGGTCGTCGCGGCACGCGAGGCGCAGGGCTAGGCCATGTTCTCCTGGGACCGCTTCGCCGCCATCGTCGTGAAGGAATTCACGCAGGTCCGACGCGACCGGCTCACCTTCGCGATGATGGTGGGCATCCCCGTCCTGCAGCTCGTCCTCTTCGGGTACGCGATCAACATGGACCCGAAGGGCCTGCCCATGGCGGTGGTGTCGGCGGAATCGAGCCCCTTCTCGCGCTCCCTCGTGCACGCCCTGGAGGCGAGCGGCTACTTCCGCGTGGTGGCGCAGCCAGCCACCGAGAGCGCCGCGCGGGCGCTCATGGCGGAAGGCGACGTGCAGTTCGTCCTGCACCTGCCGGCGGATTTCTCGCGCAAGCTGCAGCGCGGCGAGCGCCCCGTGGCGCTGATGGAGGCGGACGCCTCCGACCCCGCGGCCACGGGCAACGCGCTGGCGGCGCTGCAGACGCTCAACCAGACCGCGGTTGATCGGGACCTGGGCGGGGCGCTGGCCGGGCTGCGCGCGGGGCCGCCAGCGTTCGAGTTGCGCGTACACCGGCTCTACAACCCCGAGGGCATCACGGCGTACAACATCGTGCCAGGCCTCATGGGCGTGGTGCTCACCATGACGATGGTGATGATGACGGCGCTCGCGATGACGCGCGAGCGCGAGCGCGGCACGATGGAGAACCTGCTTGCCACGCCGGTGCGCCCGTTCGAGGTGATGGCGGGCAAGATCCTGCCCTACATCCTCATCGGATACGTCCAGGTGGTGGTGATCCTGGTGGCCTCGTGGGCGCTCTTCCGGGTGCCGATGGTCGGAAGCCTCGCGCTCCTGTCGTCGATACTCGTGCTGTTCATCGCCGCCAACCTCGCCGTGGGCTTCACGTTCTCGACCCTCGCGCGCAATCAGCTGCAGGCCATGCAGATGACGTTCTTCTTCTTCCTGCCATCGATGCTACTGTCGGGCTTCATGTTCCCGTTCCGCGGCATGCCGGGCTGGGCGCAGGCGATCGGCGAGGTCCTTCCCCTCACCCATTTCCTGAGGATCGTGCGCGGCATCCTCCTCAAGGGGAACCAGTGGGGAGACATCGCCCTCGAAGTGGCGGCGCTCGCCGCGTTTCTCGCGGCGGCGGGGGCGATCGCGATGGCACGCTACCGCGAAACCCTCGATTGACGCCGCCACGTGTCGTAAATCCCCGTTTCGCTTTGATACAATTCGACTTTTTCCCTCTCCCCGGCCTCCGTTACCATGAACTTCGAGCAAGCCCGCTTCAACATGGTCGAGCAGCAGATCCGGCCATGGGAGGTCCTGGACCCCGAAGTCCTGGGCCTTCTCTTCGAGGTGAAGCGCGAGCTGTTCGTCCCGGGGCCGCACAAGGCACTCGCGTTCGCCGACATGGAGATTCCGATCGGCCACGGCGAGGCGATGATGCAGCCGAAGGTCGAGGCGCGGATCCTGCAGGAGCTGGCGGTGCGTCCGGAGGAAACGGTGTACGAGGTGGGAACGGGGTCGGGTTACCTCACGGCGCTTCTCGGCCGCCGCGCGAAGCATGTGACCAGTGCCGAGATCCACGACGACCTGCACGCGGGCGCCGCGGCGAACCTCGCGCGCGCGGGCATCGCCAACGTGACGCTCCTGCGCGGTGACAGCGCCCGCGCGCCGCTGGGCGGGACCGACTTCGACGTCATCGTGATCACCGGGTCCACGCCGGAGCTGCCCCGGGCCTTCCTCGACCGGTTGAATCCCGGCGGGCGCCTGTTCGCGGTCGTGGGCGATGCCCCGGTGATGAAGGCGGTCGTCGTCGAGCGCGGTGCCGGCGGGTCGTTCCGGCGCACCGAGGTCTTCGAGACGATCCTGAAGCCCCTGGTGAACGCCCAGGCGCCCGCGCGCTTCCGATTCTGATGCGCCACATGGGAGCCGCCGAATTGCAGTCGTGGCTCGCGGCCGATGGGGGGTCGGCGACGCTCCTCGACGTGCGCGAGCCGTGGGAGTACGACGTTTGCCGCATCGAGGGCTCGCGCCTCGTGCCGCTTGCGCAGCTGCCCTCGCGGGTCGGGGAGCTGGACCGCGCCCGCCCCATGGTCGTGATCTGCCACCATGGCGTGAGGAGCCTGCGGGCCGCCGCCTACCTCGAGCATTGCGGGTTCGCCGACGTGGTGAACCTGAGCGGCGGAATCGATGCCTGGGCGCGCACCGTGGACCGGGGCATGGCGGTGTACTGACGGGGCGACCGGGAGGAATCCGGTTTCCGGCTCCCTCGCGTCCAACCCCAACCGAACAACGAACCGAAAGACCTCCAGATGAATCCCAAACGCCTCGTCCTCCTCCTTGCCGCCTCGGGTCTCGCCCTCTCGTCCCACGGCGCGGACCTCCTCGGCGTCTACCGCGACGCGCTCGTGAGCGACCCCGTCTACCAGTCGGCCCGGGCGCAGTACCAGGCGGGTCTCGAAGCGCTGCCGCAGGCGCGCGCCGGCTACCTGCCCAGCGTGAACGGGTCCGCTTCCTGGTTCCGCAACCAGGTCGACACCTCCGTCGCGCCGCAGGTCGACTACAACACGCAGAACTACGCGGTCACGCTGTCCCAGCCGATCTTCCGGTGGCAGAACTGGGTGGCCATCTCCCAGGCCGAGCGGCAGGTGTTGCAGGTGGAAGCCAACTTCGCCACCGCGAAGCAGGACCTGATCCTGCGGGTGGCCCAGGCCTATTTCGACGTGCTCCTCGCGCAGGACAACGTCGCGCTTTCGGAGGCGCAGAAGACGGCCATCGCGGAGCAGCTGGCGCAGGCCAAGCGCAATTTCGAGGTGGGCACCTCCACCATCGTCGACACGCTGGAGGCGCAGGCGCGCTACGACCAGGCCGTGGCGAAGGAGATCTCGGACAAGAACGACCTCGAGGTGAAGAAGCGGGCCCTGCAGCAGCTGGTCGGCAAGCCCGCGGACGCGCTCACGCCGCTCAAGGATCCGCTGACGCTCGCCACCCCGAAGCCCGCCAACATCGAGGAATGGGTGGCCGCGGCCTCGACCTCGAGCTTCTCGATCGCCGTGTCGCGCGCGGCGCTCGAGATCGCGCAGAAGGAGGTCGAGCGGGTCCGCGCGGGGCACTACCCGACCGTTGATCTCGCCGCCTCCTACACGCATTCCAAGGGACCCACCCAGGGCCTCGGGACGAGCGACTTGACCACCAACAGCGGAGCCGTCGGCCTGCAGCTTTCGGTGCCGCTCTTTTCCGGTGGAGCCACGCAGTCGCGCGTGCGGCAGGCGCTCGCGGGGCGCGACAAGGCCGAGCAGGATCTCGAGGGCACGCAGCGCTCCGTCGCCCAGTCGGTGCGCCAGAACTACCTCAACGTGACGAGCGGCATCGCGCAGGTGAGGGCGCTCGAGCAGGCGCTCGCCTCCACGCAGAGCCAGCTGGACTCTACGATCCTCGGCCGCGACGTGGGCGTGCGCACGAGCGTCGACGTCCTGAACGCGCAGCAGCAGGTCTTCCAGACGCGCCGCGACCTGCTGCAGGCGCGCTACGCGTACGTCATGAACACGCTGCGGCTCAAGTCGGCCACCGGCACGCTCGCCGAACCGGACCTCGAGCAGGTCAACCGCGCGCTGGGTCGCGGCTAGCGGCCAGGCGCGGGGCGAGCCAGGCGGCCAGGCGCTCGAGGGCGCCGCGGTTCGATTGCGCGAATCGCCCGGCTCGCCGGCCCATGTCCGCGCGGCGCGCGGGGTCGTCGAGGAGGGCGAGCGCCATCGCCACCGCCTCCGCCGCATCTCGCGCGCGAAGCCCGGCGCCTTCGGCGAGCGCGGCCTTCGCCGCGCTCTCGAAATTGAATGTGTGCGGCCCGAATACCACCGGCCGGCCGACCGCACAGGGCTCGATGAGGTTCTGACCGCCGAACGGCCTGAGGCTGCCGCCCACGAACACCACGTCGGCCGCCGAGTAGTAGGCGAGCATCTCTCCCATGGAGTCTCCCAGCGCGTACCGTGCCGCCGCCTGCACCGGCTCGCCCAGGCTGCGCCGCGCGACCGGACCGCCGCGCGAGGCGAGGAGCGCCGCCACCTCCTCGAACCGTTGCGGATGGCGTGGCACGAAGACGACGAGGACGTCGGGCGGCGGACTGGCGGCCTCGACGGCATCCACGATCATCGACTCCTCGCCGTCGCGAGTGCTGCCCACGACCAGGACGCGGCGCCCGCGGCCGAACAGCGCGCGCAGCTCGCCGCCCCGCTCGGGCGTGTCATCGGGGACCGCGAGGTCGAACTTGATGTTGCCGGTCACGGCCACCTCCCTCGCGCCGAGCGCCTCGAGCCGCGAGGCGTCCTCGACGGTCTGCGCGGCGACGCCGGCCAGGTGGCCGATCGCCTCGCGGGCCAGCGGGGCGACGCGGGCGTAACCGGCCGCCGAGCGCGCCGAAAGCCTCGCGTTGACGAGGAAGACGGGGATGCCCTGCGAGTCGCACTCCGCCAGCAGGTTGGGCCAGATTTCGGTCTCGATCAGCACGCCGAAGGCGGGCCTGGTCCGCCCCAGGAAGCGGCGCACGGCGAAGCCGTGGTCATACGGAAGCCACGACTGGGTGACGCCATCGCCGAAGATCTCCCGGCCGGTGGCGCGACCGGTGGGCGTCATGTGGGTGAGCAGGATCGCGGCGCCCGGGTGGTCGCGGCGAAGCAGTGCGACCAGGGGAGCCGCGGCGCGCGTCTCGCCCACGGAGACGGCGTGCACCCAGATCACCGGATTGCCGTCCGGCACCGGTGCGGCGCCGAAGCGCTCGCCCAGATGCTCGAGGTAGCCGGGCTGGCGGCGTGCGCGCCATGCAAGGCGGGCCAGCACGAAGGGCAGCGCGAGCCAGAGAAGGGCGCTGTAGGCGAGACGGGCCATCAAGCCCCTGCCGCCGTCCCGAAAAGGACGCGGATGACCTGCTCGACGGTAGGGATCTCGCCCGGGCCACCGAGGTTCACCGTGTGCTCGCCGCCGTGCAGCCCGGTGAGGCCGGGCTCGGTAGCCACATAGAGGCCCACGGTGGGCGCTCCCAGGGCGACGGCGAGGTGCGTGAGCCCCGTGTCGACGCCGACGACCGCGCTGGCATGGGCGAGCAGCGCCGCCGCCTCCGGCAACTCCATGGCGGGTGCGGCAACCGCTCCCGGCGAGGCGGCCGCGAGCCGGGCCGCATCCGCGCGCTCCGCCTCCGAGCCCGCGGGATAGACGACGGTGATCGACTCGGCGCGCAGGCGCTCCGCCAGCGCGGTCCACCGGTCGTCGGGCCAGCGCTTGTCGCGGCGGCTCGAGGCGTGAAGGGCCACGACGTACTCGCCGGGCGGCGCCCAGGCGGGCGTTTCGGCGGGCGCCGCGAGGCCGTAGTCCGCAGGGCCCTCCGGCGCGTAGCCGAAGACGGCTCCCACAAGGCGGCGATTGCGTTCGACGGCGTGCAGCTTCTTCGGCACCGCGAGGGCCTGGTCGTAGAAGCGCGCGGCCGCCCTTTCGCGGACGCTGCGGCGGTCGAAGCCGAAGACGGGGCCGCGCGCAAGCCGCGCCACGGCCACGCTCTTCAGCAATCCCTGGGAGTCGACAATCCAGTCGTAGGCCCGCTCCCGAAGCGCGCGGCGCGCCCCCGTGATCGCGGTCCACGCGGAGGGCTGGAGCAGGTCCGAGCGCAGGCGCCGCAGGCCGACGGGAATCACCCGCGCGAGAGCCGGGTGAAGACGGACGAGCGGCGCGTAGGCTTCCTCGACCGCCCAGTCGATCGCCACCTCCGGGCGGCGCGCGCGCAGGTCGGAGACCGCGGGGAAGTGGTGGATCACGTCGCCCAGCGAGGAGAGCTTCACGAACAGG
>JAGRPO010000341.1 GCA_019449455.1 Betaproteobacteria bacterium | reverse complement strand
TGCGAGCTTCTCGCCACCTGCGACGTCCTCTGCCTGCCCTCCCGCGAGCGCACGGAGGCCTTCGGCGTGGTGCTGCTCGAGGCGATGCGCTACGGCAAGCCGCTGCTGGCGAGCGACCTGGCGGGAAGCGGCATGACCTGGGTGGCGAGCGATGGCCACAACGGCATCCTCGTCCCGCCGGAGGACGAGGCCGCCTGGCGCGCCGCGCTGCAATCGATGGCGGCCGATCCCGCCAGGCGCGGCCTGCTCGGCGCCCGGGGCGCGGAACGCTATCGGCGGGAATTCGACATCGTCCCGGTGGCGAAGCAGGTCCGCGACGTCTATCGCCTCGCTCTCGCGGTCCGGGGCGACGACCTGCCGGCGCCGAGCGGCGCGGCCGGGCAGCACATCCCGCCGCGGCGCCGGAACGACTATCTCATCGTCATCCCGGCGCTCAACGAGGCCGCGAGCATCGCGGACGTGATCCGGCGCGCGCGCGCGCATGCCGGGGCGGACGTGGTGGTCGTCGACGACGGGAGCTCGGACGACACGCGCGCCGTCGCACTGGCGAGCGGCGCGGCCGTGCTGCACGCGCCCCTGTGGCAGGGTGCCTGGGGAGCCATCCAGACCGGGCTCCGGTTCGCCGTGCGGCACGGCTACGCGGGCGTGGTGACCATGGACGCCGACGGCCAGCACGAGCCCGACCACCTGCCCCTCCTGATCGAGGCCGGCCGGAGCGCCGACGTCGTCATCGCCGCCTGCCCGAGCCGCGGCAGCGTGTTGCGGCACGTCGCGTGGCGCTACTTCCGGTTTCTCACCGGCTTCAACATCGAGGACCTCACCTCGGGCTTCCGCTACTACAATGCGAGGGCCTGCCGCCTGCTCGCCGGGCGCGAGGCGACGCTGCTCGACTACCAGGACATCGGCGTCCTGCTCCTGCTGCGCCATGCCGACATGAGGGTCAGCGAAGTCTCCGTGCCCATGAATCCCCGGCGCAACGGGATATCACGGGTCTTCTCCTCCTGGTGGACGGTCGGGCGCTACATGGCGGAAACGACGCTGCTGTGCCTGGCGCGCTGGAACCGTTCTTCCAGAAAGGCTTCATGAAGACCTATTACCTCGTCTCCCTCCTCATCGGGATCGGCCTCGCCATCGGCATCCTGTACCTCGTGCGGCGGGACCACCTCTACATCCGGCAGGGCTTCTTCTGGATCGTCGTCGCCGCGGCCTCGCTGCTGTTCGGCATCTGGCCCTCCCTCATCGATTTCATCGGGGTGGCGCTGGGCATCGCCTACCCGCCGACGCTTCTCCTGCTGGCGGCGATCGTCGCCCTGGTCGTCAAGTCCCTCCTGGGCGACATCGCGCTGACCCGGGTAAGCCGGGACCTGCGCCGCCTCAACCAGCGCATCGCCCTTCTCGAAGCCGAGCACCCCGCGCAAGATCCCGATCGCCCGAAGTAGCCCGCCCTCGCCGACCCCCATGGCCGACGAACCCGTCGTCTTCACCGTCCGCTACGCGAAGGACCACTGCCTCGCCACCGCCTGGCGCTACTGGCAGCGGCGCCTGGGCACGCGCTACGCGCTCGAGCTCGCCATCGGCTCGGGCCTGCTCGTGCTCTCCACGCAGGGGCCCTACCGCTGGCTCGAGATCGCGCTGATGGCGGCCGTGGGCGCCTTCGCCTTCCTCGGCGCCGCGATCTTCTTCATCCACTGGCGGCGCGCGCTGCAGGGACTCGCCGCGCTCGACCCGCCGGAGAGCACCTGGACCCTCACAGAGGCGGCCATCGCGCAGAAGAGCAGCCTGGGCGAGAGCGCCATCGGGTGGCAGGCGCTCGTCGAGGTGTGGCGCTTCGACGACCTGTGGCTCCTCATCTGGGGCAGGGACGTCTACAGCACCATCCCCATCGGCCAGTTGCCGCGGATCGCCCGCCAGATGATCGAGCGGCGCGTGAAGGAGTCGGGCGGGCGCGTGCGCTAGGGGCGCGCGCTACTCGAAGCGGTTGGCGAGCTCCCCGATCCCCTCGATCGAGACCGCGACGTCGCTGCCCGGCTTCATCGAGCCCACGCCCACCGAGGTGCCGCAGCAGATCACGTCGCCGGGCTCGAAAGTGAGGTCCTGCGAGATGAGCGAGACCAGCTTCGCCGGCGGGAAGAACATGTCGGCCGCCGGGTAGTTCTGCCGCTCCTGGCCGTTGAGCACCGTGCGCACGTGCAGGGTCGCGGGATCGAGCCCCGTGGCGATCACCGGCCCGAAGACGCCGAAGGTGTCGAAGCTCTTGCTGCGCGACCACTGGTCGAAGGTGGGGTCCTTCTTCAGCAGCTCCACGGCCGTCACGTCGTTGATGCAGGTGTAGCCGAAGATGTGCGCGGGCGCGTCGGCTTCCGACACGCGCGCCGTCCGCTTGCCGATCACGATGCCCAGCTCGCCCTCGTAGATCACCTTCCCGGCGTAGGAGGCCGGCACGCGGATGGGCTGCCCGCCCGGGTGGAACGAGCTGTTGGCCTTGAGGAACCACAGCGGCTCCGGCGGCGTCGCCTGCCCGAGCTTCTCGGCGAGCGCCCGGTAGTTGTTCCACAGCGCGACCATCTTGGTGGGCACGCACGGCGTGAGGAGCTTCACCGCGGCGAGCGCCACGGTGCGATCCGTAGCCCGTGCCCCGGCGAACACATCCCCTTCATGAACGCGAATGGTTTCGCCCTCGAGCGTGCCGAACTGCGCGCGCCCCTC
>JAGRPO010000008.1 GCA_019449455.1 Betaproteobacteria bacterium | reverse complement strand
TCGACGGCCTGCCGGCCGTCGTCGGCGGGGGCATCGTGGCCGGCATGTCCGGCGTGGTCGGCCGGGGACATCGAGCCGCAGCCGGCGGCAAGGACGGCGGCGAAGAGCAGCAGCGAAGGGTGGTTCACGGGGGACTCGCGTGGGATGCCGGTATCGACGCCTGCAACTTTAGCCGCAAAGCACCGGGGATCGCTATGATCCGATTCAAATGAGCGTCGAGCCCTCGTCTCCCCCCGTCCCGGAATCCCGCAACCGCTACGACCTGAAGGAGCTCTCGGGCGCGTTCGGGGATCTCGGCACGCTCGTGCCCTTCGTGATCGCCTACCTCGCGATCGTCAAGATGGATCCCGCCGGCGTGCTGCTGGGCTTCGGCGGCGCGATGATCGCCACGGGCCTCTGGTACCGCACGCCGATGCCGGTGCAGCCGATGAAGGCCATCGGCGCGGCGGCGGCCACGAGTGCCGCGGGGGTGGCGATCACGCCCGCCATCGTGGTCGGATCGGGCCTCGTCACCGCCGCGATCTGGCTGTTCCTGGGCACCACGGGGCTCGCGAAGAAACTCGCCGAATGGATCCCCCGGCCGGCCTTGCTCGGCGTGGTGCTGGGCCTGGGGTTCAGCTTCATGCTCGAAGGGATCCGCATGATGTCGGGATCGGTGTGGCTCTCGGCGGCGCTTCTCGCCTTCGCGCTTCTCGCCCAGTCGCGGCTGCCGACGATGCTCCTGCTGCTGGCCGCGGGCATCGCCGTCGCCATCTTCCGCGATCCGGCCCTCGCGGCGCAGGTCGGCGCGATCACGCCGGCGTTGCGGTGGCCCGCGTTCGCCTGGCCCTCGCTCTCGGCAGGTGATCTCTGGTCGGGCGCCGTGCTGCTCGCGCTTCCGCAGCTGCCACTCACGTTCGGCAACGCCCTGCTCGCCATCACGAGCGAGAACAACCGGCTGTTCCCCGATCGCCCTGTCGCGGAGCGCGGCGTGGCGATTTCCACGGGGCTCGCCAACGCGTGGTCCAGCGCCTTGGGCGGCGTGCCGGTCTGCCACGGCGCCGGTGGAATGGCCGGGCACGTGAAGTTCGGCGCGCGCACGGGCGGGGCCACGGTGATGGTGGGCGTTCTGCTCGCCCTGCTGGCGCTGTTCTTCGCCGACTCGGTGCACGTCCTGCTGAGGCTCTTCCCCATGCCGGTGCTGGGCGTGATCCTGTTCCTCGCGGGCGCGGAACTGGCGTTGTCCAGCCGCGAGTCGGGCGAGGAGCGCGTCGGGCGCTTCGTGCTCCTCACCACCGCGGCCTTCACGGTGATCCACGTCGGCGTGGCCGTGGCGTTCGGGATCCTCGCCTACCATGCCTCGAAGCGCGGCTGGCTGCGCCCCTAGGGCGGCGACGGATCAGAAGACCAGCACCTTGTCGGACTGCGCGGTCCACTCCGCGAGCTGGGCCATGGTGGAGCGCTTCGCGCCTTCGATGAACTCCGACTCGGCCAGGCCACGCGCGTCCATGCAGGTTCCGCAAAGGCCCACCTCGCCCTTGCGAAGCACCTTTCCCAGCATCAACTGGACGTTGTAGTAACCCTCGGGGACTTTCTGGCCGGCCTTCGCGCACCCGACCGCATCGGCCATCAGGAACAGGCGCACCTGCTCGCCCTCGCGGCCGGAGAGGGTTCCCGCCAGGCGCAGGGCGTTGTACGCGCGTTCGTTGCCGTAGGGAGCGTCATTGATGATGAAGAGGGTCGAGCTCACTTCGATTCTCCTGGAGGGGTGCGTGGACGAGGTCGCCGGGCTCCGGTCCGCGTCGCATGGCCGGGGTCAGGGCGCTTCATGTCCGGGCGAGAGCGCGGGGGCGCGGCGTTCGCCCGCGAACGGGATCGCGAGAATGCCGGTGAGCGAGACCGCGCGGGCATCGCCCGTGATGCCCTCGACGCCGATCGCCATCCGCTCCTGCGGCAAGCTCGCCTCGGCGCGGTAGGTGCCGAAGAGGCGATCCCACCACGCGAGGTTGAAGCCGTAGTTGCTGTTCGTCTCGGCCATCGCCGTGGAGTGGTGGACGCGGTGCATGTCGGGCGTGACGATCACCCGGCGCAGCGCGCGGTCGATTGCCGCGGGGAGCTTCACGTTCGCGTGGTTGAACGTCGCGCACGCGTTCAGGAGAATTTCGAAGACGAGCACCGCCGCGGCAGGGGCCCCGAGGACCGCGATCGCGGCAAGCTTTGCGAGCATGGAGAGCACGATCTCGATGGGGTGGAAGCGCGCGCCGGTCGTCACGTCGAAATCGGGGTCCGCATGGTGCACCCGGTGCAGGCGCCAGAGCAGCGGCACGGCGTGAAACATCACGTGCTGGAAGTAGATCGCCAGGTCCAGCGCCAGGAGGGACAGGGGAAAGGCGAGCCAGAAGGGGACCCCGAACGCATTGAGCAGCCCCCAGCCGCGATCCGCGCCGATCGCGGCGAAGCCGACGGCCGCCACCGGAAAGACGATCCGCACGACCGCGCCGTCGAGCGCGGCGAGGCCGAGGTTCGCGACCCAGCGCACGCGGCGCGGGTGGAGCCGCGCGCGGCGCGGCGCCAGCGCTTCCCAGGCCGCCATCGCGGCGAAGACCCCGGCGAATGCGCCCAGGCGCAGCACCCATTCCCATCCCGCAAGCGCTTCGCCCTGCATCGGCCGCTCCGTTAACATGAGGACGTTGCCGCCCATTGATCAACTAATCAGTTGAGTAGTAGACTATATGCCGAAATCCGCCCCGTCAAGCAACGCGATGAAATCCGCCCTCTACCAGCACATCGCGCGCGTGGCCGCCGCCCTGGCGAGCGAGTCGCGCCTGCAGCTCCTGGAATACGTCGCGCAAGGCGAGCGCGGCGTGGACGAGCTGGCGAGCATGTCGGGCCTGTCGATGGCCAACTGTTCCAAGCACCTGCAGGCCCTGCGCGCCGCCGGCCTCGTGCACGCGCGCAAGGAAGGGCTGCGCGTCTATTACGGGCTGGCGGGCGACGACGTGGTGGCCCTGTACTCGGCCCTGCAGCATGTCGCCGAGAACCGCGTGGCCGAGGTCGAGAAGCTGGTCCGCACATGGCTCAGGCACAAGGACGAGATGGAGCCCGTGCCGCCCGCGGAGCTCCTCGATCGCGTGGCCAGGGGCCTCGTCGTGGTCATCGACGTTCGTCCGCCCGAGGAATATGCCGCCGGCCACGTGCCCGGCGCCATCAACGTGCCGATCGACCAGCTCGAGTCGCGCCTCGCGAAGTTCCCGAAGCGCAAGGAAGTCGTTGCCTACTGTCGCGGCCCCTACTGCCTGATGTCGTTCGACGCCGTGCGCACGCTGCGCGAGCGGGGGATCAAGGCGCGGCGCCTCGTGGACGGGTTTCCGGAATGGCGCGCGGCGGGGCTGCCGGTCGAGCGATAGGGCTCGCAGCGCGCGCTTGCCGTTGCCGGCGGCGTCAGCCGAAGTGGCGCAGCACGATGGGGGCGAGCGGCGCGAGTCCGCCGGCGCGCTGCGCGATCGCGACGAGCTTCGGCGCGTTCGCCTCGAACCACTTGCGCCCGGGGCGCCACCGCGTCATGGCGAGCAGGTAGACGTCGATCGCGCTCATGCGGCCGCCGAGGAACCAGGGCGCCGAGGCGGCGGCCTCCATCTGCCGGAAGAGCGACTCGCGGTGCCGGTCCGTGCTTTCGCGCAGCTGCTTCGCGCCTGCTTCGTCCGGAACCCACTTCTTCGGGTCGTCGCCGTAGGTGAAGGTCGGGTATACCGCGGCCACCAGGAACACCGCCCAGCGGTAGAACGCCTCGCGGGCCGCGTCGCCCCGGGGCGGGACGAGGGCCGCTCGCGGGGCGAAGTCGTCGAGGTAGTGCAGGATGGCGAGGCTCTCGGTGAGCACGCGCCCGTCGGGGAGCACCAGCGCAGGAACCTGGCCGAGCGGGTTCACGGCCAGGAGCCGGTCGCGCGTGGGGCTTCCGGGCGAGTAGTCGACGTCCTCGACGGTGAGCGGCAGGCCGGCCAGCGCGAAGGCGCACTCGACGATGGCCGAGCCGCAGCCCCGGGAGCCGAGGAGGAGGGGGTTGGCGGCGGCAGGCGGCATTCGGACCTCGCTTGGAAGGGACGGGACGGGGCTGTATAATCACTCCCGTCCGAGGAGCGTTGCAACGGGGTTCCCCATCCCGCCAG
>JAGRPO010000340.1 GCA_019449455.1 Betaproteobacteria bacterium | reverse complement strand
GTCGTGGTCCCGTCCACGCCCGCGCAGTTCTTCCACATGCTGCGCCGGCAGATCCTGCGGCCCATGCGCAAGCCCCTCATCGTGATGACGCCCAAGAGCCTGCTCAGGCGCAAGGAGTCGAGCTCCGCGCTGGAGGATCTCACGGGCGCGTTCCAGTGCGTGATCGGCGACCCGGCCAAGCCCGCCCCGAAGAAGGTGAAGCGCGTGGTGTTCTGCTCCGGCAAGGTCTATTTCGACATCGCGGCCGAGCGCGACAAGCGCGGCATCGAGGACATCGCGCTGGTGCGGATCGAGCAGCTCTATCCCTTCCCCCACGCCGAGTTCGCCGAGCAGATCGCGCTCTACCCGAACGCGAAGAGCATCGTGTGGGCGCAGGAGGAGCCGGCCAACCAGGGCGCCTGGCACCGGATCCAGCACTACCTGCTCGAGCACCTGCGTCCCGACCAGGTCCTCGGGGCGGCGCAGCGCAAGTCCGCCGCCTCTCCGGCCGTTGGCTACCTCACGCTCCACAACCAGCAGCAGAAGGAACTCATCGACGCGGCCCTCATGCTGGACGCCGCTTCCTCCCGGAAGGCCGGGGCCTGACGGGCCCGCAGGCGCGACACACCAAGGAAACGACATGCAACTGGAAGTAAAGGTCCCGCAGCTTTCGGAGAGCGTCTCGGAGGCGACCCTCGTCTCCTGGCACAAGAAGGTGGGCGAGGCGGTCAAGCGCGACGAGAACCTGATCGACATCGAGACCGACAAGGTGGTGCTCGAGCTGCCGGCGCCTGCCGACGGGGTGATCGCGAAGATCGTGAAGGCGGACGGCAGCTCCGTGACCTCCGGCGAAGTGATCGCCGTGATCGACACCGCGGGCGCCGTGGCAGCGGTGGCCCCGGCCGTCGATCCCGCCCTCGCGGCGCGGACCGCCGCGTCGGCCGCCGCTTCCGCCCCGAAGCCGGCCTCTCCCTCCGCGGCCAAGCATGCCGCCGAGAAGGGCGTGGACACCGCGGCGCTCGCCGGCTCCGGCCGCGACGGCCGCGTCACGAAAGGCGACGTGCTGGCCACTGCGGCGGGCGCTGCCCCCGCGCCCGGTCCCGCCGCCGCGCCGGCCGCCAGGCCCGCTCCCGCCTCCATTCCCTCCGGCAGCAGGCCGGAGCAGCGCGTGGCGATGTCGCGCTTGCGCGCCCGCGTCGCCGAGCGCCTGGTGCAGTCGCAATCCACCGCCGCGATCCTCACGACCTTCAACGAGGTCAACATGGCGCCGGTGATGGAGCTGAGGAACCGCTACAAGGACCGCTTCGAGAAGGAGCACGGCGTGAAGCTGGGCTTCATGTCCTTCTTCGTGAAGGCCGCGGTCGCGGCGCTGCGCAAGTATCCGGTGGTCAACGCCTCCATCGACGGCAACGACATCGTCTACCACGGCTATTTCGACATCGGCATCGCGGTGGGCAGCGAGCGCGGGCTCGTCGTGCCGATCCTGCGCAACGCCGACCAGATGTCCATCGCCGACGTCGAGAAGGCGATCGCGGATTTCGGCAAGCGCGCCAAGGACGGCAAGATCACCATCGAGGAGCTCACCGGCGGCACGTTCTCGATCTCCAACGGCGGCGTGTTCGGCTCGATGCTGTCGACCCCGATCATCAACCCGCCGCAGAGCGCCATCCTGGGCATCCACGCCACCAAGGAGCGCGCCGTCGTCGAGAACGGGCAGGTCGTCGTGCGTCCCATGAACTACCTGGCGCTCTCCTACGACCATCGCATCATCGACGGTCGCGAGGCGGTCCTGTCGCTGGTGGCCATGAAGGACGCGCTCGAGGACCCGGCCCGGTTGCTGCTGGACGTCTAGGAGCCGCCGCTTGGCGCGCCGCAAGAAGTGGAAGCCCGCGACCGTCCTGCGCCGGCTGTTCTTTTTCGTGCTGGGGTCGCTCCTGGTGGGCTTCCTCGCCGTGCTCTTCCAGCAGTCCCTCGGGCTCTACCTGCCGCGCCACTTCTCGGTGTCGCTGGCGGTGGGGCTCGCGGTGGCCGTCACCTTCTGGCTGCTGGGCCTCGCCAAGCATCCGCCGATGTTCCTGAAGGACGTGCACCCGCTCGCCGCGGGCCTGTGCGCCGGGCTCGGGGTGCACATCGCCAGGTTCTGGCTTCGCTAGACCAATCACCCTGATCGGAATACCCATGTCGCAGACCTTCGACGTCGTCGTGATCGGTGCCGGCCCCGGCGGATACATCGCCGCGGTGCGCGCCGCCCAGCTCGGACTCAGGACCGCCTGCATCGAGGGCTGGAAGAACGCGAAAGGCGAGCTCGCCCTCGGCGGCACCTGCCTCAACGTCGGGTGCATCCCGTCGAAGGCGCTGCTCGCGTCCTCGGAGGAGTTCGAGAAGGTGAGCCACCACCTCGACGAGCACGGCATCACCGTCTCGGGCGCGAAGGTGGACGTGACGAAGATGCAGTCGCGCAAGGACGGCATCGTCACGAAGATGACCAAGGGGATCGAGTTCCTCTTCAAGAAGAACAAGATCACGTGGCTGCAGGGCTTCGGGAAGTTCGCGGCCGCCGGCGACCTCTACACGATCGAGGTGGCCAGCGGCGGCAAGGTGGAGACGGTGCAGGCGAAGCACGTCGTCGTCGCCACCGGCTCGAAGGCGCGCCAGCTGCCCAACGTGCCCGTGGACAACGTGACGATCTGCGACAACGAGGGGGCGCTCGCCTTCGCGGGCCCGCCCAAGCGCCTGGGCGTGATCGGCGCGGGAGTCGTCGGGCTCGAGCTCGGCAGCGTCTGGCGCCGCCTGGGTTCGGAAGTCACGATCCTCGAGGCGCTGCCGGTCTTCCTCGGCACCTGCGACGAGGCGGTGCAGAAGGAGGCGTGGAAGACCTTCACCAAGGCGCAGTCGCTCAACATCCGCCTCGGCGTGAAGATCGAGAAGGTGACGGTCCGCAAGACCGGCGTGCTGGTCGACTACACGGACGACAAGGGCCTCGCGCAGAAGCTCGAGTGCGACAAGCTGGTGGTTTCCGTCGGGCGCGTGCCCAACACCGACGGCCTGGGCGCGGCCGCCGTGGGCCTCAAGGTGGACGAGCGCGGCTTCGTCCAGGTCGACGGCCACTGCCGGACGAGCCTGCCGAACGTGTGGGCCATCGGCGACGTCGTGCGCGGGCCGATGCTCGCGCACAAGGCCGAGGACGAGGGCGTGATGGTGGCGGAGCTCATCGCCGGACAGAAGCCGCACATCGACTACGACTGCATCCCCTGGATCATCTACACCTCGCCGGAGATCGCCTGGGTGGGCATGACGGAGCAGAAGGCGAAGGCGGACGGGATCGCGGTGAAGACCGGCCAGTTCCCCTTCGCCATCAACGGCCGCGCGCTCGGCACCGGCCAGTCGCAGGGCTTCGTGAAGATCGTGGCCGACGCCGCGACCGACCGCGTTCTGGGGGTGCACATCGTCCACGCGCACGCCTCCGACCTCATCCAGGAGGCGGTGACGGTGATGGAGTTCAAGGGCGCCGCCGAGGACATCGCGCGCATCTGCCACGGGCACCCCACGCTCTCCGAAGTGGTGCGCGAAGCCGCCCTCGCGGTGGACAAGCGCTCCCTCAACTCGTAGGCGGAGGTGGGCGACTCCCGCGAGGTCCCGTCGCATCCCCCCGGCATGACCGACGCGGCCGGCATTCCCGTCTTCGAGGACGAGGAGCTCGAGCCGGCGGACCCGAACCAGTACTCGGGCCCGCTCGAGTGGTACTGGCACTTCCAGCAGCGCCCGGACTTCGAGACCGACAGCGAGCAGCTGCGCGTGCTGGGCGAGCTCGAGCGGCTCTTCGGCGAGCTCGAGGACTACCGGCAGTACCGCGCCGGCAGGATCAACCGGCTGGTGACGAACCTCGGCGCCGGCAGGAAGCCTCCGCGCGGCATGTACATCTGGGGCGGGGTGGGGCGCGGCAAGTCGCTCATGATGGACGCGTTCTACAAGGTGAGCCGCCACCGCCGCAAGCGCCGCGTCCACTTCCACGAGTTCATGCGCGAGATCCACGCGCGGATGCGCGCGCTCCCGGGGACCGAGGACCCGCTGGACGCGATCTCGACCGAGATCGCGAGGGAGGTGCGGCTCCTGTGCTTCGACGAGTTCCACGTGAGCGACATCGCCGACGCGATGATCCTGGGGCGGCTCCTGGAGCTCATGATCGAGAAGGGGGTCGTCTTCGTGATGACCTCCAACTACGAGCCCGACGGCCTCTATCCCAACGGCCTGCAGCGCGCACGCTTCCTGCCCGCCATCGAGATCGTCAAGCGCGAGTTGGACGTGGTGGCGCTCGACGGCGGCACCGACCACCGGCGGCGCATCCTGGAGGGATTCCGCGTCTGGTATTCGCCGCCGGGCGAGGAGGCCGACCAGCACCTCGCGCAGTTCTTCGAGGCGGTGACGAAGGCCTCCTTCGAGAGCGACGGAGCGATCGAGGTCGGCGGGCGGCCTCTCGCCTTCCGCCAGCGCGCGAAGGGCGTGGTGTGGGTCGACTTCGAGACGCTGTGCGTGCAGGCGCGCTCGCAGCTCGACTACCTCGAGATCGCGAGCGGCTACCACACGGTGCTGGTGTCGGGGGTGCCGCAGCTGCAGAGCGCGCAGACGGACGTGATCCGCCGGCTCACCTGGCTCGTGGACGTCCTCTACGACCAGCGGGTGCGCCTGGTGATGTCGGCGGAGGTCCCGCCCGAGGAGCTCGTGGCGCCCCCGACCGAGGACACCGGCCCGGGCCGGATGGTGCGAAACGAGTTCGCGCGGACGGCGAGCCGGCTGCGCGAGATGCAGTCGAAGGACTACTTCGCGAGGAAGCACGCGTCGGCGGAGAACCCGCAGGTGCTGCGGGCGAGGTAGTATCGGCGGGTAGCCGGCGAGCCGAAGGGATGGCGATTTCCCGTTCCTTGGCGCCGCGGCTCTCGGATAAGGCGACACGCGAAGCACGTCGCCGGGTGGGAGGACATTTCGGGCCAGTCGTGTGTTGACTGGGCCGAAATGGACGGGCCCCACGAGAGAGCCACTCCTGCGGCGCCAGGAACGGGAAATCGCCATCCCTTCGGCTCGCCGGCATTGTCGAAGTGCAACCACCGGGAATACCGCAATCATGTTCAAGGCCATCTACCTGACGCGCGAGGCGGAGCAGTTCCAGGCCCGCGTGGCCGAGCTCGAGGAATCGGCGCTGCCGGAAGGCGACGTCACGCTGAAGGTCGAGCACTCGACGGTCAACTACAAGGACGCCCTCGCGATCACCAACAAGTCGCCCGTCGTGCGCAAGTGGCCCATGGTGGCCGGCATCGACGGCGCGGGCGTGGTGGAGGCGAGCAGCCATCCGGCGTGGAAGGCGGGCGACCGCGTGATCCACAACGGCTGGGGCGTTGGCGAGACGCACTGGGGCTGCCTCGCGCAGAAGGCGAGGCTGAAGGGCGACTGGCTGGTGCGGCTGCCCGCCGGCCTCACGACGCGCCAGGCGATGGCCATCGGCACGGCCGGCTACACCGCGATGCTCTGCGCGCTGGCGCTCGCCAGGCAGGGCGTGTCGAAGGAGCAGGGCGACATCCTCGTCACCGGAGCCACCGGCGGCGTGGGCAGCGTGGCGATCTCGATCCTCTCGGGCTGGGGCTTCCGGGTCGTGGCCTCGACGGGGAAGGCGGGCGAAACCGATTACCTGCGGTCGCTGGGCGCGGCGGAGGTGATCGACCGGAACGAGCTCGCGCAGCCCGGCAAGCCGCTGCAGAAGGAGCGCTGGGCCGGCGTCGTCGATTGCGTGGGCAGCCACACGCTCGCCAACGCCTGCGCGCAGGTGAAGTACCGCGGTGCGGTCGCCGCCTGCGGGCTGGCGCAGGGCATGGATTTCCCCGCGAGCGTGGCGCCCTTCATCCTGCGCGGCGTGCGGCTCATCGGCGTGGACAGCGTGATGGCGCCGAGGGCAGAGCGCGAGGAGGCCTGGGCGCGACTGGCCGCCGATCTCGATCGCGGCAAGCTCGACGCCGTCACCACGGAGGTCGGGCTCGCCGGCGCCATCGAGCAGGCGCCGCGCGTCCTGGCGGCGCAGGTCCGCGGGCGCATCGTGGTGGACGTGAACAAGTGACACAACCCTGGAGGAGAAGATGACCATGAAACGATCCCTCGCCGCTGCCGCCTTCGCGGTGCTCGCCCTCGCGGCTCCCGCCGCGTGGCCGCAGGCCTGGCCCGCGAAGCCCATCAAGATCCTCGTGGGCGTCACGCCGGGAGGCACCACCGACACGCTGGCCCGCTTCCTCGGTCAGGAGATGGCGAAGGACCTCGGGCAGCCGGTGGTCGTCGAGAACCGCCCCGGCGCGGGCGGAAACATCGCCGCCGAGGCCGTGGCGCGCGCCGCCCCCGACGGCTACACGCTCCTCTTCGTGAACACGAGCCATTCCGTGAACATGGGCCTGTACGGCTCGCGGCTCCCCTACGACGCGGTGAAGGACTTCACGCCCATCACGCAGGTGTCGACGGGGCCGGCGGTGCTGATCGCCGCGAAGGACTTCCCGGCGAAGGATGCGAGGGACGTGATCGCGCTGGCCAAGTCCCGGCCGGGGAAGCTCGACTTCGCCATCGGCGGGCTCGGCACCTCCATCCACATGGCGGGAGAGCTCTTCAAGATGATGGCGGGCATCGAGATCGCGAACATCCCGTACAAGGGCAGCTCCCCGGCGCTCATGGACGTGGTCGGCGGCCAGGTGAAGCTCATGTTCGCGCCGGTGATCAACGCGGTGCCGCAGGTGAAGGCGGGCAAGGTGAAGGCGCTGGGCGTGACCAGCGCCACGCGCATCCCCGCGCTGCCGGACGTGCCCCCGATCGCCGACGCGCTGCCGGGATACGAGTCCGCCGCGTACTTCGGCCTCCTGGGCCCCGCGAAGCTGCCGAAGGAGGTCCTCGCGAAGCTGCACGCCACGGCCGCGAAGGCCGCGCAGTCGCCGGACCTCAGGTCGCGGCTCGAGCCCGACGGCTCGCGCGTGGTGGGCGGCACGCCGGAGGAATTCGAGTCGTTCCTGGTGGCCGACGTCGAGAAGTGGCGGCGGGTGGTGAAGGCCACGGGAGCCAGGCCGGACTAGGGAAAACCCTGATCCGCGCACCTGATTCGTTGAGGCGGATCAACTAAGCTGCGCCTCGGGCCACTACCCTACAAGCGCCTCGCCGGCAGAAGCGGGGCCGGCCCGATCCGCCAGGAGGAAACATGACGTCTTACAAGGAATTCCACGCGCGCTCCATCCGCGATCCCGAGGGCTTCTGGGGCGAGCAGGCGCGGCTCATCGACTGGCACCGGCCGTACGACAAGGTGCTCGATTACGCCAAGCCGCCGTTCCGCTCGTGGTTCGCGGGCGGGCTCACCAACCTCTGCCACAACGCCGTGGATCGCCATCTCGCCGCGCGCGGGAGCCAGAAGGCGCTCGTGTGGATCTCCACGGAGGTGAACGAGGAGAAGAGCTGGACGTTCGCCGAGCTCGCCGACGAGGTGAACCGCTTCGCGGCGATCCTGCAGTCGCTGGGCGTGGGCAAGGGCGACCGCGTCCTCATCTACATGCCGATGGTGCCGGAGGCGGTGTTCGCCATGCTGGCCACCGTGCGCATCGGCGCCATCCACTCGGTGGTGTTCGGCGGGTTCGCGGCGGCGAGCCTCGCGGCGCGCATCGACGACGCGCAGCCGAAGGTGATGGTCACCTCGGACGCAGGCTCGCGCGGCGGCAAGGCCATCCCGCTCAAGCCTCTCGTCGACGAGTCGATCCGCCTGTCCGCGGCGCCGCCGGCGCACGTGGTCATCGTGAACCGCGGCCTCGACCCGGCGATGACGAAGGTGGCCGGCCGCGACCTGGACTACGCCGAGCTGCGCGCGAAGCACGCGGGAGCG
>JAGRPO010000339.1 GCA_019449455.1 Betaproteobacteria bacterium | reverse complement strand
CGATAGCCTCGTCGATCCGACCGGTTGCGGGGACGCCTTCCGCGCGGGGCTGCTGTACGGCATGGCCCGCGGCTGGGATTGGCGCAAGTGCGGGCGGCTGGCATCCTTGATGGGCTCGATCAAGATCGCCTACCGGGGCGGGCAGAACCACCGCGTTGCCCGGGAGGAGATCGAAAGGCGCTTCCGGGAGGCGTTCGACGAGAAGTTCTAGGCCCTGACCCGTCCCGGGGCGGGGCGTTCGCGATCGAAGGAGAAAGACGATGCAAGCGAAATCGCTGGGAATCGCCCTCGTGGCCACCGCGGTGCTGGGCGTGGCGGGCTGCGCGGCTCCTCCGCGCGGCGGCGCCGACTACCGCGGCTACGAGACGCGCACGGAGCAGACGGTCCGATTCGGCGTGGTCGAGTCGGTGCGCATGGTGCGCATCAATCCCACCGACACCGGCGTGGGAGCGACGTCGGGCGCGGTGCTGGGCGGCGTCGCCGGCAGCACGGCCGGGCACGGGCGCGGCTCGGTCGCGGGCGCGGTCGCGGGCGCCGTGATCGGCGGCGTCATCGGTTCGGCCATCGAGAAGGACGCCAACGACCGCCAGGGCATCGAGATCACCGTGATGCTCGACGGCGGCAAGTACATTGCCGTCGTGCAGGAGGCCGACGAGTCCTTCCGCGTCGGCGACCGCGTGCGCATCCTCTCCGGCCGCGGCACCACGCGCGTCACGCACTGAAGGTGCCTCGCCCGGTCGTCATGTGAGCTCCGCGCGGGCCGTGGGAGAATGGGCCGCCCCAACGGCCCTCCCGCGACCCTTGAGATCCACCCGAACCCCGAGATGGCTTCGCGCCGTGCGCTGGACGAGGCTCCTGCTGCACGTCGCCTCGAGCTTCCTCACGCTGCGCTTCGCGTGGCCGCGCGCCGACGCGCGCCGCCGCCACGAGATCGCCGTGCGCTGGTCGCAGGACCTCCTCGCGATCCTCGCCATCCGCGTGCGCTGCGAGGGCAGGCACCCCCCGCACGGCCGTCAGGGCGCGATGATCGCCGCCAACCATGTCTCCTGGGCGGACATCTTCGCCATCGCGTCGGTGCGGCACACGCGCTTCATCGCGAAGAGCGAGATCCGCGACTGGCCGCTCGCCGGCTGGCTCGCCGAAAGGTCCGGCACCATCTTCATCCGCCGCGCGCGCCGGCACGACACCGCGCGCATCAATGCCCTTGTCCACGACGCGCTCGCCGGAGGCGAATGCGTGGGCCTCTTCCCCGAGGGCACGACCACGGAGGGCGACCGGCTCCTCAAGTTCCACAGCTCGCTCTTCGAGGCGGCCGTGGCCAATCGCGCGCGCGTCTACCCGGTCGCGGTGCGATACGAGCACCCGGACGGCACGCCGCTTCGCTCGGTAGCTTATGTGGGGGACCTGTCGTTCGCCCAGTCGCTCGGGCTCGTCATCCGCACGCGCGAGACGATCGCGCGCCTCGCCTTCGCCGAGCCCATCGAGCCCGACGGCCTCACGCGGCAGGAGGTAGCCGTGGAGGCGCACCGCCGCGTGGCTAGCCTTCTGGGCCTGCCGAGCCAGGGCAAGGCGCCTGCCACACCCGGCGGTCGCTGAGGCGAACCGCGGTAAGGGAGCGCCCCCAGACGCAGCCGCTGTCCAGGGACAGGACGTTCTCGCCCACGTGCAGGCCCAGGGCCGACCAGTGCCCGCAGACGATGGCATGGGTGGCGTTCGCCCGCGAAGGCATGTCGAACCACGGGATGCCCTTCGAGTACTTCTCGCCGGGCTCGCCCTTGAACGACAAGTCCATCGCGCCATCGGGCGTGCACACGCGAAGCCGCGTCATCGCGTTCACGATCGCGCGCAGCCGGTCGTCGCCGGCGAGCGCATCGTTCCAGCGCGCCGGCTCGTTGCCGTACAGGCGCGACAGGAAGCGCCGCCATCCCGTCGCCTGAAGCACCGCCTCGACCTCGCCCGCGAGCGCCCGCGCCTTGGCGACCGGCCATTCCGGCAGCAACCCCGCGTGGACGAGCGCGAACGCCCCTTCGACGTGCATGAGCGGCCGGCGGCGAAGCCAGTCGATGAGTTCGTCGCGATCGGGGGCCGCGAGGACGGCCTCGAGCGTGTCGCGCGGGCGCGCCTTTTCGATTCCCTCCGCCACGCACAGGAGGTGCAGGTCGTGGTTGCCCAGGACGGTGACCGCGGCGCTTCCCAGGCTCTTCACGAAGCGCAGGCAGCCCAGCGAATCCGGGCCGCGATTCACGAGGTCGCCCACGAACCAAAGGCGGTCGCGCGCGGGGTCGAAGGCGAGGTCGTCGACGAGGCGCTCGAGGGGCTCGAGGCATCCCTGGAGGTCGCCGACCGCGTAGAGGGTCATGGGGCTGGAAACGAAAAAAGGGCGACCGGAATCGCCCTTTCTCGCTGGCTCGTCCTGGAGGCGGCTATTTCGCCGCGCCGACCAGGAAGTCGACCGCGGCCTTCACGTCGGCGTCGGCGAGGGCCATGTTGCCCCCCTTGGGCGGCATCGCGCCCTTGCCCTTGATCGCGCTCGCATAGAGGGCGTCGTTGCCCGTCTTGATGCGCGGCGCCCAGGCGGCCTTGTCGCCCAGCTTCGGGGAGCCGGCGACACCGGTCGAATGGCAGGCCACGCACCCGCTGTCGTAGACCTTCTTGCCGTCGGGCTTGCCGGCCTTCGCCGGGGCTGCCGCCACGGGGGGGACGGCGGCGACGGTGGCGGCGGCAGGCTTGGGCGAAGCGGTTGCCGGCGCGACGGCGGCGACGCCAGGCTTGGGCGAAGCGGTTGCCGGCGCGACGGCTGCGGCACCCTCCACGTGCAGCCTTGCCACGGGCCCGATGCGCGCGTTGAGCGCCGCGGGGGCCATGGCCGGGTCGTTCTCGAGCGAGCGGCCGCCGTAGGCGCCGACCGCGAACTTCGCGAGCAGGACGATGCCCACGACGAGCGCAACCGCGCCGATCCCGATCCAGATGGCGAGCTTCACCGGATGGGCATCCAGGTTCTCTTCGACGGCGTCGGGATGGTGGTCGTGGGACATGGTTTCCTCGGGCTGATCGGTCGCGGCGGGGGGGTCGGCAGGGCGCGATTATAGCCCGCTCCCCGCGGGGAAATCACGGCCTGCGTTGGACGGGGGAGGACGAAGTCGTCTAAAATCCGGCACCTACGCGCCCGTAGCTCAGCTGGATAGAGTACTGCCCTCCGAAGG
>JAGRPO010000338.1 GCA_019449455.1 Betaproteobacteria bacterium | reverse complement strand
GCCAAGTAATCCCGCCGGTTCCCCGTACGCGGGGGACGAGTCGCGGCTGGTGGTGATGGGGCGCATCCTCGGCCCCTTCGGCATCCAGGGCTGGGTCAAGCTCAAGACCTTCACCGAATCTCCCGACGGCCTCGCCGGCCATCCTTCGTGGTGGGTGCGGACGAAATCCGGGTGGCGATCGGCAGTGCTCGAGGAATTCAAGGTCCGCCCGGCCGCCGTCAGCGCCAAGCTGCAGGGCGTCGACGATCGCAACGCCGCCGAGCTCCTGCAGGGGTTCGACGTCGCCGTCACCCGGGAGGAGCTCGGGGAGGCGAAGGAAGGCGAGTTCTACTGGGTGGACCTGGTGGGGCTCGACGTGGTGAACCTGCAGGGCGAGGCGCTCGGGCAGGTGGACGAATTGCTGCGGGCCGGCGGGTCGGACGTGCTGGTCGTGCGCGGGGAGCGGGAGAGGCTGATACCGTTCATCGTGGATTACGTGAAGTCGGTCGACCGGAAGGCCGGGCGCATCACGGTGGACTGGGAAGCGGGGTACGACGTCTGATGATGCGCTTCGACGTGGTCACGATCTTCCCCGAGATGTTCGAGGCGGTGACCCGCCACGGCATCACGCGGCGCGCGCTGGAGGAGGGCGGTTTCGACTTCCGCGCGTGGAACCCGCGCGATTTCGTGAGCGACCCGCACCGCACGGTGGACGACAGGCCGTACGGGGGCGGGCCCGGGATGGTGATGCTTCCGGGGCCGCTCGAGGAGTGCATCGATGCCGCGGTGGCAAGGCAGGAGGCCGCCGGGGTGGAAAGGCCGCAGGTTCTTCTGCTCTCGCCGCAGGGCGAGCGTTTCACGGATTCGGTCGCGAGGCAGCTCGCGCAGTCGGCGGGCCTCGTGCTCGTCGCCGGGCGCTACGAGGGGGTGGACGAACGCCTCATCGAGCGCAAGGTGGATCGGGAGATCTCGATCGGCGACTACGTGACCTCGGGCGGAGAGCTTCCTGCAATGGTGGTGGTCGACGCCGTCGTGAGGCTCCTGCCGGGAAGCCTGAACGATGCCGGGAGCGCGTCCCAGGACTCGTTCTCGGAAGGATTGCTGGACTGGCCGCACTTCACGCGGCCGGAGCAGTGGCAGGGAATGCGGGTGCCCGAGGTGCTGTTGTCGGGCAACCATGCCGCGATCGCGCGGTGGCGCCGCAAGCAGGCGCTCGCGCGCACGCGGGCGAGGCGGCCGGACCTTCTCGAAGGCCGGGCGCTCTCGAAGGAGGACGCGGAGCTCCTCGAGGAAATCCGCCGCGAGCAGCAGGCGCAGGAACGGCAGTAGCGGTAGTATCGACCAAGAAACCGCGTGCACCAGCCCGAGGGCTGCTCTGCACGGAAGGCCGGAAGGCCGACAACGAAAGGACTGGCAATGGATCTCATCAGGAAACTCGAGCAGGAAGAAATCGCGCGCCTCGCGCGCAAGATCCCCGACTTCGCCCCCGGCGACACGGTGATCGTGAAGGTGCAGGTGGTCGAAGGCGACAAGAAGCGCGAGCAGGCCTACGAGGGCGTGGTCATCGCCAAGCGCAACAAGGGCCTCAATTCCTCCTTCATCGTCCGCAAGATCTCCAGCGGCGAAGGCGTGGAGCGCACCTTCCAGACCTATTCGCCGGCGGTGGCCTCCATCGAGATCAAGCGCCGCGGCGACGTGCGCCGCGCCAAGCTCTACTACCTGCGCGACCGCTCGGGCAAGAGCGCGCGCATCCGCGAGAAGCTCAAGTCGACGTCCGAGCGCGAGGTGCTGCCGCCGGTGGAGCCGGCCAAGGACTGAGCGCCTCTTCCGCGCCGCGAACAAAGGGCCGCCCTCGGGCGGCCCTTTCGCTTCCCGGTCCCCTTCGCAGGCCCGGTCAGGGAGAGCGCGCGGCGAAGGTGTCGCAGGCCTTGAGGCTTCCGCCTTCGAACCCGGCGCGGAACCAGCGCACACGCTGCGCCGACGAGCCGTGCGTGAACGAGTCGGGGATCACCGTGCCGCCGGACTGGCGCTGAAGCCGGTCGTCCCCGATGGCCGCGGCGGCGGCAAGGCCCTCCTCGAGGTCGCCGGCCTCGAGCAGCCCGCGCTCCCGTTGCGCGCGGTGCGCCCAGACGCCCGCGAAGCAGTCGGCCTGCAGTTCCGTTCGCACCGAGACGCGGTTGAACTGCTCCCGGCTCACGCTGCCGCGCATGCCGTCGACCTTGGCGGAGACGCCCAGCAACTTCTGCACGTGGTGGCCTACCTCGTGGGCGATCACGTAGGCCTGCGCGAAGTCGCCGGGGGCGCGGAAGCGGTCGCGCAGGTCGCGGTAGAACGCGAGGTCGATGTAAACCTTCTCGTCGCCGGGGCAGTAGAAGGGCCCCATGGCCGCCTGTCCCGTCCCGCAGGCCGACGGCGTCGACCCGGAGTAGAGCACCAGCTTCGGCGCGCGGTACCCGGCGCCGCCGTCGCGGAAGACGCCCTCCCAGGTGTCCTCCGTGCTCGCGAGCACCCTCGCGACGAACACGGAGAGCTCGTCGCGCGGCGCGTCCTGTGGCGCGGACTGGCGGGATTCGGGCGGGGAAACCACCTGCGCGGCATCCAGCACCGTCTGCGGGTCGATGCCGAAGTACCACGCGACCAGGGCGATGACGACCGTGCCGATGCCGATGGAGCCCTTCGCGCCGAGCCCGCCGCGGCGGTCCTCGACGTTGTCGCTTTCCCTCTGGCCGTCGAGCTTCATGTCGAACCACGCGCAGTTGTCCTGCGACCATCCTACGCCGGATCAAGTCACGGCGGCGGCCTCGAGGGGCAGCTGGGCGTGCAGGAATCCGGCGATCCAGTGGTTCACCGCCGAGGCGTGCGTGATCGGCCCCATGTGACCCATTCCCGCGAGCACGGCGTGCCGTGCGTGGGGAACCGCGAGCCGGGAAAGTTCGGCGATGCGGCGCGCGGCCGGCACCGTGCACGCGCCGCTGAGGAAGAGCATCGGCATGCCGAGGCTGGCGACCTGCCATCCGGCGAGCGGCTCGGCGAACAGGGCGTCGAAGTGCTGCAGGACCGCATGCATGCGCGTCGCGATGGGGCCCTGTCTCGAGCCGGGCAGCGCGTCCCACGAGCCCTTCCCGGACCAGCAGTCGACGAAGAGCCTCGCCGCCGATCGCTCGTCGCCCCTCGCCAGGCCCTCGCGCATCGACTGCACGACCGACAGGATGTCCTGGAGGGGCGAGGCGCTCCCGGCGTCGTCGAGCAGCCAGCGAAAGAGCACCGGCTCGTAGGCCACGAGGCTGCGCACCCGTGCCGAGTGCATGGACGCGAGCTTCAGGGCGACGGCGGCTCCATAGGAGTGCCCGACGACGTGCGCGGCGCCGGCCTCGTGGAGCAGGGGGGAGACGAGCGCCGCGTCGTCCGCCAGCCGCATCGGCGAAATCGCGTCCCGGGGCGCCCGCATGCCGTGGCCGTGGAACTCCACCGCGCGCACGCGGTACCGGGGCCGCAGGGCCTCGATCAGGCCCTCCCACTGCCGCGCCGAGCTCCCGCTCGAATGCAGCAGGATCACCGTCGAGGCCGGTGGCCGCGGGCGCTCCAGGGTGGCCGTGTTCATGCCTCGACGTGCGCGAGGATCGGGGCGAGCGCCGCGCCGATCCGCTCCATCTGCGCCGGGGACACGAGGGCCTTGAGCACGTCGGTGAAGCGCGGCTCCTCCACGCCGCTCGCGATGTACTGCCAGCGATAGGCTTTCAGGAACACGTCGTGGATCGCGTCCTGCTCGGCCGGGGAGAAGCTCCGGCCGGCGCGCAGCGTGAAGTAGCCGGTGTCCGCCGCGGCCTGGGCCTGCAGGATGCCGTCGACGGCGGCGACCAAGTCGATCAGGTCCGTCACGGCCCCGTCGCGCTCCTCACTGCCGAGCCGCGCGTCCTCGCGCCGCCACTCGAGCTCGTCGAGGATCGCGTGCTGCGACTCCTCCTTCCAGTGGAACAGGAACACGTCCTTCCAGAGATCGGAAAGCTCCGCGTCGGTCTCGATGCTCGAGCGATAGTGCGCCAGCGTGAAGAGCTCGATGTCGAGGGTGAGCCCGAGGACCGCCCAGGTCGACTTGCCGAGCACCGCGCCGGCGACCTCGTTCGGTTGCGCCACGAAGCGGTAGCCCGCGGGCATCCCCGCGCCGGCCATCTGCTCGAGGCGGCGGAACAGCTCCTGGTGCTTGAGCTCCTCGTCCGTGAAGCGCACCAGCGCCTCGAGCGCCACCTGGTCGCCGAGCGCGTAGCCGCGGCTGATCTCGAGCGTCTTCGCGCCGATGTAGCGCTCGACCAGGCCGAACATGTTGGCGTAGGTCCGGCCCTGGACCTGCGAGAAGAAGCGCGCCTCGTCCGGCCGCAGGAAGGACAGGGCCTTCACCAGGGACAGGCCGTCGGGCAGGAACTTCCTGCCGAAATCGAACTGGCGTCCGCGGATCACGTCGCGGTCGATGTCCCAGCGGACGCGCTTGGACGCCGCGATGCACTTCGCGTAGCGATGGGAAGCCGGCGGGGCGGCGGTTTCGGGGTGCTCGAGCGTGGCGACGTTCATGGGAGTGCTTTCCTTTCGGGATGGGTAGGGATCGCCCTGGAAGTCGCCGAAGCCGTTGGCGGCATGGGCACGCCGGCCGCAGGCGAGGGCCTCGGCCAGGGCTTCGCCGGGCAGGGCGTGGTCGGATTGCAGTCGGGTGCGCATCGGTTCGTCCTCCAGGAGGGGCGAACGGTACGCGGGGGGGCGTTCCTCGAGCGTTCCTCGCTCTTGCGGCTACCGCGGCCGCTTCAGGAGGCAGACGAGCGAATCGTGGCCGCCGTCGGCCTCGACGACGATGCGATGGGCCAGCTCGTCGAGGGCGAGCCCGGGCCAGTCCCGCCCGCCGGCCGGCCGTGCGGGCCCGAGACGCGCGCGCAGGGCGTCGCGCAGGGGCGCGCTCGCCGCGGGATGGCCGGCCGCGAAGGCGAGGACGAGCCGCGCGCAATCGGCCTCCCCTTGCGCTTCGAGGAGGTCGGCGAAGAAGGAGACGGCCTCGACCTGCAGCAACGGGCTGCCGATGGCCGTCGCGAGTACGAGGGACCCGGCGAGGTGGGAGCGGGCGGCCGGCAGTTCGCCGCGGCGAAGGGCGAGGCGGGCGAGGACGAGCTTCATCGCCGAGGCGATGACGCGGTGGCCGGCGGACTCGGCGATCTCGAGCGTGCGCCGCGCGTACGCGAGCGCCGAGTCGTCCTCGCCGGTCTTCAGCGAGAGCTCGGCCAGGTTCGACAGGATGAACACGCGCGGGCCGGCGAGCCCGTGGCGGTCGCAGACCGCGAGTCCCTCCCGCAGGTGCGCCGCCGCCGCTTCGTGCTCGCCCCTGTCCATGTGCAGCGCGCCGAGGCTGTTCAGGGAGAGGGCCTCGCCGGCCACGTCGCCCAGGCGGCGGTAGTGCGCCAGCGACTCGATGAAGAGCCGCATCGCGTCGGCATAGCGCCCCGTTGCCTTCTCGACGAGGGCCGCGTTGTACAGCATGACGGCGGCCTTGCGCGGATCGCTGTCCGCGTTCGCCTGCCGCTGGGCCTGGCGGAAGAACCGGCGTGCCTCGCCGTAGCGTCCCTGCCGGAAACAGCAGGTGCCGAGCACCTGGAGGCTGAGGGCTTGCGAGCCGTGATCGTGCGCCGCGCGTCCCGCCGCGAGCCCGCGCAGGGCGTTCGCCTCGGCGGCCGCGTAGCGGTCCAGCCGGTACTCGAGGTGCGCCATGCCGCCCAGGATCGACGCCTCGAGCCGGGGGTCGCCGCGGGCGCTCGCCGATTCCAGGGCGGCCGCGAGCAGCGTGAGGCCCTCGTGGAAGGCGACGCGGTGGTCCCAGTAGTGGCGCAGCGCCGGAACGCAGCCCGCCAGCGTCCCGGCGTCCTCGCGCTCGATGGCCCAATGCCACGCGGTGCGGCAGTTCTCGTACTCGGCGTCGAGCTGACGCAGGCCGTCGCGGTCGCCGTTCTCCACCAGGCGGCGCAGCTGCGCGAGGAGCCGGCGGAAGTGCAGGGCGTGCGCCCGGCGCGTGGCTTCGCGCGCCTCGCCCTCGCCCAGCCGCAACGCGGCCAGCTGCTGGACGAGCGGGTGCATGGAGATGCGCGCGCCTTCCTTGCGCACGAGCGACTTGTCCGCCAGCGCCCCCAGCACCGGCAGCGAGGTGCCGGCGACCGCGCGTGCCGAGTCGGCCGTGAATCCCCCGCGGAACACCGAAAGGCGGGATAGGGCGCTGCGCTCGGCCTCGCCGAGGAGCCGCCACGACTGGTCGAACACCACGTCGATGCTCGCGTGCCGCGCCGGGCGCGCGGCGTCGACGGCCCGCAGCAGCTCGGTGCCGTGGCGAAGCTCGGCGGCGATCGCGTCGCACGGGAGCACGCGCGTCCAGGAAGCCGCGAGCTCCAGGGCGAGCGGGAGCCCCTCCACCAGGCGGCAGATCTCGACGATCGAGGCGGCCTGCGCCGCGGCCGCAAGGCCGGGCTCGAAACGCCGCGCGGCCTGCACGAACAGTCGCGCCGCGTCGAACGCCTCGAGCCGGTCCTCGTCTTCCGGCTCCGGGCACGGCAGTCCCTCGAGGGGGAGGAGCCATTCGTGGAAGGCGGCCAGGCGCACCCGGGAGGTGACGATGACGGAAAGGCCGGGGCACTCGTCGAGGAGGCGCTCGAGGACCGGCGCCTCGGCCGCGAGGTGCTCGAAGTTGTCGAGCACGAGCAGCATCCGGCGGTCGCGGAAGAAGTCGGCGAGCTGCAGCAGCGGATCCCGGCCGCCGGCGAGGACGAGGCCGGTCTCGCGCGCGATGCGGGCGGCGAGTTCGCTGCCCGCGGGGAGATCCTCGAGCGGGACGAACGCGGCGCCGTCGGGAAAGCCGGGCGCAAGCTCGCGCATCGCGCGCCGCGCGAGCCGCGTCTTGCCCGCGCCGCCCTGCCCCACGATGCAGAGCAGGCGGCAGCCTTCCCGGGCGAGGAGCGTGGCGATCCTCTGCAGCTCGACCGCGCGGCCCACGAAGCCGTCATCGGGCGGCCCGGGCGCCGGCGGGACCATCGGGTCGGAGGGGGACGGCGAGGCGGCGATGGAGTCGTGCAGCGCCTTCAGCTCGGTGCCGGGCGCGAGCCCCAGTTCCCGGGCGAGCCGGTCGACGAACTCGCGGTACGCCTGCCTCGCGCGCGCGCCCTGCCCGCCGCGCGCGAGCCACGCGAGGAGCATGGCGAGCGCGGCCTCGTCGAGGGGGTCGGCCTCCATCAGCCGGCTCGACAGGTCGATTCCCTCGGCGGGTTCGATGTCGGCGGCCAGGCGCTCGAGGGCGGCCGCGCGCCAGGCGGTCCGCAGCCGGTCCCGCTCGAAGCCGAGCCAGCCGGACCACGCGTCGTTCGCGTCGTCCTCGAAGCCCGCGAGCAGTTCGCCGCGCCGCAACGACAGGGCCTCGGGGATGCGCCGCTCGCCCAGCGCCGCGTCGAATGCGCGGACGTCGGTCTCCGCTTCCAGGCGAAGGGCGCCGCCCTGCATCTCGATCCCGGCGGCCCAGGGCATCTCCTGCAGGCGGAACAGGCTCTTGCGCACGTTCGCCTGGGCGAGCCTGGCTTCCTGTCCGGGCCACAGCAGCGCCGCCAGCTCGGAGCGCGCGACCCACGCGCGCTTGAGCGCGAGGTACGCGAGCAGCTGGCTGCGTCGCTCGCGGGGGAGGGCGAAGGATTCGCCGCCGTGCTCGATCGTCGGCGAACCGAAAAGGAGGAGGCGAGTCATCGTCCGGGCCCTGAAATAGCCGCCCAAGATGCACCCATCGGACCCTCGCCGCAAGCGATTCGCGCCCGGATTCGCCGATGGCGCGTCCCGGCCGGCGGCCTCAAGCCATCGCGGCGAGCCACAGGGGCAACGTGGCCATCGAGAGGATCGTTCCCACGGTGATCTGGGTCGCGACCGAAGGCCCGTCGCCGCCCATGCGCACCGCAAGTATGTAGGCGCTCGACGCGGTGGGGAGAGCGGCCCACATCACGAGCACGCCGGCCTCGACGCCCCCCAGCCCCAGCACCCTCACGCAGGCCCACGCGGCGACCGGCATCGCGGCGAGCTTCACGCCGAGCCACCACGCGTGGGCCGCGGGGCTCGCGCGCCCGTGCTCGATCCTGAGCGCCGCGCCGACCGCGAGCAGCCCCGCGGGCAACGCCGAGGAGCCCAGGAGGTTCAGCGTCTGGTCGAGGAAGCCGGGCATTCCGATTCCCGCGAGATTCCAGGCGAAGCCCGCGAGCGTCGAGACCACCAGCGGGTTGCGCGCGAGCTCCAGCCAGAAATTGGCGCGCGCGTGCGCCGCCAGCATCCCGACGGCGCCGAAGTTGGCGAGCGGGATCACGGAGCCGAAGACGAGCGCGGCGATCGCGACGCCCGGCGAGCCGTAGACGCTGCCCGCCACGGCGAGCCCGATGTAGGTGTTGAAGCGGAAGGCGCACTGGAAGCAGGAGGCCGCCACGACGGGCTCGACGCGGAAGAGCCGCGGCGCGAGCGATCCGAGCGCCATGCCCAGGATCATCACGCCCCACGCGCAGGCGACCACGACGCCGAGGCTCGCGAGGTCGAGGGTCGAGATCGCGATGGAGCGCAGCAGGAGCGCCGGGAACAGCACGAAGTAGACGAGCTTCTCCAGCCCTTCCCAGAAGCCGCGCCCGTAGCCGAACCCGCGCGCGAGCGCGAGGCCCACGAGGATCAGGGCGAAGTTGGGCAGGATGAGCAGCGCGGTCTGCACGGCCTAGATCGCCTCGCCCTTGCCGAAGGTGTTGTGGTAGACGTGCGAGGCGGTGTTCACGCGCGAGACGCGCAGCTCCACGGGGCGGTCGCGGAAGGTGATCGCGACGCGCCGGATCTCCAGGAGGGGCGCGCCCGCGGGCAGGCCCAGGAGCGCGGCCGTGGGTCCGGAGGCGAGCGTGGCGCGCAGCCGCTCGTCGGTGCGCAGCACGTTGATGCCGTAGCGGCTCTGGAACAGGTGGTAGATCGTGTTGTCGCGGGCGGTGAAGATGCGCTCCGTGAGCCCCGGGAAGAGCGCGGCGGGCAGCGTGATGTCGTCGACGATCACGGCGCGGCCGTCGAGCGAGAGGACGTTGCGGATGCGGATCACGCGCTCGTCGCGGACGATGGCGAGCGCGGCGGCCTCGGCCGCGTCCGCCCGGCCGCGCTCGAACGACGCGGTGCGCACCTCGGGGTAGGCCTTCGCCCCGTCCGCCCCGACGATGTGGAAGAAGTGGAACATGAGCCGGCGGCCGTCGTGGGCGGTGACGAAGGTGCCCTTGCCCTGGCGGCGAAGGAGCGTCCCCTGCGCGACGAGGCTGTCGACCGCCTTGCGGATGGTGCCGATCGCCACGCCGAAGTGCGCGGCGAGATCCGCTTCCGACGGGATCGCCTCCCCGGCCTTCCAGCGCCCGGCGGCGACGCCCTCGGTGAGGTGGGCGCGCACTTCCTCGTAGAGCGGGCGGCCGGGCGTGAGGACGGGCGGGCGGGCGCTGCGGGCGGTGGCGGGCATGGCGCGGAGGATAACATGCAACTCATCTAGTTGACCTTCCCGCCGGGCCGGGTCTAGCATCGCTTTCCCGCGTGGAGGAGGCGACGAGCGATGATCCATTTCGTAGTGCACGACGAGAACGATTCCGTCGGCGTTGTGGTGGTCGAGGGCGTGAAGGCCGGCGACACCCTCACCGGCTGGATCATGGACCAGGACAGGGAAATCCGGTTCAAGGCCGCCAACGACATTCCCATCGGCCACAAGCTCGCCATCAAGGCGCTCGGCAAGGATGCGACGGTGATCAAGTACGGCACCGACATCGGCCGCGTGGTGGCCCCCATCGGCGTCGGCGAGCACGCCCACGTCCACAACATCAAGACCAAGCGCTGGTAGAGGACTGCACATGGACCTGAGCAAAGCCACGTTCCAGGGATACAGGCGCGAGAACGGCCGCATCGGCGTGCGCAACCACGTCGTCATCCTGCCCGTCGACGACCTGTCCAACGCCGCGGCGCTCGCGGTGGAGAACAACATCAAGGGGACGATGGCGCTTCCGCACCCCTACGGGCGGCTGCAGTTCGGCGCCGACCTCGACCTCCACTTCCGCACGCTCATCGGCACCGGGTCCAACCCCAACGTCGCCGCGGTGGTCGTGATCTGCATCGAGGAGGGGTGGGCGAGGAAGGTGGCCGACGCCATCGCCGCCACCGGCAAGCCCGTCGCCTGGTTCGGCATCGAGCAGCACGGCGACCACGACACGATCCAGCGCGCCTCGAAGAAGGCCAAGGAGTTCGTGCAGTGGGCGAGCGAGCTGCGCCGCGAGGAGCGCCCGCTCGCGGACCTCTGGGTCTCCACCAAGTGCGGCGAGTCCGACACCACCTCCGGCTGCGGGGCCAACCCCGCCGTCGGCAACGCCTTCGACAAGCTCTACCCGCACCGCACGACGCTCTGCTTCGGCGAGACGACCGAGCTCACCGGCGGCGAGCACCTGGTCGCGGCGCGCTGCCGCACCGACGAGGTGAGGAAGAAGTTCCAGTTCATGTTCGACCGCTACCAGGCGGTGATCGAGCGGCACAAGACGAGCGACCTGTCGGACTCGCAGCCCACCAAGGGCAACATCGAGGGCGGCCTCACCACCATCGAGGAAAAGGCCCTGGGCAACATCCAGAAGATCGGCCGCAAGTGCATGGTCGACGGCGTCATCGACAAGGCGGAGACGCCCACGGGCCCCGGCCTGTGGTTCATGGACTCGTCGTCGGCCGCGGCAGAGATGCTCACGCTCCTCGGGGCCGCGGGCTTCGCGGTGCACTTCTTTCCCACGGGGCAGGGCAACGTGATCGGCAATCCCATCCTCCCGGTCATCAAGCTCTCCGCCAACCCGCGCACGGTGCGCACCATGAGCGAGCACATCGACGTGGATGTCTCGGCCCTGCTGCGCAAGGAGATGAACATGGACCAGGCGGGGGATGCGCTCCTCGACTGCATGTTCCGCACGGCCAACGGCCGCCTCACGGCCGCCGAGGCGCTGGGCCACCGCGAGTTCGTCCTCACTCGGCTCTACGAGAGCGCGTAGCGGCGGGCAGCCGGCGGGGGGGAAGCGGAGAGTTTCAACGCACGCGATCAGCGCTTCCTACCCCGCGATACCCCAATTGCCCGAAACTTCCCTCCCCGGGAGGCGGGCTTTCGCGGAAAATGGCGGCAGCGCCCGGCCACAGGGCGCCCTGGAGGAGCCATGAGTCAGTCCGCGACGCCCGAAGAGGATTTCCTGCCCGACGCCGGGCTCCCGGAGGACCTTCGCCACAAGGTCGAGGAGTTCATCGAGGAAGAGGAAGGCAGGTTCAACCACTACAAGAGCTGGATCGCCGCCTTCCTGACCGCCGTGGCCGTCGCCACGTCCGCGTTCCACCTCTACGCGGCCTACGGGATCGTGCGCACGGACCTGCTGCGCGGCATCCACGTGGGCCTCGTGCTCTTCCTGTCGTTCATGCTCTTCCCCGTGGCGAAGCGCTACCGCCACCGGCTGATGTGGTGGGACGTGGCGCTCGCCCTGTTGTCGATCGCGGTGATCGCCTGGATGATCCTCGGCGGCGACGAGTTCACGGACCGCAACACCAGCCCGCAGTCCTGGGACATCGTCTTCGGCGTCGCGCTCATGATCCTCGTGGTCGAGGCCACGCGCCGCACGTCGGGCTGGATCATGCCCATCGTCATCTCGCTCTTCCTCGTCTACGCGTTCGTGGGCCCCTGGCTGCCGCACCCCTGGACGCACCGCGGCTACGACCTCGGGCGGCTCGTGGGCCACATGTACATGACGCTCGAGGGCATCTTCGGCACGGCCGTGGACGTCTCGGCCACGCTCATCATCCTGTTCACCATCTACGGGGCGTTCCTGCAGTTCTCCGGCGCCGGCAAGTTCTTCCTCGACTTCTCCTTCGCGCTCATGGGCGGCAAGTCCAGCAGCGCCGGGCGCGCGGTGGTGATGGCCTCGTTCCTGCTCGGCGGGCCGTCGGGCTCGGGCGTGGCCACCACGGTGACCATCGGTTCCGTGGCCTATCCGATGCTCGCGAAGAGCGGCTACGAGCCGGCGGCGGCGGGCGGCCTGCTGGCCGCCGGAGGCCTCGGGGCCATCCTTTCCCCGCCGGTGCTGGGCGCGGCGGCCTTCCTCATCGCCGAATTCCTCAAGATCTCGTACCTCGAAGTGATCAAGATGGCGGTCATCCCGACCGTCCTCTACTACTTCTCCCTGTACTTCATGGTCGAGCTGGACGCGCGCAAGTACGGGATGAGCGAGGGGGCGTTCGAGACCGTGGAAAGCGCGTGGACCCTGGCGAAGCGCTACTGGTACCACTTCCTGTCGCTCGCCTCGATCGTCGTGTTCATGATGATCGGCTTCTCGCCCACGCTGTCGGTCTTCTGGGCGACGGTGACGGCGTTCGCGGTGAGCTTCTTCAAGCGCGAGACGGCCCTCTATCCGCGGCGGTTCATCAAGGCGATGGAGACGGGGACGACGGGCGTGCTCAACGTCGCGGCCACCTGCGCCTCGGCGGGCATCATCGTGGGCGTGGTGACGCTCACCGGCCTGGGGCTCAAGTTCTCCTCCATCGTGATCGACTACGCGGGCGGAAGCCTCGCGCTCACGGCCGTCTACACCGCGGCCATCGTCTGGATCGTGGGCCTGGCGGTCCCGGTGACGGCGTCCTACATCATCTGCGCGGTGATCGCCGCTCCCGCCCTCATCACGCTGGGGGTGCCCGACTTCGCGGCGCACATGTTCATCTTCTACTACGCGCTCCTGTCCGAGGTGTCGCCGCCCACCGCGCTCTCGTGCTTCGCCGCCGCCGCCATCACGGGCGCCGACCCGTACAAGACCACGCTGCAGGCGTGGAAGTACACGATGCCCGCGTTCGTGGTGCCGTTCTTCTTCGTGCTCGACCCGCTGGGCACCGGCGTCCTGCTGAACCTGCCCAAGGGCGCCAGCTGGCTCGAGGTGAGCTGGGTCGTGTTCCTCATCTTCGTGGCCATCGCGGCCCTCGCGGCCGGGCTGCAGGGCTGGCTCCTGCGCAAGACGAACTTCATCGAGCGCGCGCTGCTGGTGCTTGCCGGCGCGCTGGTGATCATCCCCGTGGGGAGCCTCGATGCGGTCGGCGTCGGCCTGTTCGCCCTCGTGTTCGTCCTGCAGATGCTGCGCCGCTCGCGCGTGACGGTCCCCACGTGACCGGGCGATTCGCTCCCGCGCCGCTGCAGGACCTCATGCGCCGCGCGCTCGAGCGCTCGGGCGCCACGCCCGCCATGGCCGCCGCCACCGCCGCCGCGCTGGTGGCCGCGGAGCTCGACGGCATTCCCTCGCACGGCGCCTCGCGGATCCCGCAGTACTGCGGGCATGTCATGAACGGCCGTGCCGCGGGGGCGGCCGTGCCGAAGGTCGCCCGGGAACGCGGCGGCGCCTGCCTCGTCGACGCGGGCGGCGGGCTCGCCTTCGAGGCGTGCGCGCTCGCCGTGCGCGAGGTGATCGCGCGCGCGCGATCGAACGGCGTGGCGTTCGCCTCGGTGACGAACAGCAACCATTTCGGCGTGGCCGCGTACCACGTCGAGCCGATCGCCGCCGCCGGGCTCGTGGGGCTCGCCTTCGGCAACTCCCCGGCCGCGATGCCGATGTGGGGAGGCAAGCGCGCTCTCTTCGGCACCAACCCGATCGCGGCGGCCTTTCCGCGCCGGACGGCGCCGCCGATGGTGATCGACCTGAGCCTGTCGGAAGTCGCGCGCGGAAAGCTCATGGTGGCCGCGCGCGAAGGCCGGCCCATCCCGCAGGGCTGGGCGCTCGACAAGGACGGGAACCCGACCACCGACCCGAAGGCGGGCCTCGAGGGGATGATGCTGCCCGCCGGCGGGGCCAAGGGCGCGATGCTGGCGCTCACGGTGGAGCTCCTCGCCTGCGCGCTATCGGGCGCGGCCTTCGGCTTCGAGTCCGACAGCTTCTTCACCGAGGCGGGAAAGCCCACGCGCATCGGGCAGGCCTTCCTCGCCATCGACCCCGACGCGCTCGCGGGCCGCGAGGTGTTCCTCGAGCGCATCGAGACGCTGGTGGCGGCGATGCTCGCCGACGCCGGCGTGCGACTTCCCGGCGACCGGCGCCGCTCCAACCGCGAGCGGATCGCGACGGAGGGCATCGCGATCGCGCCGGACCTCGCGGGGAAGATCCGCGCATTGGCGGGGGAGGGCTGATCGGCCATGGCCCCGTTCCAGGCCTGCGTGCGCGCGCCCTTCTGCACCATCGGCGTGTCGGCGACGGACGCGCACGTCACCGGCATCCGCTACCTGTCGCCGGAGGTCCCGGCCCTCGCGCCGAAGAGAAACACCGTCGCCTACCTCGCCTGCGTGCAGCTCCAGGCCTATCTCGACGATCCCGCCTTCGCCTTCGACCTGCCCCTCAAGCTCGCGGGAACGCGCCACCAGCTGGCCGTCTGGGAGGCGATGCAGGCGATCCCGGCCGGCCAGACGCGCACCTACGGCGAGCTCGCGAAGGCGATCGGCTCCTCGGCGCGCGCGGTCGGCGGGGCCTGCGGCGCGAACCCGATTCCCATCGTCGTGCCCTGCCACCGGGTCGTGGGCGCGGGCGGCTCGCTGGGCGGCTTCATGGGCGCGCGCGAGGAAGGGTTCGAACTGTCGATCAAGCGATGGCTGCTCGCGCATGAAGGCGCCCGCAGAGCCTGACCTGCGCCTCGTCGAACGCTTCTGCGACGCGCTCTGGCTCGCCGACGGCCTTTCGCGCAACACGCTCGAAAGCTACCGGCGCGACGTCACGCAGTTCGCCGCGTGGCTCGCCACCGATCCCGGCGTGGGGCTGCTGGCCGCCGGACCCGAGCACCTGCATCGCCACCTCGCCTGGCAGGTGGGGCAGAAGAAGGCGAAGCCCCGGACCACCGGCCGGCTGGTCTCGGCGCTGCGGCGCTTCTACCGGTTCGCGCTGCTCGAGGGCCTGCGCCGCGACGACCCCTGCGCCGACATCGAGGCGCCGAAACTGCCGCGCTCGCTCCCGCGGTCGCTCACGGAGGCCGAGGTCGAGTCGCTCCTCGCCGCGCCGGACGCCGAGTCGGACCTGGGGCTTCGCGACCGGGCCATGCTCGAGACTCTCTACGCCAGCGGCTTGCGCGTGTCGGAACTGGTCGGGCTCAAGGTGCAGCAGGTGAGTCTCGACATGGGCGTGGTGCGCGTCCTCGGCAAGGGCGCGAAGGAGCGCCTCACGCCGCTGGGCGAGGAGGCGCTCGACTGGATCCAGCGCTACCAGAAGCTCGCGCGGCCGCGCATCCTGGGCGCGAAGAAGAGCGACGCGCTCTTCGTCACGGGCCGCGGCGGCCCGATGACGCGGCAGGCGTTCTGGGGGCTCGTGAAGCGCTACGCCGCGCGCGCCGCGATCCGCTCCGCCATCTCGCCGCACACGCTGCGCCATGCCTTCGCCACGCACCTCATCAACCACGGCGCCGACCTGCGCGTCGTGCAGCTCCTGCTGGGCCACGCCGACATCTCCACCACGCAGATCTACACGCACGTGGCGCGCGAGCGCCTGAAGGCGATCCACGCGAAGCACCACCCGCGCGGATGAGCGAGCTCTCGCAGCTTCCGCTGCTCTTCTGGGTCGTCGCGCCGCTCACCATCGTCTTCGCCTACACCGTGTTCGGCATGTCGGGCTTCGGCTCGACGGTGATCGCCATCCCGATCCTCGCCAACTGGCTTCCCCTCACCTTCCTCGTGCCCCTGATGGCGCTGGGCGACCTGGTGGCCGCGGTCTTCGTCGGCGGCACGAACCGGCAGCACGTGAGCGGCGCGGAACTGAAGCGGCTGCTGCCGTTCATGATCCTGGGCATCGCGCTGGGCGTCACGGTGCTCGTGAGCTTTCCGCAGGAACCGCTCAAGATCGGGCTCGCGTTCTTCGCCATGGCGGTGGGCCTGCACTCGATCCTGAACCCTTCGCCCAAGGGCACGATCTCGCCCTGGTGGTGCGTGCCCGCCGGCACCGTGGCCGGCATCCTCGCGGCGGTGTTCGGCGCGGGCGGCCCGGTCAACGTCGCCTACCTCGCCGGGCGGTTGCGCGACAAGGGCGAAATCCGCTCCACCGTGTCGGTGATCATCTCCGTCTCCGCGACGCTGCGCACGACGTTCTACGCGCTGGCGGGGCTCGTCCTCAAGGCCGGGCTCCTCGCGGCCTTCGCCATGGCCGTCCCGTTCGCCTGGGCCGGCATCGCCATCGGCACGCGCATCCACATCGGCCTGAGCAACGAGCAGATGCGCCGCGCCGTCGGCGTGGTGCTCGTGGCGAGCGGCGCCGTGCTCCTGGCCCGCATCCTGCGCGGGTGAAGGCGCGGTGCCGCGGCGGGCGACGTCGAGTACGCTAGCGGCTTCGCATTCGAATCCTTCGATCCAAGCCATGGCAAAGCACACCGGGACGCCGGCCACCGCCTTTCTCGCGCAGCACGGCGTGGCCTACACCGAGCACTTCTACGATTACGTGGAGCACGGGGGCACATCGGTGTCGTCCGCGTCGCTGGGCGTGCCCGAGCACGAGGTGGTGAAGACGCTGGTCATGGAGACCGAGAAGGGCGAGCCGCTCGTGGTGCTGATGCACGGGGACCGGAAGGTGTCGACCAAGGAGCTCGCGCGCGTGGCGGGCGCCAAGCGTGTGTTCCCCTGCACCCCGGAGGACGCGACGCGCCATTCCGGCTACCTGGTCGGCGGATGCTCGCCCTTCGGCACGCGAAAGCGCATGCCGGTGTTCATGGAGCGCTCGATTCTGGAGCTCGCGCGCATCTACATCAACGGCGGGCGCCGCGGCTACCTGCTGGGCCTGCCGCCGGCGGAGATCGCGCGCGTGCTCTCGCCCGTCCTTGTTGAGGTGGGACGCGAAGAGTAACCTTCGCTCGCTCCCATCCGCAGGACGCAGACTCCCATGCACGCCAACGAGCCGGGGTTCCCGCTGCCCGGGCCGGCCGCCAACGACCCCGGCCCCGCGGTGCTCGTCATGCCGGGGCGCAGGGTTCGCGCCGGCGCGGGCGTGGACTGGGTGACCGACGGCTGGCGGCTCTTCCGCAAGGCGACCCTGATGTGGATCGTCTTCCTCGTCCTCTACTTCCTCATCCATCTCGGCCTCGGGATGGTGCCCTGGGTCGGGATGACGATCGGAAGCCTGGTCTCGCCCATCCTCATGGGGGGCATCGCGCTCGGCTGCCGGTCGCTCGAGACCGGCGGCGACCTCGAGCTCGAGCACCTGCTGGCGGGGTTCCGGCGAAACACCGGCATGCTGTTCGCGATCGGCGTGATCTACGCCGCGGGCGAGCTGGCGCTCATCGGCGTCTTCGGCGCGTTCGCGGGCCCGCCGTTCCTGTGGGCGGTGATCCGGGGCGACGAGGCGGGGATCCTCGAGTCGCTGCCGGAGGACCCGCTGCAGCTCCTCCTGGGAGCGCTCGTCGTCCTGGCGCTGGCGATCCCGCTGATGGCCGCCTACTGGTTCGCGCCCGCGCTCGCCATGCTGCACGACGTGCCGGCCGTGCCGGCGATGAAGGCGAGCTTCCTCGCGTGCATCCGCAACATCTGGCCGATGCTCGTCTACGGGCTCGTGACGCTGGCGCTTTTCGTGGTGGCGATCATTCCGCTGGGGCTGGGGCTCATCGCGTGGGCGCCGCTCATGGTCGCGACGATGTACACCTCCTACCGCTCGGTGTTCACCGAGGACGACGAGGAAGCGCCCTAGAGGATCCGCCCCAGCGCCGTGAGGGCGAGCGAGATGAGCACCGTGGTGGTGATGGGCAGGTACACGAGCCGCCCGCGGAAGCGCACGGTGATGTCGCCCGGAAGCCGGCCGAGGCCCAGCTTCGACAGCTGCGGGGCCCAGAGGGAGAGCACCACGACCGCCACCACGATCACCAGCGCCCACTTCAGCATGGCGGCGTCACCGGGCGGCTTCGCGCGCTCGCTCGATCGTCACGCCCACCTTGCGCACGTTGCGGATGTGGCCCAGCTTCGCGACGGAGATCCGCACCCAGGGGGCCTTGAACTCGCCCGTGACGATGCCCGCGAGGTGCTCGGCCAGGGCCTCCAGCAGCCCGAAGCGGCGCTCGGCCAGCTCCGCCGCGAAGCGCTCGACCACCTGCCCGTAGTGCACCGTGTCGTGGATGTCGTCCGACTTGCCTGCCGCGGCGCCGGGGATCCCGATCTCGACCTCGAGCTCCAGCGTCTGGGGGCGCAGCTTCTCCCAGTCGTAGATGCCGACCCAGGCGTCGACTCGGAATTCGCGGATGAAGATCGTGTCCATCGGGAGGGAGGCCGCAAGGCGCGGCGAAGGGGGGCGTTTTCGAGGGCGTATTGTAGAGTATCGACATGATCGCGTTCCTGGCCGTCGCCGCCGCCTATCTCGTGGGCTCGATTCCCTTCGCGGTGGTGGTGAGCCGCGCGATGGGCCTGCCGGACCCGCGGTCCTTCGGTTCGGGCAATCCCGGCGCGACCAACGTGCTGCGCTCGGGAAGCAAGGCGGCCGCCGTGCTCACGCTGGCGGGTGACGCCCTCAAGGGCTGGGTGCCGGTGTGGGCGGCCATCGGCCTGGGGCTCGCGGAGGAAGTGGTGGCCGCCGTGGCGCTGGCCGCGTTCCTCGGCCACGTGTTCTCGGTCTGGCTGCGCTTCCGGGGCGGCAAGGGCGTGGCGACGGCCGCGGGGGCGATCCTGGCCCTGGACTGGCGCGTGGGGGCCGCCGCGCTCTTCACGTGGCTCGCCGTGGTGCTCGCGACCCGTTACTCCTCCCTGGGCTCCATCGTGGCCGCGATCGTCGCGCCGGCGGCCGTGTACGGATGGCGCGGCCCCGGGGCGCTCTTGGCGGCCACCTGCGCCATGTGCGCGGTGCTCCTGTGGCGTCACGAAGGCAACATCAGGAAGCTGCTGCGCGGCGAGGAAAGCCGGATCGGCGAGAAGAAGGCCGCGACGTGACGCCGACCCAGCCCGCCCCCTTCGACGACGATCTCGACTTCACCAGGCCGGCGCCCGTCGAGCCCCCGGCTCCGACGCCGCAGCAGCTCGAGACCGCCGGGAAGGAAGCGACCTCGGGCGGCGCGGAGCTGCGCAAGGCCGGCTATTACGTCGCCATCGCGCGCCGCGCCACCGCAAGGGTCCCGCCCCGCAACGGCGAGCGCCATGCCCTGCTCGTGGTCGAGGACGACCCGGACCTGTCCACTCTCGTGGCGGAGATCTTCAGCGTGGAGGGCTTCGAGGTTCGCAGCGCCGCCAACCGCGCCCAGATCAACGCGGAGGTGAACAAGGCGATGCTTCCGGACCTGATCCTTCTCGACATCATGCTGCCGGATGCCGACGGGCTCCGGATCCTCGCGCGACTTCGTGCCCACCCGAAGTTCGCGCGCATGCCGGTCATCATGATGACCGGCAAGGCGGAGCCCTCCGACGTGAAGGCGGGCCTCGCCGCGGGCGCGGACGGCTACGTGAGCAAGCCCTTCAGGATGAGCGCGCTCGTGGCCGCCGTGAACCTCGTGCTGGGCAGGGCCTAGCCGCGCCGCGGCGGGATCTTCCACCACGTCGCTGCGACCAGCGCGCCGAACGCGACGTAGATCGCCGTGAAGACCCAGGGCGGCGCGCTCCAGTAGAGGAGGGCCCGGACCCAGCGCTGGATGAAACCCTCGTCGGTCGCGGCGCCCCGCAGCGCGTCCTCCCAGATCGTGAGGGGGCAGGCGTAGCCGAGCACGGACAGCGCGACCACGAACGCGATCGCCGCCAGGTG
>JAGRPO010000337.1 GCA_019449455.1 Betaproteobacteria bacterium | reverse complement strand
GCACGCGTGCCCGGCACCGCCTTGAGCTTGGGTCGCACCTGCGACTGGAATTCCGGCACCCACCGCTTGAGGTCGCGGCGCACTTCGGCGTCGGCGGACACACGGTCCTGCGCGAGCCACGCGACCAGCTCCTCCAGCCATTCGCGCGGCTGGGCGTCGCGCGCCTTGGCGATGCGCAGCTTCGGGTGCGGCGTGGGCCGCGTGTGCTCGTCGTCCGCGAGCAGCTCCTCGAAGAGCTTCTCGCCCGGCCGCAACCCCGTGTAGATGATCTTGATCTCGTCGTCGGAGAGCTCCGACAGGCGGATCATGTCGCGCGCGAGGTCGACGATCTTCACCGGCTCGCCCATGTCCATCACGAAGATCTCGCCGCCCAGGCCCATGCACCCGGCCTGCAGCACGAGCTGGGCGGCCTCCGGGATCGACATGAAGTAGCGCACCATCTCCGGGTGGGTGACCGTGACCGGGCCGCCCTTGTGGATCTGCTCCTCGAAGCGCTGGATCACGCTGCCGGCGCTGCCGAGCACGTTGCCGAAGCGCACCATCTCGAAGCGCGTGGCGCTGCCGGCCTGGAGCGCCTGGCACACCATCTCCGCCAGGCGCTTGGTGGCGCCCATCACGTTCGTGGGGTTGACCGCCTTGTCGGTGGAGACGAAGACGAACTTCTTCACGCCGTAGTCGATGGCCGCGTGCGCGACCACGTAGGTGCCGTAGACGTTGTTCTGCACCGCCTCCCAGGAGTTGAGCTCCTCCATCAAGGGCACGTGCTTGTAGGCCGCGGCGTGGAAGACGATCGAGGGCGAATACTGGTGGATCACCTGCGCCACGCGCCGCGGGTTCTTCACGTCGCCGACGACGCTCGCCACCGGCATCTCGGGGAAGTCCTCGCGAAGCTCGGCGTCGACGCGGTACATCGCGTACTCGTTCTGCTCGAACAGCACGAGCATCGAGGGCTGGAAGTGGGCGATCTGGCGGGAGAGCTCGGAGCCGATCGAGCCGCCCGCCCCCGTGACGAGGACGACCTTGCCCGTGAGCAGCTCGTGGAGCCCCGCGTCGTCGAGCGTCACCGGCTCGCGCTTCATGAGGTCCTCGACCGCCACCTTCCGGATCTTGGGGGCGGCGAGCTTGCCGCCCGCGACGTTGTCGAGCGAGGGAACGGTGAGCACGGAAACCCTGGCGCGCTTGCAGATCTCGATGACGCGACGGCGCACCTTGTAGGGAACGGACGGCATCGCGATGATCGCGTGGCGCACCTTCAGCCGCGCGCTCACGCGCGGCAAGTCGTCGAGGGCCCCCATCACGCGCACGCCGTTCAGGAGCCGCCCGAGCTTCTGCAGGTCGTCGTCGAGAAGCCCGACCACCCGCCATTCCTGGCTGCGCGAGATCTCCTTGAGGAGCCCGACCGCCGCGTCGCCCGCCCCGAGAACGATCACGGGGGTACCTTCGGCGCCGCGCCCGTAGAGGCTCCAGTCCTTGAACGAGCGCACGGCCATCCGCGAGCCCGACATGATCGAAACCAGGATGAGAGGGTAGAGCGCGTACTCCCGGTAGGTGAGCACTCCCTCGAACCCCGTCGCCAGGAGGACCAGCGCAACCGCGACCGTGCCCGAGAGCACGGAGAACACGATGCGCTGCACGTCCGGCAGGCTGGTATAGCGCCAGATGCCCTGGTAGACGCCGAAGAGGTAGCTCACGAGCGCCTGCAGCGGGATGGCCACCAGGAGCGCGACGGTGACCTCGCCCGGAATGGCGGGGGTGCCGTGGGCGCGAAGCAGCGCGAAGGCGAATGCCCAGCTGAGCATCAGCGCGACCGCGTCGTGCGCGAGCGCGACGAGGGCGTGCGAATCCATCTGAAATTGTTTCATGGCCTCAGGTCGTGAGAATGGATTTTGTTGTGCGCGTGCGCGCGATTCTTGTTCGTTCTCACCGCCGTGTCCCTGGAGGTGTCCGCGCTCCCCGTCATGCCTACGCGCGGGGATGGCGCCGGTCTATCGCCCAGAGCAACCCGCCATAGGCGACCGACCAAAATAAAATTATAGCCCCTTGCACCGCGGCTTGCCGCCCCAGGGCGGCCACCGCGCTCGCCGCCGCCGCGGCCATGAGGATCCATGCCGACACCGCGAGGCGCCGGTGCGTCCAGCCGCCCAGGACGAGGCGCTGGTAGTAGTGGGTCCGGTGCGCCTGCAGGAACGGCTCGGCGTTCGCGACCCGCCTCGCGAGGGTCACCGTGGCATCGACGACGAACGGCGAGAAGACGAGCACCGGGAACCACCAGGGCCACACCCCGCGGGACGCGCCCAGCGCGCCGATCGCGCCCGCGAGGTAGCCGAGCGGCACCGAGCCCGCGTCGCCCATGAAGATGCGCGCCGGGGGGAGGTTGAACAGGAGGAAGCCCGCGGCCGCGGCCGCGATCGCGACCGACGCGCGGGCGATCTCCGGATCCCCGCCGCGCAGCGCGGCGAACGCCAGGGCCCCGAACCCGATCAGCGCCATGCCGCCGGCAAGCCCGTCCGCCCCGTCCATGAAGTTGAAGAGGTTCATCATCCACGTGATGGCGAGAATCGCCGCCAGGGCGATGGCAATGGCCGCTGCGCTCGCGGCCCCGGCGCCGGGCCAGGCCACGCCGATCGCCAGCGCGGCACATGCCAGGTGGCAAGGCAGTCTCACGGCGACCGGCAGGTTGCGCAGGTCGTCGACCAGGGACAGGACCGCGAGCGCGGCGGCGGCGCCCCCGATCCAGCGAACCTGCGGCCCGCCGTGGAAGCAGACGATCGGTATCGCGCCGAGCATCAGCCCGATGCCGCCGAAGCGCGGGGTCACGGCCGCGTGCAGCGAACGCTCGACGGGGCGATCGACGATCACCGCGGCGAGCGGGCTCGCGCGCAGGAGGGCGATCACCGCGATGGCCACGATCGCCGGAAGCAGCACGTCCACGAAGTTCACCGCGCGCCCTCTCCGCGCCAGGCCGCGGCTTCCGCCACGCCGTCGGCGAGCGACACGCGCGGCGACCACCCGAGGGCAGCCACGAGGGTGGCGGGATCGGCCTC
>JAGRPO010000065.1 GCA_019449455.1 Betaproteobacteria bacterium | reverse complement strand
GCATCAGCCGCGCCGCGGCATCGGGCGCGAGGGGCCGCGCCATGATGTCGTCGCGGTGGCGGCGCGACTGCGCCAGCACGAAACCCGGAAAGGACCGGCCGTGGGCTTGCTCCACCTCGCGAAGCAGGCGCGCGGAAGGCAACGAGGCGGGCTCGCGCAGGGCGCGTTGCGCGGCGGCGAGCACGCGGGCGTGGTCGCCGCAGGCGTGCGCCTCGTCCAGGGCGGCCGCGATGGGCTCGCACGCCTCGAGCAGCCGCGCGCCCCATTCGGCCGGCGCGATCGCCTCGCCCGCCCGGGTGAGGCGCGTGGCCGGGTCGCGGCCCGCCTCGGCCACGAGACGCTGGTTGCGCGCGATCGCCGCGATCTCCGCGGGCGAATCCGGCGGGCTGTCCGCGAGCAGGCAGTGCAGCAGGAACACGTCGAGCAGGCGCATCGTGTCCACGCCGATGCCCACGGGCTGGAACGGGTCGACGTCCAGGCACCGGACCTCGATGTAGCCGATGCCGCGCTCGCCCAGCGCGTGCAGGGGGCGCTCGCCGGGCGCCGGCGTGCGCTTGGGCCGGATGGTGCCGTAGAACTCGTTCTCGATCTGCAGCAGCGTCGTGGCGAGCTGGCGGTACTTGCCGCCCTCGCGCAGGCCGATGGCCTCGTAGGCCGGGTACGGCTCGGTGAGCGCGCGGTTGAGCGCCAGCGCGTAGCCGCGCAGGTCGTTGAAGCTCACCGCGAGCGAGGCCTGCGCGTCGCTCTGGTAGCCCAGCCGCCCCATGCGCAGCGACGTGGCGCCCGGCCCGTAGACGGTGCCCGTGTCCCAGGCGGCGAGGCCGTGCTCGCGTCCCGCGACGAACGACCCGCAGGCCGCCGGGGCCGTGCCCAGGAGCAGGAGCAGCAGCCACGAATGGCGACGGAAATTGCGGATGAGGGCGAGGTATTGCCGGTCGCGCGCGGTGCCCGTGGCTCCCGAGTCGCCCGCGTCGCCGCAGAAGTCCCACGCCTCGTCGGGCAGGGAGAAGTTGTAGTGGATGCCCGAGATGACCTGCATGCGCCGGCCGTAGCGGCGCGAGAGCCCCTCGCGGTAGAGCGTCTTCATGCGCCCGACGTTCGAGTCCCCGTAGCGCGCGATCGGGATGCGGTCCTCGTCGGGCAGCCGGCACGGCATGCTCGCGCACCAGAGGATCTCGTCGCCGATGTGGCGGTAGACGGCCTGGTGGAGCAGGACGAGCTCGCGCAGGCAATCGTCCGCGCTGGCGTGGACGCCCGTGATGAGCTCGAGCTGGGACTCGCTGAAGTCGGTGGTGATGTTCGGGTGCGTGAGCGCCGAGCCCAGCCCCGGCGGATGCGGCGTGTCCGCGAGCATCCCGTCGTCCCGGATGCGAAGCCCCTCCTTTTCGATGCCGCGCCGCAGTCCCTTGAGGACCTCGGGGGGAAGCTGGCGCATGGCCGGCGCCCTCAGCCCGCGACGGGCTGGGCGGCGCGGCGGACCGCGGTGGCGATCGATTCGGCGTGCGCGCGCACCCGCGCGCCGTCCTCGCCCTCGACCATCACGCGGATCACCGGCTCGGTGCCGGACGGGCGCAGCAGCACGCGGCCGCGGCCGGCGAGCTGCGACTCCACCGTGGCGACGGCCTCGCGCACGCGCGCATCCGACATCGCGTCCACGCCCGGCTCCAGGCGCACGTTCAGGAGCACCTGCGGCAGCAGCGTGAGCTCGCGCGTGAAGTCCGCGAGCGTCTGCCCGGCGGCCACCAGCGCCTCCAGCACCTGCAGCGCGGAGATCATGGCGTCGCCCGTGGAATGGCAGTCCAGGCAGAGGATGTGCCCGGAGTTCTCGCCGCCGCATTCCCATCCCTTGTCGTGCAGCAGCTCCAGCACGTAGCGGTCGCCGACCTTCGCGCGGGCGAACGGGATGCCCAGCTCGGCCAGGCGCCGCTCGAGCGCGAAGTTGGTCATGAGCGTGCCCGCGACGCCGCCGCGCAGCCGCCCGGCCTCGTGGCGGTGCTTGGCGATGGCGTACAGGAGCTGGTCGCCGTCGAAGAGCCGCCCGTCGTGGTCCGCCATGGCGAGCCGGTCGCCATCCCCGTCGAACGCGATGCCGTAATCGGCGCCGTGCTCCACGACCGCCCTGGCGAGCGTCGACGGGTGCGTGGCGCCGCAGCGGTCGTTGATGTTGGTGCCGTTGGGATGCACGCCGATCGCGACGACTTCGGCGCCGAGCTCCTGGAACACGCGCGGCCCCAGGCGGTAGCACGCCCCGTGGGCGCAGT
>JAGRPO010000336.1 GCA_019449455.1 Betaproteobacteria bacterium | reverse complement strand
GGGCGATGCGCCTTGCTGCGGGCCGATCCACCCCAGGACTGACGCCGGCAAGGCGGCCGCCATCGGCATTCGAAATTGTGCCGAGCGCCTCGCGCGCGTTCAGGAAGGCATCGGGGGGGAGGCGCCGCCTCCCCCTTTTTTCGCCAGCCGGTCCGAGGGCAGGACCTCGCCGGGCGCGTACGGCGCCCGGCCCGCGAGCTGCGCGTAGTAGGGCGTGAAATCCGGCGCCGTCGCCTCGAACAGCTCCCGGAACTCGCGGATCACGAAGTAGGATTCCTGGTAGGTGTCGATCTTGTAGCGCGTGCGCATGATGCGCAGGAGATCGAACCCGATGCGGTTGGGCTCGTCGCTGTCGACGCAATACGGCAGCTCCCCGCCGGAGGACAGGATCCCCGCGCCATAGGCGCGGATGCCCGCGGGCGTCTCGATGAGGCCGAATTCCACCGTGTACCAGTAGAGCCGCGAGAGCATCTCGATGGCGCCGAGCTCCTGCGCCTTGATGCCGCCCTTGCCGTAGGCCTCGAGGTAGTCGGCGAAGACGGCGTCGAAGAGCAGCGGCACGTGCCCGAAGAAATCGTGGAAGACGTCGGGCTCGACGATGTAGTCGAACTCCCCGGGGCTGCGCAGCCACACGGTGACGGGGAAGCGCCGGTTGGCCAGGTGCCCGAAGAATGCCGCGTCGGGAAGGAGCCCCGGCACGGCGACGAGCCGCCACCCCGTGGCCGCGGAGAGCTTCGCGTTGACGGCGTCGAAGCGCGGGATGGCGTCGCCGAAATCGAGCGCCGCGAGCGAGTCGATGAACTCGCGGCAGGCGTAGCGCGGGACGAGCGCCGCCTGGCGCGCGTAGAGGCGCCGCCACAGCGCGTGGTCTTCCGGCGTGTAGGCGGACCACACCTGCTCGACGGTGTAGTCCGGGCGCATGCCGGAGTAGTCGCCGCGCAGGTTGTGCGTGGTTTCGCCGGCCATGTTCCCTCAGTACCGCTCCACCTTCTGCTCGATCGCCCCGAACACCGTCGCGCCGTGGCGGTCGAACATCTCGATGCGCACGCGGTCACCGAAAGCCAGGAACGGCGTCTTCGCCGCCCCGGCCTCCACCTGCTCGACGAGCCTCGCCTCCATGATGCAGGCGTAGCCCGAATCCGCGTCGCCGTTGGAGATCGTCCCGGTGCCGACGAGCGTGCCGGCCCTGAGCTCGCGCGTCTTCGCCGCGTGCGCGACGAGCTGGAACAGGTCGAACGTCGCGCCGACGCCGGCGTTCGGGTTGCCGAGCCACTTGCCGTTCACGTGGCAGACGAGCCGAAGGTGCACCTTGCCGCCGTCCCACGCGTTGCCCAGCTCGTCGGGAGTGACGGCGACGGGGGCGAGCGCGTTGGCGCCCTTTCCGTTCACGAAGCCGAATCCCTTGGCGAGCTCCGCCGGGATGAGGCGCCGGAACGACACGTCGTTCACCAGCGTGAGCAGACGAATGGCCCCGGCGGCCTGCGCGGGCGTGGCGCCCATCGCGACGTCGCCGGTGATCGCGACGATCTCGCCCTCGAGGTCGATTCCCCAGTCTTCGGAGAGCGCGCGCACGGGATCGCGCGGGCCCATCATGTCGCCCGCGCCGCCCTGGTACATGAGCGGGTCGCGGTAGAAGCTCTCCGGCACGTCGTCGTTGCGCGCGCGGCGGACCCGCTCCACGTGCGAGAGGTAGGCC
>JAGRPO010000064.1 GCA_019449455.1 Betaproteobacteria bacterium | reverse complement strand
TGGAAAAGCCGCGTGGGCAGGTCCCAGACGCCGACCCTAACGCGAGGTTCTTCGCTCATGGCCCTTCCCGCATCGAAAAAGGTGTCAACAGCGCGGCGGGCGCCGGCATTCCGCGTCCCGGCACGCTGCCCGGGGGACGCCGCCTCAGGCGCCGAAAACCGCGGTGCGGAAGAGCCCGCCCGAGGCCGACATGAAGAACAGCATCGGCATCGAAAGCGCCACGTTCAGCCGCGAGGCGAGGAACGCCACGCGCCTCGCGCGCGCCTTCTCGTCCTCGGACGCGGGCGCGAGGCCGAGGATCTTCTTCTGGTTGGGCCAGATGATCGCCCACACGTTGAAGAACATGATCGTCCCCAGCCACGCGCCGACGCCGATGGGGATGTAGGCGCGGTCCCCGAAGAAGAACGCCTCGTCGGCCTTGTCGCCGAGGAGCCACATTCCCGCAAGCCAGGTGACGACGGCGGCCCAGCGGAAGTACAGCAACGCGCGTGGCGCGACGTGCTTCGCGATGCCCGCCGCGGAGCCGTCGGCCTGCGCGTCCTTCATCGCCGCCGCCTGCACGAAATTGAAGTAGTAGAGCAATCCCACCCACATCACGCCGGCCATGATGTGCAGCCACCGGCCCAGCCCGTAGTGAACGAAATCCACGGTCAGCCTCCCATCAGCGTGCGCACGAGGTAGTAGAGAACCGCAGTCAGGGCAAGCCCGCAAACGACGGTGCCCCAAAGGGAGTCGAGGGGGTTCTTCATCGGGGCGCTCCGTTTGGTGCCGGGCCACGGCGAAGCCGGCAGTCTAGCATACCGGGGCCGTTCCCCGCCTCGCCGGGGGCCAGAAAACCCTTTTATTAATAACGGGTTAGGTCATCGTCAGGCGGCCATTCGCCCGGACTGGAGAGCCACGATGGCCTTGGCTTCGGTGAAGTCCGCGGCGGCGCCCGCGGCATGCACGCAAGCGGTGGCCAGATTCACGAGCGGCAGCGGGGCGGGCTCCCGGCGCTCGACCACCGCCCGGATCCACGGCACGAGCTGCGGCGAATCCGGCAGGCCCGCAGGGGCCGAGCGATCGACGCTTTCCGCCTCGAACAGGACGGTGTGCGCGCCGCCCGAAAGGAGCGTGACGCGCGGGCGAAACGAGAGGTTGCCCGCCGGCGCGCCCGCGGGCCAGCCCAGCAGCAGCGCTTCGCCTTGCGTCCCGGCGACCAGGGCGGCGAGCCGCGCGCTCGGCGTTCCCGGCACCGTCATGGCAAGGCGCACCGCCCCCATGGCACCCGGATCCAGGGCATGCGCCGCGATGTGCGCCGAGTTGACCGATCCCAGCCGGGAGCGCAGCGCGAGCAAGTCGCCCAGCGGCGGCGACAGCAGCTGGACGGGCAGGAACGCGATGCCGGTCGCGCAGAGTTCGCGATCGGCATCGGCGAGCGACGCGCTGGGCATCACGCCGAGCTCCCGAAGCAGCACCGGCGCCGAGGGTCCCTCCGGCGCGTCGAGCGGTCCGTGCATCACGACCGGCACGTCGAAGCGTCGCAGGAACAGCGCGAGGAGCACGGAGAACGCCGCCTCGCCGGGCACGAGCCCATGGACGGGGATCGACACGGCGGGGCGCGCGAGCGCGGGCGCGAACCGAGCCTGCCGCGCGGCCAGCGCCCGGTGCAGGCCGAGCAGCTCGTCCGGCGATTCGCCCGCGATCGCGAACGCGGCGAGGAGCGCGCCGAGCTCGAGTTCCGGCAACGCGCCGTCGAGGACGGCGCCCCACAGCGCGCAGGACTCGTCCGCATCGAGCCACGCGGCGGCATCGCCCGGCTCTGCGGCGCGCCGTCGCGACAATCGGCGAAGGATGGGCGAGATCGAATGCATGGCGTGTGCTCCCGCGTGACTTGCGTTGACAGAGCATGAGGCGTGCCACGCGTGTTCGCTCCCGGTGCGCCCTGGGGGACCGGCGTCGGCGCGCACCGTGCGGGTGCATTGTTGCGCCGCATCATCCCAATCGGGGGCGGCCGTACAATGAGGAGGTGAACGACACCTTCATCGCCCCGCCCTATGCCGGCCTCACGCCCGATGTCGTGCTGAACGCCGTCGAGAGCGTGGGCTTCCTGGCCGACGGCCGGCAGCTCGCCCTGAACAGCTACGAGAACCGCGTCTACCAGATCGGGCTCGAGGAGGACCAGGGCGGCCCTCTCGGCGACGCCCGCTTCCTCGTCGCCAAGTTCTACCGCCCCGCGCGCTGGACGGACGAGGAGATCCTGGAGGAGCACGAATTCGCCAGCGAGCTCGCCGCGCGCGAGATCCCCGTGGTGGCCGCGCTCGAGATCGGCGGCACCACGCTGCATCACCACGCCGGGTACCGCTTCTCGCTCTATCCGCGCCGCGGCGGCCGCGCGCCCGAACTCGAGGATCCCAACACCCTCGAGTGGCTGGGGCGGTTCATCGGCCGCATCCACGGCGTGGGCGCGACGAAGCCCTTCGAGCACCGCCCGGCGCTGGACGTCGCGTCGTTCGGCACGGCCTCGCGCGACTGGCTCCTCGCCCACGACTTCATCCCCGCGGACCTGCGCGAGGCCTGGTCGGGCGCCGCGGCGCTCGCCATCGAGGGGGCGCAGCGTGCCTTCGACCGGGCCGCAGGCGTGGCGCGCATCCGCCTGCACGGCGACTGCCACGCGGGCAACGTGCTGTGGACGCCGGGCGGCCCGCACTTCGTCGACTTCGACGATGCGCGAACCGGTCCTGCGGTGCAGGATCTCTGGATGCTGCTGTCCGGCGATCGCGCCTCGATGTCGGCGCAGCTTCGCCACGTGCTCGCCGGCTACGAGGATTTCGCGACGTTCGACGGCCACGAGCTGGCCCTCGTGGAGGCGCTGCGCACGCTGCGGCTGCTGCACTACTCCGCGTGGCTCGCGCGGCGCTGGAACGACCCCGCATTCCCGATGGCCTTCCCGTGGTTCAACACGCAGAAGTACTGGCAGGACCGCGTGCTGGAGCTGAAGGAGCAGGTCGCCGCGATGCAGGAGCCGCCGCTCGACCCCGCAAGGTAAAGGGGACGGTTCCTGGGAACCGTCCCCTTTACCTTGCGCGCCGGCGGGAATGGCCCTCGGCCTGGGCGGTGAGCCAGCGCCGGAAGGTGCTCGCCGCGGGATGCGCGATGAGTGCCTCGGGCGTGACCAGGTAGTAGGCGAAGTTGGTCGGCACCGCGCGCTCGATCGGCACGACCAGCCGGCCGTCCTCGATGTCGGAATCGACGAGCGGTCGCAGCGCGAGCGCGACTCCCACGCCGTCGATGGCCGCCTCGTGCACGAGGGAAGCGTTGGAGAAGCGCGGGCCGCGCGAGCCGTCGACGCCCTTCGCGCCGGCGAGCGCGAGCCATTCCACCCACCCCGGCCTCTCCTCGTCGCCCGGCGAGGAATCGTCGTGGATCAGCGTGTGGTTCCTGAGGTCCGCGGCCTTGCGAAGCGGCGGGCCGCGCCCGAGCAGCTTCGGGCTGCACACCGGCACGTAGGTGGGGCGGAAGAGCAGGTCGACCACCGAGCCGGGGTAGTCGCCCATCCCGTAGCGCACGGACACGTGCGCCTCCGCATCCGCGCGGTCCGTCTCCACCTGCGTTTCCTGCTCCGGGTTGTCGATGGCGCGCAGCGTCCCGATGATGCGCAGGTCGTACTGCGGATACGACGTGGTGAACGAGCGCAGCCGCGGCATCAGCCAGCGGGCCACGAAGTTGGGCGGCGCGGCCACCGCGATCCTTCCCCGCTCCTCCGCCCGGCGAGCCCGCGCGAGGCCCGCCGCGAAACTGTCGAACCCTTCCCGCAGCTTCGGGAGCATCGCCTCGGCCGCCGGCGTGAGCTCGATGGCGCGCGTGAGCCGCCGAAAGAGCTCCACCCCCAGGTATTCCTCGAGCGACTTCACCTGCTGGGAGATGGCCGCCGGGGTGACGAACAGCTCCTCGGCCGCGTGCTTGAAGCTTCGGTGCCGGGCTGCGGCTTCGAAGGCGCGCAGGGCGTTCAGGGGCGGAAGGCGGTCGCTCACGGGATCAATAGATTAGCTTTTCTAACTCAAAGCGCAAGAACATATCGTTTGTTGCATTGCACCAAGACCACTATATTCACTTCCGACAGCCGCCGATACGGCCCACCCGGCCCGGGCGCTGCAAAACCCCACAAGGAGTCGACCATGCAAGGCTACGAAGCAATCGAGGAATACGTCCGCCGCGCCCGCATCGAGCGCAGCGTCTACATCGCCGAGCTGATCGCCACCGCGATCGTCGCAAGCTGGAACGCCGTCAAGCAGGCCGCCGACGTGCTCCTGTCCGTCGCCCGCAGCAAGAATCCGAAGGGCGTCTTCACTTTCGACGCCTGAGGCACCCGCAAGCCCGGGCCCCGGCCCCGAAAGTCCTTCCGCGGCGACCGGGATCGCCGCCGGCGCAAGGTAACATGCGGGTTTGGCCATCCGTACCCGCATGGGCGCTCCCCCCCTCCCCGCATTGTCGTTGCTCGAGTCACGGATCATCGGCGTCCTCGTCGAGAAGCAGCACACCGTCCCCGACACCTATCCGCTCACGCTGAACGCGCTGGTCGCGGGCTGCAACCAGAAGACCAGCCGCCACCCGATCCTCGAGGCCACCGAGGCCGAGACGCAGGCGGCCCTGGACCATCTCAAGTCGCTCTCGCTCGCCGTCGAATCGAGCGGCGGGCGGGTGATGCGCTACGCGCACAACGCCGGCCGCGTCCTCGGCCTGCCGCCCCAATCCGTCGCGCTGCTCGCGACCCTGATGCTGCGCGGACCGCAGACCTCGGGCGAGTTGCGCAACAACAGCGAGCGGCTGCACAAGTTCGGCGACATCTCCTCGGTCGAGGCGTTCCTCGACGAGCTCTCGGCGCGACCGGACGGCCCTCTCGTGCGCGAGCTCGCGCGCCAGCCGGGCGCGCGCGAGACGCGCTGGGCGCACCTGCTCTCGGGCGAGCCCGACGCGTCCCAGGCGGGCGTCGCGCCCGCGGGCCCCGAAACGGTCACGGTGAGCGAGATCGCGGCGCTCAAGGCGAACGTCGACCGCCTCGAAGGCGAAGTGGCGGCGCTTCGCGAGACGCTCGCGCGCGTATGCCGGGAGCTCGGCCTTTGATCGCCGTCCCCTTCACGATGGAGGCCGCGGCGATCCCGCGGTGAGGACGAACCCATGCTCATCAACTGCGTTGCCTACCAGGATGGCCGGAGGCTCGGCGACATCACCGTCGAGGACATCAGCGAATACGTGAGCCGGCCGGACTGCTTCGTCTGGGTCGCCCTGAAGGATCCCGCCCCGGGCGAGCTCGCGATGCTCCAGGACGAGTTCGACCTGCACCACCTTTCCGTCGAGGACGTGCTCAGCGGCCACCAGCGCCCCAAGCTCGAGGAATACGGCGACTCCCTCTTCGCCGTGCTCCACAATCTCGAGCTGGTCGAGGGCGAGCTGCGCGTCTCCGAGATCGACCTCTTCGTGGGACCCAACTTCATCCTCTCCGTGCGGAAGGGGACCGAGCAGGGGTTCACGGCGGTGCGCGCGCGCACCGAGCGCGAGCCGGAGCTGCTGCGCCTGGGCGCGGGCTTCGTCTTCTACGCGCTCGTCGACGCCGTCGTCGACCGCTATTTCCCCGTGGTGGACGCGCTGGAGACGCATCTCGAGGAGCTCGAGGGCAAGATCTTCGGGGGAAGCACGCCGCGCGCGAACCTCGAAGCGCTCTACGGCCTGAAGCAGAAGCTCATGGTCCTCAAGCACGCCGTCGACCCCCTGATCGAGGCCGTGGGCAAGCTCCACGGCGGCCGCGTGCCGCAGGTATGCCAGGGCACGCAGGAGTACTTCCGCGATGTCTACGACCACCTGCTTCGCCTGAGCCAGAACGTCGACAGCCTGCGCGACATGGTCACCACCGCGATGACGGTGAACCTCGCCATGATCTCGCACGGCGAGAGCGAGGTGACCAAGCGCCTGGCGGCCTACGGCGCGCTCGTCGCCGTGCCGACGATGCTCGCGGGCATCTACGGCATGAATTTCGAGCACATCCCGGAACTGAAGTGGACGTTCGGCTATCCGCTCGCCATCGCCGTGATGGTCGCGATCGACGCCTACCTCTTCGTCCGATTCCGCAAGGCACGCTGGCTCTGAGGACCCCATGAGCAACCCCAACCTTCTCCTCGTTCCCGGCCTTCTCTCCGACCGCCGCCTGTGGCAAGCGCAGCTCGACGGCCTCAAGCACGCCGCCGAATGCACGGTGGCCGACGTGTCGCAGGCCGACACCGTCGCCGGCATGGCCTCGGCCGCCATCGCGAGGATGCCGCCCGGCCCCTTCGCGGTCGCCGGGCTGTCGATGGGCGGCTACGTGGCCCTGGAGGTAATGCGCCAGGCCGCGCCCCGGGTGAACGGCCTCGCGCTTCTCGACACCAGCGCGCGGCCCGATTCGGACCAGGCGACAGCCGACCGCCGGCGCATGATGAAGATGGCCGAATCGGATTTCGACCGGGTCGTGAACGCGCTGCTGCCGAAGGTGCTGCTGCCGGCGCACATGCGCGACGCGAAACTCGTCGCGATCGTGAAGGCCATGGCCGTCACGACCGGCAAGGATGCCTACTGCCGCCAGCAGGAGGCGATCATCGGGCGCATCGACAGCCGCCCCCACCTGGCGCAGATCGACTGCCCGACGCTCGTGCTCTGCGGCAGGGACGACACCCTGACGCCCGTGGCGCTGCACCAGGAGATGGCCAACGCGATTCCCGGCGCCCGCCTCGTGATCGCGGACCAGTGCGGCCACCTGTCCCCGCTCGAGCAGCCGCAGCTGGTGACGATGAACCTCGTGCACTGGCTCTCGGGCCTGAAACGCTGAGTCAGTCGACCTCGCGCCAGCCGGGAACGAGCGGGAAGTAGAGGCCGAGCCTCGGTCCGCCGCCCAGCGCGCGGGCGTAGCGGCGCAGCTGGTCCGCGTAGCGGTCGCGCTCGCGGTCGAGGAAGGCGTCCAGCGCCGCGCCCTCGTGGCGTCCGACCTTGTAGTCCACGATCCAGCGCTCTCCGTTCTCGTCGGTGAACACGCGGTCCATCGCGAGGTGCCGCCGCACGCCGTCGACGAGGGCCGTGACGCGATGCTCGCTCGCCTCCTGCGCGTGGATGCCGAGGATCCAGCGGCCCTTCGGGTCGCCGACGGCCTGCGCGAGCGCGGCGACCGCGCGCGCCGAGGCTTCGTCGAGGTCCGCCGCGAGCACGCCGCGCCACCGCAGCTCGCTGCGGATGCGCGGCGCGAGGCCGCGAACACGCTCGGCGTCCCAGCCTCGCATGGCGTCCTGCGCGATGCGTTGCAGCCAGCGGTGCACGACCGTCCCGACGTGTCGCGCGGTCTCGTTCACCCACGAGAATTCGACCGTCTCGTCCGGACGTTCGTCCTCGGCCGGGACATTCCACGCCACGCCCGGCGGCGGGAGGGGAACCGTGAAGTCGCTCGTCACGCGCACGAGGTTTCCCCCGGCGACGGGCGCGCGGGCGGCGGCCCGCCGTCCCTCGGACGACGGGTCCTGCGCGCGGGAAAACTCCCGCTCGACGGCCGGCCAGAGCTTCGCGAGGAGCGAGCCTTTTCGCGGCCCCTTGAGCGCGGCGGGGTCCGTCTCGTCGCCTCGCTTTGCCTCGCCCAGGAGATGGAGCCGGCGCCGGGCGCGGGTCGCGGCCACGTAGAGCAGGCGCCCGTTCTCGAGGTCGCCCTTGCGCTTGTCGAGGGCGCGGATGTACTCGTGGATCGGGTCCCTGTCGCCGCCGGTCGCGTGGACCGGGCCCAGCAGGAGGCCGGACTCGCCGCCCGCGTGGCCCGAGCGCGGCCGCTCCATCCACAGGAAGAGCTTCTTCTCGTCCGGAGGCGCGCCGCCGCCCAGGCCCGGCACGATGACCGTGTCGAACTCCAGGCCCTTCGCCTTGTGGATCGTCATCACCTGCAGGCGGGGATCTCCCTCCTCGTCGGGAGGCGCGTAGAGCTTCGCGAGCCCCTCCTCGAACGCCGCGCAGTCCGGAAGGGCTCCCGCGACTTCCGCCTGCTCGAGGTGGTCGAGGAAGGCGTCCGCCTCGTCGAGCGCGGCAGCGTCCCCCGCACTCGCGGGGCCGCCCAGCGAGAGCCAGGCGCCCTCGACCGCGTCGCGAAGCGTCGTGCGCCCGCGATTCGCGAGCGCGGCGTCGAGCACCTCGCCAACGCGCCTCAGGCGACGCCGGCCGTCGGCCGAGAGCGAGGCGAGCCGCGCCTCGTCGCGCATCGCCTCGAAGATCGTCGCCTCCTCGCCGAAAGCCGCGGACGCATCGGCGCCCGCGAGCGCGTGCAGGTCCGCGAGGGTGAGGCCGCACCACGGCGCGCGCAGCACGGCAAGCCACGCGGTGCGGTCGGCCAGGTGAGACAGGGCCCGCGTCAGGGCGAGGAGGTCGCCCACCACGGGGCGCCCGGCGAGCGGATCGATCTCGATGGCGCGCAGCTTGAGCCCCGCCGCCTTGAGCGCGGGCACGATGTGCGCCAGCGCCGATCGGGCGCGAACGAGGATCGCCACCGTGGAGGGCCTGGCGGGATCCATCCCCGGCTCGGCCAGCGCTTCCTTCGCCAGGCCGGCGACGAGCGCGGCTTCTCCTTCGCGATCGCCGTTGAAGAACGCATGGGCCCGGACCGCCCGCTCCTCGGCCGCGTGCACCGCATGCGAGGCGGCGTAGGTGACCGCGCCCGCGGCGATGTCCTCCCGCGCGGGCATGACGCGCGCGAAGGCCTCGTTCACCCAGTCCACGATGCCGGCCTGGGAGCGGAAGTTGGCCGACAGCGTGAGCGGCGTGAGCGCGACCGTCCCGATGCCCTCGTGGCGCGCGCGCAGGAACAGGCCCACTTCAGCCTCGCGGAAACGGTAGATGGACTGCATCGGGTCGCCCACGACGAAGAGCGTGCGGCCGTCGCCCGGCTCCCAGCCCGCGGTGAGCTTCGCGAGCAGCTCGTTCTGCGACACGGAGGTGTCCTGGAACTCGTCGACCAGGACGTGGTGGATGCGGTAATCGAGCGCCAGCATGAGATCCGTCGGGCCGACCTCGGTCTCGAGGGCGCGAAGCGCGCCCTGGGCGATCTCGACGAAATCGGCCTGCCCGTGCGCGGCGAAGCAGACCTTGAGCTGCCCCACGGCCACTTCGGCGACGCGCACGAGGGCGCCGAGCGCCTCCCACTGGCGGTCCGTGTAGCCGGCGGGCGGCAGGCCCTGCAGCGCGCGCATCGCCTCGAGCATCTCGCCGTTGCCCGCGAGCTCCTTCGCGAGCGGCGGCCCCTTGCGCCACTCCCCCTTCGTCGTGAGAAGGGAGTTCGCGAACGCGATCCAATCGTCGACGCCGACGGCGCCCGGGCCCCCGGGTCCGGCCTTGCCCTCCGCGGCGAGAAGGCGGGCGGCGCGGTCCACCGCTTCCCGCCGGATATCGGCGAGCGTGGCCTCGAGGGCGGCGCGCTGGTCGGCCGCGCGCAGGTAGCGAAGCCAGTGGTCGCGATGCCGCAGCAGCCCGGCCAGCATCTGCTCCACGCGCGCGGCATCGTTGTCGAGGTGCCCGAGGACGATGGCGACGTCCGTGGCAATCGGGAGGTCTTCCTCGAGGAGCGCAAGCGTCGCGCGGGCCGCTTCGAGGTAGAGGTCCGCGGCGTCCTCGAGGCTCTCGGGCTGGGCACCGAACTTGGCCAGCACGGGCATCTGGCGCGTGAGCGAGGCGCAGAGAGAATCGATCGTCTGCACGCGAAGCCGGGCGGCGCTCTCCTCCAGGCGCCAGCCGAGCCGGTCGTTGCGCTCCAGCGCGGCCCGCGCGAGGTCCCAGGTCAACGCCTTGTGCGGCTGCTCGGGGCGCCCGGTCGCGCGCGCGTCGGCGAGGGCGGCGAAGATGCGGCCGCGCATCTCGGCGGCGGCCTTGCGCGTGAAGGTGATCGCGGCGATCTCTTCCGGGCGCTCGACGATCGCGAGCAGCACGAGGCATCTCTGGATGAGAAGCTCGGTCTTGCCCGAGCCGGCGGGAGCCTGGACGATGAAGGACCGCGAGGGATCGAGGGCGTGCCGGCGCTCCTCGAGATCCGGGACGGCGCGCGGTTCACTCATCGCGTTCGTCCCCGGACTCGTCCGGATCCCCGGGCGGGTTGTCGGCCACGCGGCAGACGAGCCGGTGGTCGCAGGACTTGCAGGTCTCGGCGCCCCGCTTGGGATCGAGGCGCGCGTCGCCCGCCGCGATGGCGCGGCCGAGGGCATCGAGTTCGCGTTGCCAGCCTTCGAGCAGCTGCGTCCAGTCCGCGTAGCCCGCGGCGAGGCGGCTGCCGTCCCGCGTGACGAGGCTCGTTCCCGGCAGGAGGTTCTCCGCGCGGGCAAGGCCCTTGAACGCGGGCTTGCCGGCCTTCACCTGCGCGTACACGACCGCCGCGACGTCCTGCCCGCCGGCCAGCGCGTACATCGGCAGCTGCGGCTCGTCGGGACGGGGCCCGAGCCACGTGGCGACCCTCGCCTCTCCCGTCTTGTAGTCGATCACCGCGCAGCCGCCGCCGGCCAGCCGGTCCACGCGATCGAGCTTCGCGTTCACGGTGACGCCGCCGAACGTGACGGGAACCTTGGACTCCGTGGCGAGCACCTCGAAATCGCCCCGTCCCCGCTCGTAGTCGAGCCATGCGCGAACCGTCGACGCGAGCCGCCCGCGTTCGAGCGCCGCGAAGCGGCCCTCCACGACATGGGGGCGCCGGCGGCCGAAGCGTTCCAGCGCCTCGCCGGCCGCGCGCGCAAGCAGCGCATCGAGGTCGCCCTCGCGGGCGGAATCGAGCGCCCCCTTGTCGCGCAGGGCCTCCCATGCGCGGGCGAGAACGGCGTGGACCAGCGTGCCGCGGTCGGCGGCCGTGAGGCCCGGCTGCGGAACCTCTGGCGCCGAGGACCCGAGCCGGTGCGCGGCGAAGGCGCGGAAGGGACAGGCCGCCTGGTCGCGGAAAAGCGCCGTCCCGCCGCGCCCGGCACCGCTCGCAGGCGCGGGTCCGCGCTCGTCCGTCAGCCGCTCGAGCCTCGCCGCCTCGTGGATGGCGTCGCGCCAGGACGGGGTGGGCTCGCAGGCAAGGTCCTTCTCCTCGCAGGCTTGCAGGCCCGCGATGAGCGGGCTGGGCGCCGCCTGCGCATCGCCCTTGGCCAGCGCGTGGCTCACGACGACCTCGGGTGCCGCGCGCAGCCAGCCCTGCGTGATGCGCCGGTCGAGCGCGAGCGAGGAAGCCGCATCGGCCTCCGGCATTCCCGCGGCGCGCTGCGCATGAACGGGAAGGAAGGGGTTGGGTCGCGCGGCGAGCGGCCAGGCGTCGTCGGTGAGCCCCATCACCCACAAGTGGTCGAAGTCGAGGCCCGCGCTCTCGAGGATGCCCATGACCTGCACCGGGACCTCCGGGGACTCCGGCTGGAAGAGCGTGTCGGCGGCCAGGCGTGCGAGGCGGCCCAGCGCTTCCTGGAAGCCCATCTTCCCCGTCACGCGCTCGAGCCTCGCGAACGCGGCGAGGACTTCGTGCCACTTGTGAAGCGTCTGGAATTCGGCCGAATCGAGCGCCCGGTCGCCGGGGAAGCCCGCCACGCGCAGCGCGTCGGCGAACGCCTTGGCCCAATCCGGCGGCATGCGCGCACCGAAGAGATCGCTATGGCGGAACTGCGCGAGACGGTCCAGCCCCTCGGCGAGCCGCGGGGCGCGCGGCATTCCCTTCGCCTGGAGAAGCCCGACGAGCCGGTCCAGGGTCAGCGTGCCGGCGGCGCGTTCGCGAAGCGCGGCGTCGAGCCGGGCGCGCGCGCCGGCCTCGTCCTGCGCTCCGGCCAGGAAAGGCGAGCGCAGGAGACGGCTCGCCTCGTCGAAGGCGATCTCGCGCCCGGCGAGCCGGAGCACGAGCAGCGCATCGCGCGCGATCGCGAAGCCCGGGAGCGGCAATCCCAGCGACAGGCCGAAGGCGCGGGGCTCGCGCGCGCCCCCCGGCGCGATGCCGCCGGGATGCAGGGTGGCCGCGAAGACGCGCTCGACCACGAGACGCGACTGCGAGAGGTCGGGGATGACGACGCCGATGCGGAGCGCGCGGCCCGCACGGGTGCCCGACTCGAGCCTCGTGCGCGCCCAGCGCGCCGCCGCCGCGATCTCCTCGCCCGGCGAAGCGAGGGGAACCCGCGCCGCCGTGGCGGCTTGCCCCGGCGCATCGCAGGCGAGCACCTCGGTGCCTGCGCTCGCGAAGGCGTCGAGGAGCGCCCGCATCTGGGGCGTCACGAGATCGAACGCATGGAGCACCAGCGTCGAGGGCCTTGCGGGCCCCTCCTTGCCGAGCAGCCGCGCCAGCGCGTCGGGCAGGCGGGCGGAATCGACGAAGCGGCCCTCCCGCGTCGCGCGCTCGTAGCGCGCCGACCATTCGCCGAACGCCTTCGCATCCTCGTTGCCGTCGGCCGCCGCGGTGGCCGACGCGATGCGCCAGCCATGGAGCAGTTGCCACGCTTCGCGACAGGCGGCGGCGGTCGAGGCCGGGGAAAGAAGCTCCTTCGCGTGGCGCGAATCCGCGATGATCGACTCCCAGAGCGCCTGCTCCTCCGCCGGCGCGAGGAGGACGGGGAGGTTCCCCGCGTGCGGCGCGTGGAGCGCCTCGTCCCACGTCCTTTCGACGAACGCGGACCAGGACAGGACGTCGGCGCTCTCCCATGCCACGAGCCCCGCCCGCGCGCGATCCTCGTCGAAGGCGCGAACCAGCGCCGCCGCGAGCCGGCGGTTGGGCGTGAGCACGGTGAGGCGCCCGGCATGGCCGAGGGCGAGGCGGTCGAACAGGGCCCCGCGGCCGATGGGCGCGAAAGGAAGCTCCATGGGCCGCATGATAGCGGCCCGGTGGATCAGGCGATGAGCCTGCCGGCGGGAATCAGCCGAACTTGGCGAGCAGCTCCGCGGCGTGCTCGAGGCGCTTGTCGACCACGGCCTTGCCGGAGGTGCCCGCGGGCACTTCCCCGCCCGACTGGATGGCGCAGGAAAGCACGTGGTAGAAGGCCTTGTCGAGGGCGCGCCGGCTCGCGGAGAGCTGCTGCGTGATGGCCTCGCAGTCCGAGCCCTTCTCGATCATGGCCTGGATGCCGCGCAGCTGGCCTTCGACGCGGCGCAGCCGGTGGATGAGTTCCTTCTTGTGCGTCTCGTCCCGGATTGTGGGCATGGGAGTCTCCTCTGTTCGCCTCGTTTATACACTACCGGGTATAGCATGACAAGCGCCGCGGGGCGTTTGACATACCATACCCCCTACGGTATATTGCGGGGCGTCCACACACACCGAAGGACTTCCCATGACCACCGAAAGACTCGTCCGCATCTTCGCCGGCGCCTTCATCCTCGTCTCCCTCGGCCTGGGCGTGCCGGGCAGCCCGCTGTTCGTCAACCCGAATTTCCTCTGGCTCACGGCCTTCGTGGGGGCGAACCTCCTGCAGAGCGGGTTCTCGCGCTTCTGCCCGCTGGAGATCGTCCTGAGGAAGCTGGGCGTGAAGAGCGCCGGGCAGGCGGCCTAGGAGCAAGCCATGGCCGCCGCCGATTTCGTGCACGTCGCCTGCCCGAAGTGCCTCGCGCAGAACCGCGTCGACGCGGCGCGCGTGCTCGAGGCGCCCAAATGCGGCCGTTGCGAGACCCTGCTCCTCGACGACTCGGTCGTGGAGCTGGACGACGCCTCCTTCGACGCGTTCGTCTCGCGCACCAGCCTGCCGGTGCTCGTGGACTTCTGGGCGCCGTGGTGCGGCCCGTGCCGCCAGATGGCGCCCGAGTTCGCGCAGGCCGCCAGGCGCCTCGCGGGGCGGGCGCGGCTCGTCAAGGTGAACACTGACCTATCGCAGAACCTCGCGGGACGGTTCGCGGTACGCTCGATCCCGACCCTCCTCCTCATGAAGGAAGGCCGCGAGGCGAAGCGCGCCACCGGCGCGCGGCCCGCGTCCGACCTCGAACGCTGGGTCGCATCCGCATGATCCCGGAGAGACGATGATCCGCGCCACTTTCGCCCTTGCCGCCGCCGGCCTCGTCGTTGCCGCCTGCGGCACGTCCGAGCCGCCGGCAGCGCCAAAGGCCGCCGCCGCGCCCCTCGCCACCGGCGCGGTCGAACTGCGCGAGATCGACCTCACCACCTCCGCCGAGGCCGTGGTCGAGGCCGTCCGCCAGTCCACCGTCTCGGCCCAGGTGTCGGGGCGGATCGTCGACATCCGCTTCGACGTGGGCGACCGCGTGGAGAAGGGCGCCGTCATCCTGCGCATCGACGAGCGCGCCGCGAGCCAGGCCGTGGCCGCGAGCGACGCCCAGGTTCGCGAGGCGGAGGCCACGCTCGCGAACGCGCGCGCGCAGTACGAGCGCACCAGGAGCCTCGTCGCGCAGAAGTTCGTGAGCCAGGCCGCGCTCGACAAGGCCGAGGCCGACTTCAAGGCCGCCGAGTCCCGCATGAAGGCGTCGCTCGCCGGCGCGGGCTCGGCGGCCACCGAGAGGAGCTTCACCACCATCGTCGCCCCCTACAGCGGCGTGGTCTCGGCCCGGCACGTGCAGCTGGGCGAGATGGCGGCGCCGGGCAAGGCCCTCCTCACGGGCTTCGATCCGTCGTCGCTTCGCGTGGTGGCCACCGTCGCCTCCGCGCAGGTGCCCGCGATCCAGGCGGGCGCCAGGGCGCGCATCGAGGTCCCCTCGCTCGATCGCTGGGTCGACGTGAAGAACGTCACCGTCGTCCCCTCCGCCGACCCGCGCACGCACACGACCCAGGTGCGCCTCGACCTGCCCGATGACGCGAAAGGCCTCCTCCCCGGCGTCTTCGCGCGCGCCCACTTCGTCACCGGCAAGGCCGCCCGCCTCATGGTGCCGCGCGCCGCGGTCCTGCGGCGCAGCGAGGTCACCGCCGTCTACGTGGTCGACGACAAGGGCGCGCCGCGGCTGCGCCAGGTCCGTATCGGCACCGTCTCCGACGAGAAGTCGGTGGAGGTCCTGGCCGGCCTCAGGGCGGGGGAGAAGGTCGCCCTCGATCCCGTGAAGGCCGGCATGTCGTCCGGCCCGGCCGCCTGAAAGGCCCGAACCGCATGGACGGCATGGGCATCTCCGGGCGCATCGCGCGCTATTTCCAGGATTCGCAGCTCACCCCGCTGGTCGCGCTGGTGGCGTTTCTCCTGGGCCTCTTCGCCGTGGCCGTCACGCCGCGCGAGGAGGAGCCGCAGATCAACGTGACGATGGCGAACGTGTTCATCCCCTTCCCGGGCGCGTCGGTGAACGACGTCGAGTCGCTCGTCTCCACCCCGGCCGAGCAGGTGCTTTCGCAGATGGAGGGCATCGAGCACGTCTACTCCGTCTCGCGCGCCGGCATGTCCATCCTCACGGTGCAGTTCAAGGTGGGCGTGCCGCGCATCGACGCCATCGTCCGGCTGCGCGACACCATGAGCGCCAACCGCGACTGGGCGCCGCCGGAGCTGGGAATCCTCGAGCCCGTCATCAAGCCGAAGGGAATCGACGACGTGCCGGTGGTCTCGCTCACGCTGTGGAGCGACGACGCGGGCCACGGCGCCTACGAGCTCGAGCGCGTGGCCCACGCGATCGAGGTTGAGATCAAGCGCGTGGCGGGAACGCGCGAGGTGCAGACGCTCGGCGGCCCCGGGAGGGTGGTTCGCGTCCTCCTCGACGCCGATCGCCTGGCCTCCCACGGCGTGACCGCTCTCGACGTGAGGAACGCGCTGCAGCTGTCGAACGTGACCGCCCCCACCGGCAAGCTCGTGCGCGACAACCGCGAGATCGCGGTGGAGACGGGGAACTACCTCGAATCGGCGGCCGACGTGCGCTCCCTGGTGGTCGGCGTGCAGGACCGGAGCCCCGTGTACCTTGCCGACGTCGCAGAGGTCGTCGACGGCCCCGACCAGCCCACGCGCTACGTCTGGACCGGCGCCGGCCCCGCGTCGGCCGGGAAGGCGCTCGCCGCGGCGGGCGACCACCCCGCCGTCACCCTGCAGGTCACCAAGAAGCCGGGCGAGAACGCGGTCGACGTCGCCCGGCGCGTCACGCAGCGCGTCGACGAGCTGAAGGGCACGATCATCCCCGCGGACGTGCACGCGACCGTCACCCGCAACTACGGCGCCACGGCCAACGACAAGGCGCAGAGCCTCATCAAGAAGCTCATCTTCGCCACGCTGTCGGTCGTCGTCCTCGTCTTCGCCACCCTCGGCCGCCGCGAGGCGCTCATCGTCGGCCTCGCCGTGGTGCTCACGCTCGCCTCGACGCTGTTCGCCTCCTGGGCCTGGGGCTTCACGCTCAACCGCGTGTCGCTCTTCGCGCTCATCTTCTCGATCGGCATCCTCGTCGACGACGCGATCGTGGTGGTGGAGAACATCCACCGCCACCGCGGCATGAAGGGCGGGCCGCTCTCGGGGATCATTCCCGCCGCCGTGGACGAGGTGGGCGGCCCCACGATACTGGCCACCTTCACCGTGATCGCGGCACTCCTGCCGATGGCGTTCGTCACCGGCCTGATGGGCCCGTACATGAGCCCGATCCCGATCAACGCGAGCATGGGGATGCTGCTGTCGCTCGCCATCGCCTTCACGGTCACGCCGTGGCTGGCGCTCAAGCTCCTCGCCTCGCACGGCCACGAGACGGCCTCGACCCTCGACGCGAGGCTCGAGCGCTACTTCGGTTCGCTCCTCGGGCATTTCATCAGCGCACCGCAGGCGGCGCGCAACCGCCGCCGGCTCGGCATCGGCATCGCCGTGGCGATCGTGCTCTCGGCCGGGCTCGCGGGCGTGAAGCTCGTGGTGCTCAAGATGCTGCCCTTCGACAACAAGTCGGAGTTCCAGGTGGTCGTGGACATGCCCGCGGGCACGCCGGTGGAAGTGACGGCGGCGGCGCTGCGCGACCTGGGCGCGCACGTGGCCACGATTCCCGAGGTGGTCGACTACCAGGCGTACGCCGGCCTCGCCTCCCCGATCAACTTCAACGGGCTGGTGCGGCAGTACTACCTGCGCAGCCTCTCCGAGCAGGGCGACCTGCAGGTGAACCTCGCCGACAAGTCGAAGCGCGACCGCAAGAGCCACGACATCGCCGCGGGCGCGCGCCCGGCCCTCGAGGAGATCGGCAGGCGCTGGGGCGCGAAGGTGAAGGTGGTCGAGGTGCCGCCCGGCCCGCCGGTGCTCTCGCCCATCGTCGCCGAGGTCTACGGCCCGGAGGAAGCCGGACGCATCCGCGTGGCGAAGACGGTGCGCGAGGCGCTCGCGGCAACGCCCGACATCGTCGGCGTCGACGACACGGTCGACGACCCCGCCCCGCGGATCGTGCTGAAGGTCGACCAGGGGCGCGCCGCGCTCGCGGGCGTCTCGCGCCGCGACGTGGTGGAGACGATGCGCGCCGGGCTCTCGGGCATGGACGCGACGCCGCTTCACGACGGGCACTCGAAGTACGAGGTGCCGGTGCGCCTGACCCTTCCCGTCGAGCAGCAGGGCGAGCTTTCCGAGTTCCTCAAGCTCACGATGCGCGCGGCCGACGGCTCGCTCGTGCCGATGTCGGAGCTCGTGCGCACGGTGCGCAACGACCGCGAGCGTCCCGTCTACCACAAGGACCTGCTGCCCGTGGTCTACGTGGTGGCCGACCAGGCCGGCCGCACCGACAGCCCGCTCTACGGCATGTTCGCGGCGCGCGGCAAGGTCGCGGGAGCGCCCCTGGGCGACGGCGGCACGCTCGGCGAGTACTTCATCCGCCAGCCCTCCGACCCCTACCGGCAGTACGCGGTGAAGTGGGACGGCGAATGGCAGGTGACCTACGAGACCTTTCGCGACATGGGGCTCGCCTATGCCGTGGGGCTCGTCCTCATCTACCTGCTCGTGGTCGCGCAGTTCCGCTCCTACGTCGTGCCGCTCGTCATCATGGCGCCCATCCCGCTCACGGTGATCGGCGTGATGCCCGGGCACGCGCTCCTCGGCGCCAACTTCACCGCGACCTCCATGATCGGCATGATCGCGCTCGCGGGCATCATCGTGAGAAACTCGATCCTGCTCGTCGACTTCGTGAACCTGAAGGTGGCCGAGGGCGCGGCCTTCCAGGACGCGGTCATGCAGTCCGCCTCCGCGCGGGCGAAGCCGATCGCCCTCACCGCGCTCGCCGCGATGCTCGGCGCCGGGTTCATCCTCGACGACCCGATCTTCAACGGCCTGGCGATCTCGCTCATCTTCGGCATCCTCGTCTCCACCGTCCTCACGCTGGTGGTGATTCCGGTGCTCTACTACGCCACGTTTCGCGGGCGCTTCGCCGGGGCCTGAGCACGCCTCGGGCGCGTCCGCGGGCCCCGCGCGGTCCGGCGCCCCCGATGGCGCTACAATCGGTGCTCGAGCCTTAACGGGAGCACCGCCATGGACGATCCACTGCTCCTCGCGCGCGCGCAATTCGGGCTGAACATCGCGTTCCACATCCTGTTCCCGACGCTCACGATCGCGCTCGCGTGGATGCTGCTGGGCTTCCGGATCGCGTATCACCGCACCGGCGAGGCGGGCTGGCTCCAGACCTACAAGCTCTGGACCAAGATCTTCGCGCTCACCTTCGCGATGGGGGTGGTGACGGGCATCGTGATGTCCTTCCAGTTCGGCACGAACTGGCCAGGCTACATGAACCGGGTGGGCGCCATCGCAGGGCCGCTCCTGGGCTACGAGATTCTCACCGCGTTCTTCCTCGAGGCCACGTTCCTGGGCGTGATGCTCTTCGGGATGAACCGCGTGCCCCCGTGGGCGCACATCGGCGCCACGGCGCTGGTCGCCGGCGGCACGTCCCTCTCGGCATTCTGGATCCTCGCGCTCAATTCCTGGATGCAGACCCCGGCGGGCCACGTGCTCGACGGCAACCAGTGGATCGCGGGCGACTGGATCGCGGTGATCTTCAACCCCTCGTTCCCGTACCGGTTCGCGCACATGCTGATCGCCTCCGGGCTCACCGCCTCCTTCGTGGTCGCGGGGCTCAGCGCGTGGCGGCTCCTCGGGGCGCCGGCCGACGCGATGGCGCGGCGCACGATGCGCGTGGGCGTCCTCGCCGCGGCCGTGCTCGCGCCGGTGCAGGCCGTGGTCGGCGACTTCCACGGGCTCAACACCCTGGAGCACCAGCCGGCCAAGATCGCGGCGATGGAGGCGATCTGGCACACCGAGAAGGGCGTGCCGCTGGTGCTCTTCGCGATCCCGAACGAGGCGACGAAGACCAACGACTACGCCATCGAGATCCCGTACGGCGCGAGCCTCATCCTCCGGCACGACGCGAACGCCGAGCTCCGGGGGCTCGAGTCGTTCGGCGCGGACCGCCCGCCGGTGGCGCCCGTGTTCTTCGCCTTCCGCCTCATGGTGGGCATCGGCGTCCTGATGATCGCGACCTCCTGGTTCACGGCGTGGGCCACCCGGCGCGAAGCCGTCGCGCCGCGCTGGCTCCTCTGGACGCTCGCGGCGTTCACCTTCTCCGGCTGGGCGGCCACCGTCTCGGGCTGGATCGTCACCGAGATCGGGCGCCAGCCGTGGCTCGTGCAGGGCGTGATGCGCACGAGCGAGGCGGTGGGCGAGATATCGGGCGCCCAGCTCGGCGTGAGCCTCACGGGTTACGTTCTCACCTATGCCGCCATGTTCATCGCCTACATGGTCGTGCTGACCCACCTCGCGGGGGAGGGTGCGGAGGCGGCAAAGCCGCTGCCGCACGCCTACCCCGCCGGCGCGGCCGCGGACTGAGGAGGGACCCATGGACCTCGCGCTGGTCTTCATGGTGCTGATGGGCGCATCGGTTCTCGCCTACGTGGTGCTCGACGGGTTCGACCTCGGCGTGGGCATGCTCATGCCCGCGGCGAGCGCTCAGGAGCAGTCGGTGATGGTCTCCTCCATCGGTCCCTTCTGGGACGCGAACGAGACCTGGCTCGTGCTGGGCGTGGGCATCCTGCTGGTCGCCTTCCCGCTGGCGCACGGCGTGGTGCTGGGCGCCCTCTACCTGCCGGTGGTGGCGATGCTCGTGGGCCTCATGTTCCGCGGCGTGGCCTTCGAGCTGCGCATGAAGGCGCTGGGCTGGCACCGCGAGCTGTGGAACTGGCTCTTCTGGGCGGGCTCCTTCCTCGCTTCCTTCTCGCAGGGCTTCATGCTCGGGCGCTACATCACGGGATTCGACCGGGGTATTGGCTTCCTGCTCTTCGCGATGGTCGTGGGCGCGGCCGTCTGCGGCGGCTACGTGCTGCTCGGCGCGACCTGGCTCGTGGCGAAGACGGAGGGCGACCTGCAGCGAAAGGCGCTCGCGTGGTCGCGATGGGGGCTCCTCTGGGTGGCGCTCGGCGTGGGGCTGGTGAGCCTCGCCACCCCGATGGTGAGCGAGACGGTGCGCGCGAAGTGGTTCGACTTCCCGCGCACGCTGGCGCTCATGGCGCTGCCGGCCGCGTGCCTCTGGGCCGGCTTCATCGTGTGGCGCTCCACGGGGCGAATCGCGCGCCGCGAGGCGGGGCGCGACTGGCAGCCGTTCGCGGCGGCGGTGGCGATCTTCGCGATCAGCTTCATCGGCCTCGCGTACAGCCTCTTTCCCTACGTGGTGATCGACAAGCTCACGATCTGGGAGGCGGCCGCGCACCCGTCGTCGCTCAAGGTCATGCTGGCCGGGGTGCTCGCCGTGCTGCCCTTCATCGTCGCCTATACCGCGATCTCCTATCGCGTCTTCCGGGGAAAGGCGAAGGGCGGGCTCTACGACTGATCCTGCGGGGGCGCGGCGACGCTCGCGCCTTGCCTCACCTTTCGATGAGTCCCTTCTTGTCCTTGACGTCCTTCCACTCGTCCGCATCCGCCGGCGCGTCCTTGCGCTCGACGATGGGCTTCCAGACCTTGCAGAGCTCCGCGTTGATGGCGATGAACTCCTTCTGGTCGGCGGGAACGTCGTCCTCGGCGAAGATGGCCTCCACGGGGCACTCGGCCACGCACAGCGTGCAGTCGATGCACTCGTCCGGGTCGATCACCAGGAAGTTCGGGCCTTCGCGGAAGCAGTCCACGGGACACACGTCGACACAGTCGGTGTACTTGCACTTCACGCAGGACTCGGTGACCACGTACGTCATGAATCGGACCTTTCGGAAACGGGCGGACGAACCGCGAGAAAGCTTGGAATTTTACCAGATCGGCGCACCTTTCCCTGACGCCGGTCAAGACAGGCGCGCGTTCTCCCGCTTTGCCTGCGCGCCCCGGTTTAGGCTACGATCCTGACCCATCCGATGCGACCGGCCGCCCGCTGGCGTCCTGCCCGGCGCACCTTCCCCGACCCAGACAGAGGTAACCGTGAGCGACAACATCATCCAGGTGACGGACGACTCCTTCGACCACGAGGTGCTGGCGAGCGCCACGCCCGTGCTCGTCGACTACTGGGCCGAGTGGTGCGGCCCCTGCAAGATGATCGCGCCGGCGCTCGAGCTGATCGCGCAGGAATACGTCGGCCGCCTGAAGGTGGCCAAGCTCAACATCGACGAGAACCAGGCCACGCCGCCCAAGTTCGGCATCCGCGGCATTCCCACGCTCATGCTCTTCAAGAACGGCAACGTCGAGGCCACCAAGGTCGGCGCCCTCTCGAAGACCCAGTTGAACGCGTTCATTGACAGCAATATCTGAAACCGGATACCCTCGACCCGTCCTGGCTGTTCCTTCCTGCAGCAATCCCCATTCCGCAGCACCCTCCGCAGCCAGGTAACCCCCCCGATATTCCCGGCCCGCGCCTCCCGCGCGGGCACGTCCGACGCATCCAGCCCACACCCCGCGCATGTACCTTTCAGACCTGAAGCTCAAACACGTCTCCGAGCTCCTCGAGATGGCCACGGAGCTCGAGGGCGCCAACCGCCTTCGCAAGCAGGAACTCATCTTCGCCCTCCTCAAGGCCCAGGCGAAGAAGGGCGAGGCCATCTTCGGCGACGGCACGCTCGAGGTGCTGCAGGACGGCTTCGGCTTCCTGCGCTCCCCCGACACGAGCTACCTCGCGGGCCCCGACGACATCTACGTCTCGCCCTCGCAGATCCGCCGCTTCAACCTGCACACGGGCGATTCCATCGAGGGCGAGATCCGCACGCCCAAGGACGGGGAGCGCTACTTCGCCCTGGTGAAGGTGGACAAGGTGAACGGGGAGCCCCCGGAGAACGCCAAGTCCAAGATCCTCTTCGAGAACCTCACGCCGCTGCATCCGGACAAGCCGCTCAAGCTCGAGCGCGAGATCAAGGCGGAGGAGAACCTCACCGGGCGCGTGATCGACATCATGGCGCCCATCGGCAAGGGCCAGCGCGGCCTCATCATCTCGCCCCCCAAGGCCGGCAAGACCGTGCTCATGCAGCACATGGCGCACGCGCTCACCACCAACCACCCAGACATCGTCCTCATCGTGCTGCTCATCGACGAGCGCCCGGAGGAAGTGACCGAAATGAGCCGCACCGTGCGCGGCGAGGTCGTCGCCTCCACGTTCGACGAGCCGGCCACCCGCCACGTCCAGGTCGCCGAGATGGTGATCGAGAAGGCCAAGCGCCTGGTCGAGCACAAGAAGGACGTGGTGATCCTGCTCGACTCCATCACGCGGCTGGCGCGCGCCTACAACACCGTCGTTCCCGCCTCCGGCAAGGTGCTCACCGGCGGCGTGGACTCCAACGCCCTGCAGCGGCCCAAGCGCTTCTTCGGCGCCGCGCGCAACGTCGAGGAAGGCGGCTCGCTCACCATCATCGCCACGGCGCTGATCGACACGGGCTCGCGCATGGACGACGTGATCTACGAGGAGTTCAAGGGCACGGGCAACATGGAAATCCACCTCGACCGCCGCATGGCCGAGAAGCGCGTGTACCCCGCGATCAACGTGAACCGCTCGGGAACCCGCCGCGAGGAGCTGCTCATCGCGCCGGAGATCCTCCCCAAGGTCTGGATCCTCCGCAAGCTCCTCTACGGCATGGACGAGCTGGAGGCCACCGAATTCCTGGTCGACAAGCTGCGGGCGACGAAGAGCAACGACGAGTTCTTCAACTCGATGAAGAAGGGCTGAGCGCAGCGTTGCCCCGCCGGCGGGGTCGTCGCGGGACCCGACGGCAAGCCGCCGGGCAGGACTGGCCGGATCGAGGCTTTTCCGTCCGGGCCGCGCCCGAAAGCCCGGGAAGCCGGCCTGACCCCTCCGGGGAACGATTTTGGCGGACCGGGGTCGAATCTGGACCCGCAAGCCCCTGATTGGCATAGGATTTGCGTTAAACCCGCGTTTCGGCGATAATGCGCGTTTCCCGGCAGCCGGTGCTGGCAAACCCTCATCCCGGCGCCAAGCGAGCGAGAAAGGCGCGAGAGACCATGAAAGAAGGCATTCACCCCAATTACCGCGAGGTCGTCTTCCTCGACACGAGCTGTGACTTCGGCTTCGTCACGCGCTCGACCGTTTCCACGAGCGAGACGATCAAGTGGAAGGACGGCAAGGAGTATCCGGTCTACAAGATCGAGATCTCGGCCGAGTCCCACCCTTTCTACACGGGCAAGCAGAAGATCGTCGACACCGCCGGCCGCGTCGACAAGTTCAAGAAGCGCTACGCCCGCAAGTCGGCCACGCCGTCCTGACAGGGTGGCGAACGGACCCGGCAACTGAGCCATCGGGCGGGGGGTGCCAAGTGAGCGCCCGCTCGCCTCGACATGAAAGGCAGCCTCGGCTGCCTTTTTTGTTGCCGCGACTACAATAGCCCATGCCTCGCCGCCGCACCGTGGACCGCGCGTGAACCGCGTAGCCGATCCCCTCGTCGACACGCTCCGGCAGCGCATCGCCTACGACGGCACGCGCACGCCGGTCAAGTCGACGCTCTTCCTGCTGGTCTGCCTGGCATGGCTGCTGCCCGGACTCGTCGGCCACGACCCCTGGAAGACGGACGAGGCGCTCGTGCTCGGCGCCGTGGCGGAGATGCTCCGGTCGGGCGACTGGGCCGTCCCGATGCTCGCCGGGGAGCCCTACCTGGACCGCGCTCCCCTCTTCTTCTGGACGGCCGCCGCCTTTGCCAAGGTCTTCGGCGGGTGGCTTCCTCTCCACGATGCGGCGCGGCTTGCCTCCGGCTTCTTCATGGCGATCGCCATGGCGGGGGTGCACGTGGCGGCCGTCGCGCTGCACGGGCCCCGCGCCGGACGGATCTCCGTCCTCCTCCTGATCGGCTGTATGGGCCTGCTCATCCGCGCCCACGAGATGAGCACCGACCTCGCGGGTCTCGCGGGCGTGTCGATGGGCGTGGCGGGGCTCGCGCTCGCGGTCCGGCGCCCTGCGGTCGGCGGCGGGCTGCTGGGCGCCGGGATCGCGACCGCGTTCCTGGGCGACGGATTGATGCCCGCCCTCCTGGTGGGAGCGCTGGCGGCGCTGCTGCCCGCATCCGGCGCGGCATGGCGCGTGCGGGCCTACGCCTTCGCCCTGGCGATCGGATTCGCGATCGCCATTCCCGTGGCATGCGCCTGGCCGATCGCCCTCGCGCAGCGCGATCCCGCCTTGTCGTCGGAATGGCTGGCGGTGGCGCTGTCCACCCGATGGTCGGCAGGGCCGAGCCGCGCGGCGTTCACCGACATCGGCTATTTCACGCGGATCCTGGCGTGGTACGCGTGGCCCGCGCTTCCGCTCGCGGCCTGGACGGTGTGGCGGGCCCGCAAGTCGATCGCGACGCGCGCGGAACTGCACCTGCCCCTGGCGGCCACGACGCTGTTCTTCGCCCTGCTCTCCCTCCTGGCGGAGGCGCGGGAAGTGAACGCCATGCCGCTCCTCGTTCCCCTGGTGCTGCTGGGCGCGGCCGAGCTCGACTCGCTGCCCCGCGGCGCGGCGAGCGCCCTCGACTGGTTCGGCGTCACGACGTTCGCGCTCCTCGCCCTGATCCTCTGGGTGGGCTTCGTCGCCGCGATGACCGGCAGCCCCGCGGGCGTGGCGGCGTGGCTGCAGCGCGAGGTCCCGGGCTACCAGTACCCGTTCCGCTTCATCCCCTTCGCGCTGGCGGTGCTGCTCACCTGCATCTGGGTGGTGGTGGTGGCGCGGTCGCTCAGGACCACGCGGCGCGCCGTCGTGAACTGGAGCGCCGGGATCACGATGGTGTGGATGCTCACGATGATGCTGGGCCTGCCCCTCATCGACCAGGCGCGCAGCTACCGGGGCCTCGCGACGAAGCTCGCGGCGCAGATCGGCCCGTCGCCCTGCACGATCGGCGCCGGGGTGGGCGACGCGCAGCGCGCGCTGCTCGACTACTTCGTCGGCCTTCGCGTCGTCTCCCCGGGGAGCCGCGACGCCGCGCGCTGCCCGACGCTCCTCGCGCAGGTCTCGCCCGGGCGCGAGCCGGCCGTGGACGGCAGCGGCTGGGTGGAAGCGTGGCGGGGATCGCGACCCGGCGACAGGAGCGAGGCCTTCGTCGTCTACCGGCGCGCGCCCTGACCCGGCTTCAGCCCTCCCGGTAGAGCAGGCCCGCGCGCACCAGCGCCTTCTCGATCTCGACGGCCACGAACACCACCGAAGAGAGCGCGAAGCAGGCCACGAGCTCCGCCATCGTCAACGGTTGCGTGTGGAAGACGGCGTTGAACCACGGCACGTAGACGACGACGAGCTGCAGCGCCGCCGTGAGCGCGACCGCGCCCAGGAGCGGCAGGTTGGAGGCGATCCCCTGCGTGAAGAGCGACTCGCGCTCGGAGCGCACCGCCAGGGCGAGACCGAGCTGTGAAAGCGAAAGCACGGTGAAGACCATGGTCTGCCCGTGCGAATTGCCGTTGGTCCACGCCCAGGACTGCACGCCGATGCATACGCCGCCCATCAGCAGGCCCACCCACACGATGTGCTGCCACATGCCGTGCGCGAACACGCTCTCTTTCGGCGGGCGCGGCGGCCTGCGCATGAGCCCGCGTTCGCCCGGCTCCATGGCGAGCGCAAGGCCGGGGAGGCCGTCGGTGACGAGGTTGACCCACAGGATGTGGATGGGCAGCAGCGGGATCGGAAGCCCGACGAACGGGGCAAGGAAGATGGTCCATATCTCGCCCATGTTCCCGGTCATGGCGTAGTTGATGAACTTGCGGATGTTGTCGTAGATGCGCCGCCCCTCGCGCACCGCCGTGACGATCGTCGCGAAGTTGTCGTCGAGGAGGACGAGGTGGGAGGCCTCGCGCGCCACGTCGGTGCCCGACCGGCCCATGGAGACGCCGACATCCGCGCGGTTGAGCGCAGGGGCGTCGTTCACGCCGTCGCCGGTCATGGCGACGATCTCGCCCCTCGCCTGCAGGGCTTCCACGATGCGGATCTTCTGCTCCGGATTGACCCGGGCGTACACCGTGGTGCGCTCCGCCCGTGCCTCGAGTTCGTCGCGGGAGAGGCGGGAGAGCTGCGCGCCGTCGATCACGTATCCTTCCTCGCCGAGGATGCCCAGCTCGCCGGCGATGGCGCGCGCCGTGACGGGATGGTCGCCCGTGATCATGACCGGCGTGATGCCGGCCGAGATGCATTCGGCGACGGCGGCGGCGGCCTCCGCGCGCGGCGGGTCGACGAGTCCCACGAGCCCGAGCAGGATCAGCTCCCGCTCGACCGAGGCCTCGTCGCCGGCCGGAAGCTCCGGCCAGCGGCGCGACGCCACGGCGAGCACGCGCAGCCCCTCGGCGGCCATGGCGTCGGCGACGGCAAGCGCCGACCCGGCGTCGATCGCGCCCTCCCCCTGCGCGCCGGCCACGCGCCCGCATCGCGCGATCACCGACTCCGGGGCGCCCTTCGTGATGGCCGTGAATCCAGCCGTGTCGCGATGGAAGGTGGTCATGCGCTTGCGGTCGGCGTCGAACGGCAGCTCCATCACGCGCGGGTGGTGGGAGGAGAGCACCGCCTTGTCGTACCCCGCGTCGCGCGCGAAGGCATAGAGCGCGGTCTCCGTCGGATCGCCCTGCAACTCCCCCGAGGCTCCGGGCTCGGCATCGTTGGAGAGCGCCATCCCGCGCGCGAATGCGGTCCAGGGCCTGGACGCCGGCAGTTCCCCGCCAGCCGCGAGCGACTTCCCGTCCGCCCAGATCCGCGCCACCTGCATCCGGTTCTGCGTGAGCGTCCCGGTCTTGTCCGAGCAGATGAAGGTGACGGACCCGAGCGACTCGACGGCCGGCAGCCGGCGCACGAGCGCGTTCTTCCGGGCCATCTTCCCCGCGCCCATCGCGAGCGCCACCGTCACCACCGCCGGCAGCGCCTCGGGAATGGCCGCCACCGCGAGGCTCACGGCGGTGAGGAACATGAGCACCATCGGCTCGCCGCGCAGGAGCCCGGCAGCGAAGACGACGGCGCAGATGCCGATGGCCGCTATCGCGAGGCGCTTGCCGAAGTGCGCGAGGCGCCGCTGCAGCGGCGTCTGGCCCTCGGTCGTCGACTGGAGGAGCGCGGCGATGCGGCCGAGTTCCGTCGCCATGCCCGTGGCGGCGACGATGCCGCGCCCGCGCCCGTAGGTGACGACCGTCCCCTTGTAGGCCATGTTGGTCCGGTCGCCGAGGGCGGCGTCGCCGGACTCGACGGGGAGCACCTGCTTGTCCACGGGAAGCGACTCGCCCGTGAGCGCGGCCTCCTGGATCTTCAGCCGCGCCGCCTCGACCAGGCGAAGGTCCGCGGGAACGATGTTGCCGGCCTCGAGCAGCACCAGGTCGCCCGGCACGATCTCGCGCGCCGCGACGTCGGCGACCTGCCCTTCGCGAATGACGCGCGCGTGCGGCGCGCCCAGCCGGCGTAGCGCGGCCATCGTGCGCTCGGCGCGGTACTCCTGGGCGAAGCCGATCACCGCGTTCAGCACCACGATGACCACGATGACGATCGAGTCCTGCGGCTCGCCCACCACGGCGGCGATCGCGGCCGCCGCGAGCAGCACGAGGATCATGAAGTCGGTGAACTGGCCGGCGAGCATCAGCCACGGGGAGCGGCGCTCGCCTTCCGGGAGCTCGTTGGGGCCGTGCCGGGCGAATCGCCTTCCCGCCTCGCCGCCGGCGAGCCCGGCGCCGATGTCGGTCGCGAGGCGCTGCGCGACCTGCGCCGCCTCGAGCCGATGCCAGTCGGGAACGGCGTCGGCGACCGGCTGCCCTGCCGCGCGTTCGTGATTCACGTGCGATTCCTGGTCCATGGCCTCGCTGCCGCAGGATCGACATTCCCACTGTGGCACCCCGCGAGCCGGGCGCCGTGACCTGCGTCAAGGCGGGGTCAGCCCCCGGTCGCGAGCCGCTTGTCGAGCAGCTCGATCCAGTGCGACACCGGCTTCGAGGCGCCCGATTCGATGTGCAACAGGCAGCCGATGTTGGACGTGCAGATCGCCTCGGCCCCCCCCGATTCGAGGGCCTGCACCTTGTTGGCGAGCAGCCGCCCCGCGAGCTCTGGCTGCAGGATCGAATAGGTGCCCGCCGAGCCGCAGCACACGTGCGAGTCGGGCACGAAGGCGAGCGAGAAGCCGGCCTCGCGAAGGATCGCCTCGACGATGCCCTTCTGCTTCAGCCCGTGCTGCAGGCTGCAGGGAGCGTGATACGCAAGCGGTTGCGCGACCGGCGCCTTCCCCGCCAGCAGCCTCGCGAGGCCCTCGCGCTCGGCCGCCACCACCTGCCCCACGTCCTTCGCGAGTTCGGTGATTCGCGCCGCCTTCTTCGCGTAGGCCGGATCGGAGGCGAGCAGGTGCCCGTAGTCCTGGACCATGGTGCCGCAGCCGCTCGCCGTGATGACGATCGCCTCGGCCCCCGCCTCGACCTGCGGCCACCATGCGTCGATCTGGCGGCGGATGCGCGCGAGCGCCGCGTCCTGCGCGTTGAGGTGGTGCTCGATCGCGCCGCAGCAGCCCGCCTGCGGCACGGACACGAGCGAGATGCCGAGCCGGTCGAGCACCCTTGCCGTGGCCGCGTTGATGTCCGGCGCCAGCGTCGGCTGCACGCAGCCGTCGAGCACGATCATCCTGCGCGCGTGGCGCGCCGCCGGCCAGGTTCCCGCCTCGCGCCGCGGCGGCACCTGCCTCGCGAGCGCGGCCGGAAGGAGCGGGCGCAGCGCACGGCCCATCGCCACGCCGGACGCGAACAGCGGCCCGGAGAGGAACGAGAAGCGCAGCAGGCGGCGGAAGGCGCGGTCGAGGAAGCCTCGCGGCACCTTCTTCTCCACCACTTCGCGCCCGATGTCGACGAGGCGGCCGTACTGGACGCCCGACGGACAGGTCGTCTCGCAGGCGCGGCAGGTGAGGCAGCGGTCCAGGTGCACCTGCGTGCGCACGGTGACGCTCGCCCCTTCGAGGACCTGCTTCATGAGGTAGATGCGCCCGCGGGGACTGTCGAGCTCGTCGCCCAGCAGGTTGTAGGTGGGGCAGGTGGCGAGGCAGAAGCCGCAATGCACGCACTTGCGCAGGATCGCGTCGGCTTCGCGGCCCTCGGGCGTGTCCTTGATCCAGTCGGCGAGGTTCGTTTGCATCGGCTGCGTTCAGAAGTTGTCCATGCGGCCGGGATTGAGGATTCCGGCCGGATCGAAGGCGTCCTTGAGGCGGCGGTGGATCTTCGCGATGGCGGGGGTGAGCGGATGGAAGACGCCCGCGGCGCGGTCTCCCCCGCGGAACAGCGTCGAATGGCCTTTCGCGCCGGCGACCGCCTCGCGCGCGCGAGCCGTCTCGACGGCCCCGCTCACCCAGCGCAGCCCCCCGCCCCATTCGACGAGGTGGGGATGCGGCAACGCGATCGGCGCCGCGGTCTGCGCGACCGACAGCCGCCACAAGGGCCGGTCCGCCGCGAAGAACGGCAGGCGGTGCTCGCGGAGGTCCTCCCAGTACGCGGGGCCGTCGGCCACTTCGGCGCCCCCCAGCTTCGCGCGCGCCGCGGCCACCGCGCTCGACGCGCCCGAAAGCCGCACGCGCAGCACGCCCGCCTCCCACGCCGTGGCCGACAGGGGCAGCGGCTGGCCGGCCCACCGGTTCACGGTCTCGATCATGCGCGCCTCGTCCATCTCGAAGGCGAGCGTGGCCTGCGCCGGCGGCCGGGGAAGCACCTTGAACGAGAGCTCCGTGAGGACGCCCAGCGTGCCGAGCGCGCCGGCCATGAGCCGCGAGACGTCGTAGCCGGCCACGTTCTTGATCACGCGCCCGCCGAAGGAAAGGTCCTCGCCCTTGCCGTTGACGATGCGCGCGCCCAGCACGAAGTCGCGCACGGCGCCGGCGTACGGGCGGCGCGGGCCCGAGAGGTTGCACGCCACGGTGCCGCCGATGGTGGCCGCGGCCCCGAAGCGCGGCGGCTCGAAGGCGAGCATCTGCCCCTCGGCCGCGAGCGCCGCCTCGATGTCGGCGAGGCGCGTTCCCGCCCGCACGGTGAGCACGAGCTCGCGCGGCTCGTAGGCGACGATTCCGGCGTAGCCCGCCATCTCCAGGGGCGCACCCTCGACGCGCGCGCCGTAGAAGTCCTTCGTGCCGCCGCCGCGGATGCGCAGCGGCGCCTTGCGCGCCGCGTGGTCGCGGACGCGCTCGGCCAGCTCCGTGATGAATTGTCCGGTCATGGTCAGAACCGCGGGATGTCGGGGCGCGGCATGCGGCCGCCGTGCACGTGCAGGCCGCCCCACTCGGCGCAGCGCTTGAGCGTGGGGACCGCCTTGCCCGGATTGAGGATGCCCTCGGGATCGAAGGCGCGCTTCACGTCGTGGAACGCGGCGATCTCGCCGTCACGGAACTGCAGGCACATCGCCTTCAGCTTCTCGATGCCGACGCCGTGCTCGCCGGTGATGGTGCCGCCGTGGTCGATGCAGAGCTCGAGGATCTTTCCGCCCAGCTCCTCGCTCCTTTCCAGGTCGCCCGCCTTCGCCGAGTCGTAGAAGATGCACGGGTGCATGTTGCCGTCGCCCGCGTGGAAGACGTTTCCGATCACCATGCCGTACTCGCGCCCCAGCGCGTAGATGCTCTCGAGCACCTCCGGCAGCGCGCGCCTCGGGATGGTGCCGTCCATCGTGTAGTAGTCCGGCATCACGGTCGCGAGCGCGGCGAAGGCGCCCTTGCGCGATTTCCACAGGTTCGCGCGCTCCTCCTCGCCTTTCGCCACCCTCACCTCCGTGGCGCCGCACGAGGCGAGGATCGCCTTCACCGACGCCAGCGTCTCGGCCGTCTCCTCGGCGCCGCCGTCCACCTCCACGAGCAGCAGCGCCTCGGCCTTCGGCAGGCCCAGGGCCATGTAGCGCTCGCACGCGTCGATGACCACGCGGTCCATCATCTCGATCGCAGCGGGAATCACGCCCGCCCCGATGATCGCGCTCACCGCCTCGGCGCCGGCCTTCGTCGTGTCGAACGCGGCCAGCATCGTTTCCGTCGCCTCGGGGCGCGGCAGCAGCCGAAGCGTGGCCCGGGTGACGACGCCCAGGTTGCCCTCGCTGCCGTTCATGACCGCGAGGATGTCGTAACCCGGCGAATCGAGCCCCTCGCCGCCCACCTCGAGCAGGTCGCCGTCGCCGTCGATGACGCGAAGGCCCGCCACGTTGTGCACCGTGAGCCCGTACTTGAGGCAATGCACGCCGCCGGCATTCTCGGCGACGTTCCCGCCGATGGAGGAAATCACCTGGCTCGACGGGTCCGGCGCGAAGTAGAGGCGGACGGGCTCCGCGGCCACCGTCACCTGCGCGTTGGGCACTCCCGGCTCCACGGTGGCCAGCCGCGCGGCGGCGTCGACCGAAAGGATGGCGCGCATGCGCGTGAGGACGAGCATGACGCCGTCCGCGGTGGGCGTGGCGCCGCCCGAGATCCCGGTGCCGGCGCCGCGCGTGACGATCGGGACGCCCAGGCGCCCGAGGGACCCGACGATCTGCAACACCTGCTCCTCCGTGTCCGGCAGCACGGCCGCCAGGGGCGTCTGCCGCCTCTGGATGTACGCGTCCATCTCGAAGGCCGCGAGCTCGTCGCGCTCGGCCACGACGCGCACCGGGGGGCGCACGGCCGCGAGCGCCGCGAGGGCGTCGGTGCGGGTGGCGGGGCGCGCGACGGCGTTCATCAGAACCGCGGCAGGTCGGGGAAGGGAAGCTCGCCGCGGCGCACGCGCATCGCGCCGTAGTCCGCGCAGCGGTTGAGCGTGGGCACCCCCTTGCCCGGGTTGAGGAGCCCCTGCGGGTCGAAGGCCGCCTTCACGGCGTGGAACTGCGCGAGCTCCGCCGGCCTGAACTGAACGCACATCTGGTTGATCTTCTCGACGCCCACGCCGTGCTCGCCGGTGATGGTGCCGCCCACCTCGATGCTCAGCACGAGGATCTCGCCCGCGAATTCCTCGGTCTTCTCGAGCTCGCCGGGGACGTTCGCGTCGTAGAGGATGAGCGGGTGGAGGTTGCCGTCGCCCGCGTGGAAGACGTTGGCGCAGCGAAGGCCGTAGTGCTTCGACAGCTCGCCGATGCGCCGCAGCACCCGCGCGACCGCCCCGCGCGGGATCGACCCGTCGATGCAGTAGTAGTCGGGCGAGATGCGGCCGACCGCCGGAAAGGCGGCCTTGCGCCCCGACCAGAACTTCAGCCGCTCCGCCTCGCTGCGCGAGACCGCGAAGCCGGTGCTGCCGGCCTTGCGCATCACCTCCTCGATCTTGGCGATCTCCTCGGCCACCTCCTCGGGCGTGCCGTCGGACTCGCACAGCAGGATCGCCTCGGCAGCGAGGTCGTAGCCGGCGTGCACGTAGTCCTCGACGGCGGCGGTGGCGAGCTTGTCCATCATCTCCAGGCCCGCGGGCACGATCCCTGCGCCGATCACCGCAGCCACCGCTTCTCCCGCCGACTCCACGTTCGTGAAGGAGGCCATGACGACCTGCGCGGTCTGCGGTTTCGGAAGCAGCTTCACCGTCACCTCGATGAGGAGCGCGAGCAGCCCCTCGGAGCCGGTCATGACCGCGAGCAGGTCGTAGCCCGGCGCGTCGAGCGCGTCCGAGCCGAACTCGACGTCGTCGCCCTCGATGGTGAGCGCGCGGACCTTCTGGATGTTGTGCACCGTGAGGCCGTACTTGAGGCAGTGCACGCCCCCGGAGTTCTCCGCCACGTTGCCGCCGATGGAGCAGGCGATCTGGCTGGAGGGGTCGGGGGCGTAGTAGAGGCCCAGCGGCGCGGCCGCCTCCGTGATCTGCGCGTTCCTCACGCCGGGCTGGGCGCGCGCCGTCCGGGCGAGCGGATCGAGGGCGAGGATGCGGTTGAACTTGCCCAGCGAAAGCAGGATGCCGTCGGCGAGCGGCAGCGCCCCTCCGGACAGCCCCGTGCCCGAGCCGCGCGCGACCACCGGCGTGCCCGTCTCGCGGGCCACGCGCAGCACCTCGGCCGCCTCCTCCACCGTGGCCGGCAACGCGGCCACCAGCGGCGTCTGCCGGTAGGCCGACAGCCCGTCGCACTCGTACGGGAGAAGATCCTCGCGCGCCGTGAGCACCGAGTGCGCCGGCAGGCAGGCGGCGAGGGCCGCCGAGACCGAGGCCCGGCGCTCGGGTATTGCGACAAGTTGGGGGGACGCGGTCATGGCGGCAGGGGAAGGCGTCCATACGATAGCATGGGGGCCGGACCCCGCCGGCGCCCCGCGGCAACAGGACTTTCTCCCGTCATGGATCCTCTCGTCTTCCAGGTCGTCGCCGTCCTCCTCGTCATCGCGGGACTGGCCGGGACCGTGCTTCCCGTCCTCCCCGGCGTCGCGTTCGTCTTCGCCGGCCTGCTGCTCGCGGCCTGGGCCGACGGCTTCCAGCGCGTGGGCGCGGTGACGATCGTGATCCTGGGGCTGCTCACCGCGCTCGCCGTGGCGGCCGACTTCGCGGCTTCCGCGCTGGGGGCGAAGAGGATGGGGGCCAGTCCGCGCGCGGTCCTGGGGGCGACCCTGGGGGCGATCGTCGGCATCTTCTTCGGGCTGCCCGGCCTCGTGCTGGGCCCGTTCGTCGGGGCCGTCGCGGGCGAGCTCGCCGCCAACCGGAAGCTGCTGCATGCCGGGCGAGCGGGGCTCGGCACGTGGCTGGGACTGCTGCTCGGCTCGGTGGCGAAGCTCACGCTCGCGTTCCTGATGGTCGGCGTGTTCGCGACCGCCTGGCTGCTCGGAGGCTAGCCGCGCCTCAGGACATGACCGCGAGCTGCTCGTTCGCGGCCTCGAGCCGTTCCACGAGCGTGTTGAGGAAGCGCTCGTCGAAAAGGCGCCGGCAGGAGAGCGAGGCGGCGCGCAGGTCCTCGGCGCGGATCTTGACGATGATGCAGTCGGAGGTCGTCGTGACCGTCGCGGAGCGGTGCGGCGCGTCCTTGTGCGCGAGGTAGGACATCTCCCCGAAGCAGTCGCCGGCCGACAGCACGCTCAGCGTGCGCTTGCCCCTCGTCACGCGGACGTAGCCCCCGGCCAGGATGAAGAAGGAATCGCCGTGGTCGCCTTCCTTGATCAGCGGCGTGTTGGGCGGGAACTTGCGCCACTTCGAGATGCGCAGCACTTCCCAGAGCTCGTTCTCCGGAAAATCCTTGAAGAAGGACAGGGAGCGGCAGAGATTGAAGCGCTCGGTGTCGGACTGCTCGCGCTCGCCCGCCTGGTGCAGCTTCTTCCACACCTCGGCCAGCGCCTGCCCGAACTCCTCCCACGAGGCATAGCGGCTTGCCGGGTCCTTGGCCATGGCCTTGAGCGTGATGGCGTCGAGATCCGGGAGCAGCCCCTGGCGATGGACGCTGGGAGCCTCGGGCTCGGTGTTCACGATCTGGTAGATGACGCTCATCGTGGTGGCGCCGGAGAACGGCAGGCGCCCCGCGAGGAGGTAGTACATCACGACCCCGAGCGCGTAGATGTCGGTGACGGCGGTGGCCTGCGTCCCGCCCGTGATGAGCTCCGGCGCCATGTAGGCCGGCGAGCCCACGTTCGAGATGACCGTGCGGTCGGAGACCGTATTGATGGAAGCGCCGAAGTCCGCGATCTTGATGTCGGTGCCGTCGACGTGGAGGATGTTGCCCGGCTTGATGTCGCGGTGCGTGAGGCCCAGGCGGCTGGCGAACGCGAGCGCGCGCACGCACTTGAAGATGATCTCGGCGACCTCCGCCGGGTCGAGGAGGGATGACGGCTCGCAGAACTTCTCGAGCGTGCCGCCCTCGACGAACTCCATCACGATGTAGCTGAACTGGTCCTCGACGACGGCGTCGTAGATCTGGACGATGTGCGGGTGGTGGAGCTTGCCCGCGAGCGCGGCCTCGTTGAGGAACATGCTCCGGTAGAACGCGCCGTCCGCTGAGCTCTTCAGGGCCTCGGGGTAGGCGACCTTGATGGCCACCTGCCGGTTGCCGAAGGGGTCCGTGGCGAGGTAGACCTTGCCCGACGCGCCCTTGCCCAGCTCCCGGACGATCTGGTACTTCCCGATGGTTTCCATGACCCGGATTATAGGGAAAAAGCAGGCGGCCCCCATCTCCCGGGCGCGGCCGGCAAGGGAAAAGGGGCCGGAGCGCCTCCCGGTCCCGCCGGGAAGGCATTCCGGCCCCCGTTTCGCTTCGCGTCCTGCGCCCTTCGGGCGAGGCCCGCGGCGCGAGCGGCCCTAGAAGAGGCCGATGATCTTGCCGTCGTCGCCCACGTCGATCGAGCAGGCCGAGGGCACCTTCGGCAGGCCCGGCATCGTCATGATGTCGCCGCAGATCATCACGACGAACTCGGCGCCGGCGGCCAGGCGCACCTCGCGCACGTTGACCACGTGGCCCGAGGGGGCGCCGCGCAGCTGCGCGTCCGTGGAGAACGAGTACTGCGTCTTGGCCACGCAGATCGGGTAGTGGCCGTAGCCGGATTCCTGCAGGCGCTTGATCTGGGCGCGGACCTTGGAATCCGCGGTGATGTCGGAGGCGCCGTAGATCTTCGTGGCGATCGCCTTCATCTTGTCCCAGAGCGGGGCGCTTTCCTCGTACACGTACTTGAAGTCGTTGGGCATCTCGCACATCTTCACGACCTCGCGGGCGACGTCCGCCGCGCCCTTGCCGCCCTCGGCCCAGTGGCGCGCGAGCACGACTTTCGCGCCGTGGTGGGCGAGCTTGTCCATGAGGAGCTTGACTTCCTCGTCCGTGTCCTCGGTGCGGTGGTTGATCGACACCACGCACGGCAGGCCGAAGTTGTTGCGGATGTTGTTCACGTGCCGCTCGATGTTGGTGATCCCCTTCTCGAGGGCGGCGAGGTTGGGCTTGGAGAGCTCCTTCACGTCGATGCCGCCGTGGTACTTGAGCGCGCGGATGGTGGCCACCAGCACGACCGCGGAAGGCTTCAGGCCCGCCTTGCGGCACTTGATGTCGATGAACTTCTCGGCGCCGAGGTCGGCGCCGAAGCCCGCCTCCGTCACCACGTAGTCGCCGAGCTTGAGCGCCGTCTGCGTGGCGAGCACGGAATTGCAGCCGTGCGCGATGTTGGCGAACGGGCCGCCGTGGATGAACGCGGGCGAGTGCTCGAGCGTCTGCACGAGGTTGGGGGCGAGCGCGTCCTTGAGCAGCGCGGCCATCGCGCCGTGCGTCTTCAGCTCCCTGGCGAGGATGGGCTTCTGGTCCTTGGTGTAGCCGCAGACGATGTTGCCCAGGCGCTCCTTGAGGTCCTTGATCGACGTCGACAGGCAGAAGATCGCCATGACCTCGGAGGCCACCACGATGTCGAAGCCGTCCTCGCGCGGGAAGCCGTTGGCCGGGCCGCCGAGGGCGACGGTGATCTCGCGCAGCGCCCGGTCGTTCATGTCCATCACGCGCTTCCACGCGATGCGGCGCACGTCGAAGCCCAGCTCGTTGCCGTGGTTGATGTGGTTGTCGATCATCGCGGCGAGCAGGTTGTTCGCGAGCGCGATGGCGTTGAAGTCGCCGGTGAAGTGCAGGTTGATGTCCTCCATCGGCACCACCTGCGCGTAGCCGCCGCCGGCCGCCCCGCCCTTCATCCCGAACACGGGGCCCAGCGAGGGCTCGCGCAGGCAGATGACGGCCTTCTTGCCGATGTGGTTCAGCGCGTCTCCCAGGCCGACGGTGGTCGTGGTCTTGCCTTCGCCCGCCGGCGTGGGGCTGATGGCGGTGACGAGGATGAGCTTGCCGTCGGGCTTTCCCTTGAGCGAGTTGATGTAGTCCAGCGAGATCTTCGCCTTGGTATGGCCGAAGGGCTGGATCGCCGAATCGGGGATGCCGAGCTTGCCGGCAATCTCGCCGATGGGTTTCATCTTCGCCTTCTGGGCGATCTCGATGTCGGACAGCATGGACGGTTCTCCTGGTTGGATTTGTCGCGGCGGAAGGAGGGCCTCGAGGGACGGTTCCCGGAACATGTTCCCGGAACCGTCCCTCGAGGCCCTCCTTTGCGGGTTGCCCGGAGTATAGGAACGCCCCAAAATGCGGGGCCTTGACTCGGGTCAAGGCTTGATCGCCGTCAAGAAAGGCGCGCCGCCATGCATCCCCACGAAATCCTCATCCGCGACTTCTACGCCGCCTTCGCCCGGCGCGATGCCGAGGCGATGGCCCGCTGCTACGGCGACGAGGTGTTCTTCTCCGATCCGGTCTTCCCGAAGCTCCACGGGGAGGAGGCGCGCGACATGTGGCGGATGCTCGCCGCCCGCGCGACCGACCTGGAGATCGTGCTCGACGAGGCGAGCGCCGGCGCCGAGGGCGGCCGGGCGCGCTGGACGGCGCGCTACACCTTCACGAAGACGGGGCGGAAGGTCGTCAACCGCATCGAGGCCCATTTCGCGTTCCGGGACGGCCGGATCGTGCGCCACTTCGACCACTTCTCGTTCTGGCGCTGGTCGGCGCAGGCCCTGGGCCCCCTGGGGCGGTTCCTCGGCTGGTTCGCGCCGGTGAAGTGGATGGTGCGCAAGCAGGCGGCCGGGCAGCTCGACCGGTACCGCCAGGCGAAGGGCGCCTGAGGCCGCGCTCAGGCCGGCCGGCGCAGGATGATCACGTTGCCGGCGACCGCGAATGCCACCCCCACCATCGCCAGCAGCTCCCAGCGGTAGCCCTCGAACAGCGCCGAGATGACGAGCGCCACGATCGGCACCATCACCCCGATGTAGCCGGCCCGCGCGGCGCCGATGCGGCCGAGCAGGGTGAGGAACCCGCCGAAGGCGAGGATCGAGCCGAACACCACCAGGTAGAGAAGCGACAGCACGTAGGCGGGAGTGGCCTCGAACCCGAGCGGAAGGCCCAGCGCCAGGGTGAGCGCCAGCGTGAAGAGCGCGCCGTAGAGCATCCCCCACGCCATCGTCTGCCAGACGGGAAGGCCGGCGTCGTGGTTGCGGTGCGCGGCCATGTTGGAGAGCGCGGACAGGATCACCGCCGCGGCCGTGAAGAAGGCGCCGATCGCGACGTGGCCGTCGGCCTCGAGGTGCGAGAACTCCGGCCAGAAGACGAGCGTGATGCCTATCATCCCCAGCAACGCGCCGAGCGCCACGCGGCCGGTCATCGCCGAGCCGAAGAAAAGCCGCATGCCCAGCATGTTGAGAAGCGGGCTCGCGCAGTAGCCCACTGCCACAAGGCCGGAGACCACGTGCTGCTCGGCGTAGTACACGCACACGTAGCTCACGCTGAACATGAGGACGCCCTGTATCGCGATCCACAGGTGCTCGCGCCGCGAGAACCGCAGGGGCAGGCCGCGCAGGCCGCAGTAGGCGAAGAGCATCGCGGCGGCGAGCAGGAAGCGATAGAACACGCTCGCCTCGGGCGCCACCGCCCCCAGCTGGAAGGTGATCGCGATCCAGGTCGAGCCCCAGATCGCCACGCACGCGGCGAAGAGCTGCAGGTTGCTCAATGCGCCAGCCCGACCTGGTCCAGGACGAAGGCGTAGGTGAAGGCGAGCTCCTTCAGGGCGTCGTAGCGTCCCGAGGCCCCGCCGTGGCCGGCCTCGAGGATGGTCTTGAGGATCACGACGTTCGAGTCGGTCTTGAGGTCGCGCAGCTTCGCGACGTACTTGGCCGCCTCCCAGTAGGGCACCTGGCTGTCGTTGAGGGAGGCCTCGACGAGCATCGCGGGATAGGCCTTGCGCTCGAGGTTGTCGTACGGCGAGTAGGCGCGAATGGTGCGGTAGTCCTTCTCGCGGTTGGGGTTGCCCCACTCGATGTATTCCTGCGTCGTGAGGGGCAGCGTCGCGTCCAGCATCGTGCTCACGACGTCCACGAAGGGGACCTGGCTCACCACCGCCTTGAAGAGGTCGGGCCGCAGGTTGGCGGCCGCCCCGACGAGGAGCCCGCCGGCGCTGCCGCCCTCGATCACCAGCCGGTCGGGCGCCGTCCACCCCTGCGAGATGAGAAATTGCGCCGCCGAGATGAAGTCCGTGAAGGTGTTCATCTTCTTCGCGAGCTTGCCCTCGTCGTACCAGAGCCTGCCGCGGTCGCCGCCGCCCCGCACGTGCGCCACCGCGAACACCATCCCGCGATCGAGCAGCGACAGGCGCGTCGAGCTGAAGTGCGCGTCCATCGGGTAGCCGTAGGAACCGTAGCCGTACAGGAGCAGCGGCTGCGGCGCGCCCTTGCGCAGCGCCTTCTTCCACACGAGGGAGACGGGCACCTTCGTGCCGTCGCCCGCGGTGGCCATGAGCATGGCCGAGTCGTAGTCCTGCGGCCTGTACCCGCCGAGCACCGGCTGCTGCTTCAGCAGCGTCCGCTCGCGCTTCGCCACGTCGTAGTCGAACACCGATCTCGGGGTGACATAGCTCGTGTAGACGAAGCGGAAAGTGCCCGTGTCGAACTCCGCATTGGTGCCGGCCCCCGTCGAGTAGACGGGCTCGGGCATCCCGACATGGTGGTACTCGCCCGTCGCGAAATCGGTGACGCGCAGCTTCAGCAGCCCGTCGTCGCGCTCCTTCGCCACCCAGAACCCCTGGAAGAGGTCGACGTCCTCGAGCATCACGTGCTTGCGATGCGGCATGACCTGCCGCCAGTTCCGCGGGGCGGGGTCGGTGACGGGGGCTCGCACCAGGCGGAAGTTCCTGCCCTTGTCGTTCGTGCGGATCCAGAACTCGCTTCCGTGGTGGTCCACGTAATACTCGTGCCCCGTGCGGCGCCTGGCGACCGTGCGCAGCGGCGCCTCGGGCTGGATCGCGGGCAGCACGCGCACTTCCGAGGTGTCCTTGGAGGATGCGGTCGCCACGATCCACGCCTCGCTGCGCGTCGCGCCCACGTTCAGGTCGAAGAGCTCGTCCTTCTCCTCCCAGACCAGCGCGTCGCGCTTGGCGCCCAGCTTGTGGCGGAAGAGCCGGTCCGGGCGCTTGGCCGCGTTCTGCTGCACGTAGAAGAGCGTGGCGCTGTCGCCAGCCCAGGTCATGTCGTCGACGCGCTCCAGCCGGTCCGGGAGCGGCTCGCCCGTGCGAAGGTCCACCACGCGCACCGTGTACTCCCGGTAGCCGGTGAAATCGGCGCCGTACGCGAGGTAATTGCCGTCCGGGCTCACCTCCCAGAAATCGACGCCCGCATAGGCCTTTCCGCGGGCGAGCTCGTTCACGTCGAGCATCACTTCCTCGGGGGCCTGCATCGAGCCCTTGCGGCGGCAGTAGATCGGATACTGCAGCCCCTCGACCTCGCGCGTGTAGTACCACCATCCGTGGCGGCGGTACGGGACGCTCTCGTCGGTCTCCTTGATGCGGGCGAGCATTTCCCTGTAGAGGCCCTCGCGAAACGCCTCGAGGGGCTTCGAGACCGCCTCCGCGTACGCGTTCTCCGCCTTCAGGTGCGCGATCACCTCCGGGTCGGCCTTGTCGCGCAGCCAGAAGTAGTCGTCGACCCGCTTGTCGCCGAACCGGGTCATGGCAACGGGGGCCTTCCTGGCGGAGGGCGGGGTCGGGAAGCTGGCGGCTGCCGGTACGGAGAGAACCATGGCGAGAAGCGCTGCGGCGGCTTTCATGGCGGTCGGGGGGAACCCCCGGGCGGGAGAGGGCGGATTATAGCGAAGCGGGGAGCGAGGCCGGGCGGGCGCGTAAGAAGATGTAACAACGTCAACGCCCGCCGCGGGGCGGGCGTTGATCGCCAAGGCGCTTCACGATCGCGCCACCCCCGAAAACTCCAGGAGAACCCCATGTCGCCCAAGTTCCCGCTCGCCGCCGTCGCCGCCATCGCCGCCGCCCTCGCCCTGCCTGCCGTGGCGCAGACCGCCACCCCCCGGATCGACCAGCGCCAGGCCAACCAGGAAAAGCGCATCGACCAGGGCGTCCAGTCCGGCCAGCTCAATGCCCGCGAGGCCGCCCGGCTCGAGAAGGGCCAGGAAAGGGTCGAGAAGATGGAGGGCAAGGCCAAGGCCGACGGCAAGGTGACCAAGCGCGAGAAGGCGCGCATCCACCACGCCCAGGACGAGCAGAGCAAGCGCATCGCGAAACAGAAGCACGACAGGCAGAAGGCGAAGCCCGCGCCGGCCGCCGGCTCGGGGGGCTGAGGCCGCGCGGCGGGGTGGTAACCTAGCGGCGTTCCCACCGGGACCGCCTCCATGTTCGCCGTTGCCACCCCCGACGCCTCGACCACCAAGCCCGAGCTCTACGCCTGCCTGCTCGCCCAGGCCCGGGCCCTCCTCCAGGGCGAGCGCGACGCGACCGCCAATGCGGCCAACGTCGCCGCCCTCCTCTTCCACGGCCTGCCCGGGCTCAACTGGGCCGGCTTCTACTGGATGAAGGACGGCGGCCTCGTTCTGGGCCCGTTCCAGGGCAAGCCCGCCTGCGTGCGGATCGCGCTGGGCCGGGGCGTTTGCGGCACGGCCGCCGCGGACCGGCGCACCGTGGTCGTGCCGGACGTGCACGCCTTCCCCGGCCACATCGCGTGCGACGGCGCTTCCGCCAGCGAGGTCGTCGTCCCCGTGACGAAGGCGGGCCGCGTGCTGGGAGTGCTCGACCTCGACAGCCCCCGCCTCGCGCGCTTCGACGAGGACGACGCGAAGGGGCTGGAGGCCGTCGTCACGGCCTTCGTCGAGGCCACCGACATATAGGCTCGGGGGGCGCGTTCGCGAGCGCGCCCCCGAGGACCCCGTGACGCTTCGCTCGCTCCTCGTCGACTTCAATTCCTACTTCGCTTCCGTCGAGCAGCAGGCGCAGCCGCGCCTGCGCGGCCGCCCGCTCGGCGTGGTGCCGATGATGGCCGACACCACCGTGTGCATCGCCGCGAGCATCGAGGCCAAGACCTTCGGCGTGAACACCGGCACGAAGGTGGGGGAGGCGCGGAAGCTCTGCCCCGGCATCGAGTTCGTCGTCGCGCGCCACGAGCTCTACATCGACTTCCACCATCGCGCGGTCGCCGCCGTGGACACCGTGGTGCCCGTGCGCGAGGTCCTGTCCATCGACGAGATGGACTGCGAGCTCACCGGGAGGTGGCGTGAGCCGGAGAGAGCCCTCGGGCTTGCGCGCAAGGTGAAGGAGACGCTGCGCGATCGCGTCGGCGAGTGCCTGCGCACCTCGATCGGGATCGGGCCCAACACCTTCATCGCGAAGACGGCTTCCGACATGATGAAGCCCGACGGGCTGGTGCTCATCGAGAAGCGCGAGTTGCCGCAGCGGCTCTTCGGCCTGGCGCTGCGCGACCTCTCCGGCATCGGCGCGCAGATGGAAAAGCGGCTCCACCGCCATGGCATCCGCACCGTCGAGGACCTCTGCCGGCGCACGCGCGAGGAGCTTCGCGCCGCCTGGGGCGGCGTGGGCGGCGAGGTGATGCACGAGCGCCTGCGTGGCGAGGCCGTCGCCGCCCGCGATTCGGACACGCACTCGATTTCGCACTCCAGCGTGCTCGCGCCCGACAAGCGCAACGCCGCCGACGCGTTCGCGATCCTGAACCGCCTCGTCCAGAAGGCGGCGATGCGGCTGCGCAAGTCCGGCCATTACGCGTCGAGGCTGTCCGTGGGCCTCAAGTACCTCGACGGATCGCGCTGGGACGCCGACATGCGCCTCGTGGACACGCAGGACACGGTCACCTTCCTGCACGCGCTGGAGAAGCTCTGGACCGGGAGGCCCGCCGACCGGCGCACGATCCTGCAGGTGGGGATGGCGTTCTCCGACCTCGTTCCGGAGGCGAGCCACACCGGATCGCTCTTCGCGGCGGAATCGAAGTCGCGCAGCCTCTACGAGGCGCTCGACGGGCTCAATGCCCGCTTCGGCAAGCAGGCGGTCTATTTCGCCAGCGCGCACAAGGCGCGCGACCGCGGCGGACTCCACATCGCGTTCAACCACATCCCGGATCCGGAGACGGAGAAATGAAGGACAACGTCGTCATCGTCACCGGCGCCTCGAAGGGGATCGGCGCCGAGCTCGCGCGGCAACTGGCGGCCCGCGGGGCGATGCTCGCCCTCGCGGCGCGCGACCGGGAAGCCCTGGAGAAGGTGGCGGCCGACTGCGTCGCGTTGGGCGGCCGCGCGGAAGTGATCGCGACCGACGTCGCCGTGCAGGAGGACTGCCGCCGCCTGGTCGAGCGCACCGTCGCGGCGTTCGGGCGCGTGGACACGCTCGTGAACAATGCCGGCGCCACGATGTGGGCGCGCTTCGAGGACATCCGCGACATGTCCATCCTCGCGCGCATCATGCAGGTGAACTACATGGGCGCGGTGTATTGCACCCACTACGCCCTTCCGCACCTCCTGGCCTCGCGCGGCCGCCTGGTCGGGATCTCGAGCCTGGCCGGGCGCACCGGCGTTCCCACGCGATCCGGCTACGCGGCCAGCAAGCACGCGATGACGGGCTTCTTCGACACCCTGCGGATCGAGCTCGCCGGAGCCGGGGTGAGCGTCACCATGATCTACCCCGGCTTCGTCTCCACCGGCATCCGCGAGAACGCGACCGGCCCCGACGGCAAGCCGATCGAGGTGAGCCCCGTGCGGGAAGGCGAGGTGATGAGCGTCGAGGAATGCGCGCGGATCACCCTCGCGGCCATCGAGTCGAGGAAGCGCGAGGTGGTCATGACGGCTCGCGGTAGAATGGGAATGTTTCTCAAACTCGTCGCTCCCGGGCTGGTGGACGGCATCGCCCGGCGCGCCATCGAGAAGGGCCGCTAGTGGACACTTCCGTCTGGGTCACCTACCTCGTCGCCACCATCATCCTGTCCGTTTCGCCGGGGCCGGGCGTCTTCTCGAGCCTGGCCGCGGGGCTGAACCACGGCTTCCGCCGGGGCATGTGGAACGCGGTGGGCATGCAGGTGGCCAACTTCACGCTGATGGCGTTCGTCTCCGTGGGCCTGGGCGCGATACTGCTCGCCTCCGAGGCGCTCTTCACGACCGTGAAGTGGGGCGGCGTGGCCTACCTCGTGTGGCTGGGATGGGTCACCTGGCGCTCGGAGCCGCATCATTTCGACGCGCGCGCCGACGCGCCGCAGGGCAAGGACTCGCGCGAGGTCTTCCTGAAGGGGTTCCTCGTCAACCTCACCAATCCCAAGGGGATCATCTTCTACGTGGCCGTGCTTCCGCAGTTCATCGACGTGGCGCGGCCGCAGCTGGTGCAGTACGCCATCCTGGGATTCACCACGCTCGTCGTGGACCTCGTGGTGATGGCAGGCTACATCGGGCTCGCCGCGCGCGTGCTCGCCGTGATGAAGGACCCGTCCCACCTGAGATGGGTGAACCGCATCCTCGGCGGCGCGTTCGTGGCGGCCGGACTGGCGCTGGCGGCGTTCCGTCGAGGGCACGCCGCCGCGCCCTGATTTCTCCCGCAGCACCCCCAACAAAGACAGGAGCATCGAGCATGACCATCAAAGTCGGCGACCGCCTGCCCGCAGGCACGGTCCAGGAGTTCATCGAAGTCGAGGGCAACGGCTGCAGCCTCGGCCCCAACACGTTCAAGGTCGAGGACCTGGTGAAGGGCAGGAAGATCGCGATCTTCGGCCTGCCGGGCGCGTTCACGCCCACCTGCTCCGCGAAGCACGTGCCGAGCTACCTCAGCAACTTCGACGCCCTCAAGGCGAAGGGCGTGGACGAGATCTGGTGCTTCGCGGTGAACGACCCGTTCGTCATGGGCGCCTGGTCGCGCGACCAGAAGGCCGGCGGCAAGATCCGCTTCATGGCCGACGGCAGCGCGGCCTACTCGAAGGCGCTCGGGCTGGAACTCGACCTGAACGCGCGCGGCATGGGCATGCGCTGCCAGCGCTTCTCGATGCTCGTCGACGACGGCGTCGTCAAGTCGCTCAACATCGAGGCTCCCGGCAAGTTCGAGGTCTCCGGCGGCGACACGATGCTCAAGCAGGCGTGAAGAAGGACTACTGGCTGGTCAGCCAGAAGTAGAAAAGGACGAGCACGACGGTCACCAGGAGCGCGACCTTCCACCAGGACAGGGGGCTCTCGCCCGTCGTCTCGCCCGTCTGGGCGTTCACGAGGAAGCGGTAGACCTTGTCGCGGTAGCGGTAGGCCGAGATCCAGACGGGCAGCAGCACGTGCTTGAAGGTCACGTCGCTGTATTGCGTGCGCACCGAGTCGATGCGCTGCTGGTCGCCGCCGATGTCTCGGCGGATGAGGTGGCGGATGCGCTCGTCGATCATCGACCTGGCGACCTGGTAGCCGTCGCTCAACCCGATCTGGTAGGCCTCGGCCTGGAAGCCGCTCACGAATTCCGGCTGGTAGGGCACGAGGGCCTTCGTGTCCCAGCGGCTGATCGCCCCCTGCAGCGACGGCGGCAGCGAGCGCGACGCGACCACGACCACGTCGTCGTGGAACCTGTCCACGTGTCCGGAGACCGAGGTCCAGCTCGTCGACTTGTCGCGCTTCACCCCGCGCTGCCCCGTGTAGTCGGTCGAGGTCTGGCAGTCGTAGGTCCAGAACGGCAGGTACACGCCCGACAGCGTGGCGTCGGATTGCGCGTAGCGCTTGAGGTCGCCGGGCGCGAGCCACCGCCAGCGCAGCCATCGGCGAAACGACTCCTGCGCCCCGGCGCGGTCGAGCTGGAACGGCACGATCGACTTGGGCTTGATCCGGCGGCTGGCGTAGCTTTTCGAGACGATCGCCGCGCCGCAGAACGTGCAGTGGCCGGCGAAGAGGTTGCCGGCCATCGGCTGCTCGGCGCCGCACTTGTCGCAGCGCACTTCCTCGACCTCCTGCACCTCCATCTTGCCCTCGAGAGCCCTGAGGTAGACGCCGAAGTCGAGCTCCTCGACGCGCGAATCGTTCTCTGAAATGGCGTTCGTCGCGCCGCAGTACTCGCACTTGAGTTCGCGCGTCCCCGGCGCGAACGAGAGCTTCGCCCCGCACCCGGTGCAGGGGAAGGTCTTGACGAACGCGTTCTCGGGGCGAGTGGGCTGGAGTTCTGCCTGTTCCATCGCCTAGGAGGCGGGCGGGACGGGCGGCGGCACGCCGGCGAAGAGCGGCGCCAGTTCCGGCACCTCGCCCGCCTTGGCCCACTGGGCCATCCCCGCCTTCCACACGAGAGAGGACCGCGTGAGGCTCCCGCTCGCCGCCTGCCGCTGGAGGGCGGCCAGGTCGAACGGTCCGGCCTGCTGGCCGCCCACGGCGACGTGAAAGGCGACGGCACCGGGAATCGGCGGGGGAGCTGCCGCGCCGGCGGCGGGCGCGCCTCCGCCCAGGCCGGCCGCGCCCCCCATCGCATTGATCATCTGCGCGCCCATCGCCACGCCGGCCCCGATGCCGACGGCCGCACCCGCGGCGCCTCCCGGGTTGTTGGCCGCGTCGCGGATGGCGGAGGCCGTCTCGTACTGGGTGTAGGCCTGCAGGTTGCCGATGGCGGCCATGGCACCGCGCTTGTCGATCGCCTTCTCGACCTCCTCGGGCAGGCCGATGTCCTGAACCTGCACCTCGACGAGTTCGATGCCCATGCCCTCGAAGTCGGGCGACAGGCGATCGCGCAGGCGCGTGCCCAGCTCCGTGACCTTGGCCTCGAGATCGATCACCGGGATGCCCAGCTCCGGCATCACCTCCTTGATGCGCAGCCCGATCTTGCCGCGCAGGTTCTCCTGGATCTCGTCGGTGGTGAAGCGGTTATCGGTGCCGACGAGGTCCCTCACGAAGAGGCCCGCGTCCTTCACCCGGATGGCGTAGATGCCGAAGGCGGTGGCGCGAACGACGCCGAAATCCTTGTCGCGCATCATCGCCGGGCCCGGCGTGCCCCACTTGAGGTCGGTGAACTTGCGCGTCGAGCAGAAGTAGACCTCCGCCTTGAACGGGCTGTTGAAGCCGTACTTCCAGCCCTTGAGCGTGGCCAGTATCGGCAGGTTCTGCGTGGTGAGCTCGTAGGTGCCGGGCTTGAACACGTCGGCGAGCTTGCCCTCGTTGATGAACGCCGCCACCTGGCCCTCGCGGACCACGAGCTTCGCGCCGTACTTGATCTCGTTCTGGTAGCGCTCGAAGCGGTAGGCGAGCGTGTTGTTCGAGTCGTCGAGCCACTCGACGATGTCGACCAGTTCGCCCATCAACTTGTCCCACAGAGCCATGGCGTCCCCTCTTGAGGAATGGAAGGCTGCCGGACTCCCCCGGCCGGGACGGGTAAAGTACCCCCGATCCCCATCCGATTCAATCCCGATTGCCATGAGCCTTGTCGTGTCGCAACTGAACGTGTACCCCGTGAAGGGACTCAAGGGCGTCTGCGTCGATGCCGCCATCGCCACCGGCCGCGGCCTCGCCCACGACCGGCGCTTCATGGTCGTCGATCCCGCGGGCGGTTTTCTCTCGCAGCGCGAGTACCCGCGCATGGCCACGGTCTGGACCGAGATCGCGGGCCGCGAGCTTCTCCTCGCCGCACCGGACGCGGGCGAGATCGCGCTGCCGCTCGAGCCTGCCGCCGGCGAGCCGATGGAAGTCCAGGTATGGGACGCCCGGTGCCGGGCCATCGCGCCCTCGCCCGAGGCCGACCGCTGGCTTTCGGCGGCGCTGGAACGGCCTTGCCGGCTCGCCTACATGCCCGATTCGACCGCGCGCCACTCCAACCCGCGCCACGCCGGGCCCGACCGGCTGGTGAGCTTCGCCGACGGCTACGCCTACCTCGTGGTTTCCGAGGAGTCCCTCGCGGCGCTCAACGCCCGCCTCGCGCATCCGGTGCCCATGAACCGGTTCCGCCCCAACATCGTCGTGAGGGGCGCCCTCCCCTTCGCGGAGGACGGATGGGGAGAGTTCACCGCGGGCGCCGCGACGCTGCGCATGGCGAAGCCCTGCGGGCGCTGCCAGGTCACGACCACCGACCAGTCCACGGGAGAGGTGACGGGGCCGGAGCCGCTCGCCACGCTGGCCGTCTGGCGCGACAGCCCGGAGTTCGGCGCGCGCTTCGGCATGAACGCCGTCACCGTGCGCACCGGGGAAATCCGCGTGGGCGACGCGGTGAGGCCGGACTAGCGGGGTTCCGCGGCCAGGGCGTGCGCGGCGAGGAGGATCCAGCCCGCGATGAACGCGATTCCGCCGGCCGGGGCGAGGATTCCGGCCGAAGCGCCGGTGAACGCGAGCCAGTAGAGGGAGCCGCAAAAGAAGGCGATGCCAGCGGCGAACGCGGCGCCCGAGAGTGCCAGCCATCGCGTCCACCCGAAGCGGGCCAGGATCCCCGCGAGGACGAGCGCGATCCCGTGGACGAGCTGGTAGAGCACCGCCGTCTGGAGCAGCCGCGCGGCCTCGGGGTGCGGCGCCGACCGGGCCGCATGGGCCCCGACGGCGCCCAGCGCCACGCCGGCGGCGAGGACGAGCGCGCCCGCGACGACGAGCAATCGCGCCGGATCGCGCATGCCGGCGCTCAGGCCGGCTGCGCCGGCTTGTGCGGCTTGATCAGGAACGCGGCCAGCGCCGGCAGCAGGAAGATCGCGCCCAGCATGTTCAGGAAGAACATGAACGCGAGGAGAACCCCCATGTCGGCCTGGAACTTGAGCGCCGACATGGCCCAGGTGCCGACGCCGATCGTCATCGTCACCGCCGTGAAGACCATGGCGGTGCCGCGCTCCTTGAGCGCCTCGAAGAACGCGGTCGCGAGCGACTTGCCTTCCTCGAGGTGCACCTCGATGCGGTCGTAGAGGTAGATGCCGTAGTCCACGCCCACGCCCACGCCGAGGGCGATCACCGGCAGCGTCGAGACCTTGAGGCCGATTCCCAGCAGCGGCATCAGCGCCTCGCACAGCACCGAGACGATGGCGAGCGGGACGAGGATGCACAGCGTCGCCCGCAGGCTGCGGAAGGTGATCATGCACATCACGAGCAGCGCGCCGAAGATGGCGAAGTTCATCTCCCAGCGCGCCTCGTCCACCGCCTCGTTGGTGGCCGCCGTCACGCCCATGTTCCCGGTCGCGAGCTTGAACTCGAGCTTGTCGGAGTTGTTCCTCGCCGCGAAGCCCTTCACGTTGGCCACGAGCGAGGCGATGGTCTCGCCCTGCTGGTCGGTCGTGTAGACGAGCACCTGCATCGCGCTGCAGTCCGGGTTCAGGAGCCCCGTGGCGGTGTCGATCGGGGTGACGCTCTGGGCCATCACCTGCGGGTCGCGCGGCAGCTGGCGCCACTTGAGGTTGCCTTCGTTGAAGCCCGCGTTCACGGTCCTCGCGAGCCCCGGCAGCGAGATCACCGACTGCGTGCCGGGCGCGTTCTGCATGAACCAGTCGAACTTCTCGATGACGCTCATGAGCTCGTAGTTGGTGCACGCGCCCTGCACCCCCTTCGTCTGGGCGACCACGCCCAGCGTGTTGGTGCCCATCGCGAACTTCTCGATGATCTTCGCGTTGTCCGTGTTGTAGCGCGAATCGGGGCGCAGCTCCGGCACGCCGATGCCGTAGTCCCCCACCTTCAGCTTGTGCGCCCCGACGACGCCGGCCGCGAGGACCACCGCGGAGATCGCCACGATCACCGTCGCCGTCCGCTTCTCCACGCAACGCGATGCGGCGCCCCAGACGCGCTCGACGCGGCTTTCCTGGAAGGCGTCCTTCGCCGCGGCGGCCTTCGAGATGTGCAGGTGGGACAGCAGGATCGGCAGCAGCATCTTGTTGGTCACGATCATCCACGCCACGCCCAGCGAGGCGGTGATGCCGAGCTCCCGCACGATGTCGATGGGGATCAGCATGATCACCGCGAAACCGAGAACGTTGGTGAGGAGCGCGAAGGTGCCCGGGATGAAGAGCCTCGCGAACGAGCGCTTCGCGGCGGTGAGGCTGTCGGTGCCCGCGACGGCCTCGCGCTCCCACGTCTTGACCATCTGCACCGCGTGCGACACGCCGATGGAAAAGATGAGGAACGGCACGAGGATCGACAGCGGGTCGATGCCATAGCCGAGGATCGGCAGCGTCCCCAGCAGCCACAGCACGGGCATCATCGCCACGCCGAGGGCCACGCCCGTGAGCCTCAGGTCCTTCACGAAGAACAGCATGAGCCCGGCGGTGATCACGAAGGCCACGCCGAAGAAGATCAGCACGCCGCGCGCGCCGTCGCGTATGTCGCCCACCGCCTTGGCGAAGCCGATGATGTGCACCGAGTGCCCGGGGCCCTCGAACTTCGCGCGCAGCTCCTCGAGCTTCGCGGACACCTCGAAGTAGTTCAGGCGCTTGCCGGTCTGCGGGTCGATCTCGAGGAGCCCGGCCACGACGAGGGCGCCCGTGAAATCCGTCGCCACGGTGCGGCCGATCTCGCTCGACTTCTGCACGTTCGTGCGCACCTGCTTCAGGTCGGCGTCGGTGCCCTGGAAGGTGGCCGGGATGACGTTTCCGCCCGAGAAGCCCTCCTCGATCACCTCGATGAAGCGCGTGTTGGGCGTGAAGAGCGACTTCACCGAGGGCCGGTCGACGCCGTTCAGCAGGAACACGTCGTCGGTGAGGGCCTTCAGCTTCCCCATGTACTCCTTGTTGAAGATGTCCCCGTCTTTCTGCACGAGGGCGATCGCCACGCGGTTGGCGCCCCCGAAGACCTTCTCGTAGTCGCGGTAGACCTGCATGTACGGGTGCTTGAGCGGCACCATCTTGCTGAAGCCCGCGTCGACGGTCAGGCGCGAGGCCGATGCCGCGAAAAGCAGGGTGAGGAGGCCGAAGACGACCAGGAGGACCCGGCGCCGGCCGAAGACGAAGTTGGATACGGCCTGGATCAGCGCGTCGAGATTCATGGCTTGCACCTACCGCTTGCGGATCGGAAGCGCCGCTTCGCGCGCGCCCGTCTCGCCGATGAGGATCACCGCGTTGGGCGGACCCAGCACCGCCTTCGAGAAGGCCTTGGTGCTTCCGGTGGCGAGCGGCACGAAGGACTGCCCGTTGTCGCGCGAGACGAGGACCGTGCCGCCCGCCCCCGCGATCACGAGCGCGCCGTCGGGCAGCCTGGAGCCGCCCATGAGCGTGGCGACCGAGGCGTTGTCGACGGCCTTCCAGGTCTTTCCGGCATCGGTCGAGCGGAAGATGCGACCGCGCAGCCCGAAGGCGACCACCGCGCCGTCGTCGGCGACGACGCCGCCGAATAGCGAACCCTTGTACGGCGACGACACCGCCGACCAGGTCTTGCCGGAGTCGGGGGACAGGAGGATGGTCCCCGCCTCCCCGAGGATCACCAGCCGGCCCTCCGGCAGGCTCACGAAGGCGTTGAGGTGCTTGTCGTCCTCGATCACCTTGCGCGCGTTCCAGCTCTTGCCGCCGTCGCTCGTCTCGTAGAAGGCCCCGTAGGCGCCGATCGCGAAGCCGCGGTTGCGGTCGACGAAGTGCACGTCGAGGAGCGGGCGCTGCTCGGCGGGCGCGGAAAATTGCTGCACCCAGGTCTCGCCCCCGTCCTCGGAGGCGATGATCACCGAGTCGTGGCCGACCGCCCAGCCGTACTTCGCGTCGAGGAACGTGACGGCGGTGAGCAGCGGCGCGGCGGGGGACTTTGCGCGCCGCCAGGATTTGCCGTTGTCGTCCGACAGGACGACGTAACCGCGGTCGCCCACGGCGACCACCCGGCTGCCCCGGTGCGTGGCGTCGACGAGGAGCAGGCGCTCCATCGTGACCTTCGGCAGCGGCCCGGTCTCGGGCAGGATGTCCGCCGCCCGCGAAGGCGCCGCGACGAGCAGGAGACCCGCCACGGCAAGCGCCTCGGCGGCCCTGGTCTTAATCATTTCCTTCTCCCCCATGGTCGAGGAACGGGCCGCCGCGCGAAAAGACAAGGGGGCAGTCCCGGCGCGCACGAGCGCGCGAAACTGCCCCCTGTCGGCCGGTGGCCGGGCCGGGCACTACCGCGTGCCCAGCGTGCGCAGGCTGTTCGGGCTGTAGTCCGCGCCGCTTCGCTTGATCGGCGCGTAGATCTTGGTCTCCTCGTTCCTCAGGCCCATCGCGATGTAGCGCCCCGACTGGAGGTCGTTGTGCACTTCGATGGTGCCGAAGAACATCGGCACGTTGTACCAGTTCTCGTTGTGCTGCTCGGAGAAGCGCCACAGCTCGCCGCGCCCGTCGTACTTGTCGGTGGCGAGCACCGCCCAGCTGTCCTCGTCGAGGAAGAACGTGCGCCTGGCGTAGATGTGGCTCGTGCCCGACTTGAGCGTGGCATCGACCACCCACACGCGGTGCAGCTCGTAGCGGGCGAGATCCTGGTTCAGGTGGCCGGGCTTGAGCACGTCGGCGAACTTGAGGTTGGGCGCCGTCATGCGGTTGGAGTTGTACGGCATGTACATCTCCTTCTTGCCGACGAGCCGCCAGTTGTAGCGGTCGGTGGCGCCGTTGAACATGCCGAAGTCGTCGTTGGTGCGCAGGCCGTCGGCCGCGGTGCCGGGGTTGTCGTAGGCGACGTTGGGCGCGAGGCGCACGCGGCGCTGGCCGGGGTTGTAGGTCCACGCCGAGCGCGGCTCCTTCGCCTGGTCGACGGTCTCGTGCACGAGCAGGATCTGGCCCGCGAGGCGGGCGGGCGCGGTGGTGACCTGCAGGTAATTGAGGATCTTGTTGTTCTCGCGCTGCGCCACCGGCTTGGAGCAGTTGCCGTACTGGAAGTCGTACTCGTACTCGAACCGCACCATCGCGTAGTCGCCGGTCCGCGTGACGGCAGCCTGCGCCCAGTTCTGCGCGAAGGTGTCGCCGCGATAGCGCAGCGTGGAATTCCAGATGGCCTCGTTGCCGTCCTTCGGGATCGGGAAGGGGATGCCGCCCGTGCAGCCGACGACGCCGTTGCCGCCGGGGGCGAGCTTCGCCTTCGCGGCGCAGTCCTTCGTCTCGTTGTAGTGGCAGGCCGGGAAGGACGCGCTGCGGCGCGTCGGGTACACGACCATCTTGTAGTCGGGATACTTCTTCAGCATCGCCATCTGGCCGGGCGTGAGCTGGTCCTTGTACTTGTCCGCGCTCTTGCCGTCGATCGTGAAGAGCGGCCTGTCGGCGGGGAACGGATCCGGGTACTGCCCGCCCGCCTTGTAGCCCGCCACCGGCCTGGTGATGCCGCCGTCCCACGCGGGGATCGTGCCGGCGGCGTTGCCGGCCTTTTCGGCACCCATCGGGGTGAGGGTCGTGCCGAGCTTCGCGATGTCGGCGGCGCCGAGCTCGGCGGCGGCGGGAATGGCGAAGCACGCGCCCACGGCGAGCAGCGCCGCGGCCTTCTTCGAGATGGCGAACATGGTGAATCTCCTCCGGTGGTTTCTTTTTTGGGGGCGGGCGAAGGGAGCGCCGCGAGGGCGCTCCCGCATCGCCGTCAGAACGAGTAGCTCACGCTGACCGAATAGAAGTCGCGATCCTTGAGGGGGTTGGCGTTGGAGCAGAAGGACGCGCTCTGGCCCGGCGTGACCGCGCTGCCGGCCGGCGGCACGTCCGTGCCGCAGTAGGTGCGCCCGCCGAAGTAGCCGGTGTACTGCGCGTCCACCAGCCACTTGCGCTGGTAGTCCCAGCTGGTGCCGACGGAAATCGACTTGGTGCCATGGTTGAAGCTCGGTCCCACGCCCCTCACGTCGTGCGAGAACGCGACGCGCGGCGCGACGTTTCCGCCGAGCAGGGCATTGCTGTACTCGAGGCGGCCGACCAGCCGGTAGCCCCAGGACACGCTGGTGAGGAAGCCCTCCTTCTGCACGGAGAAGGCGCTCGACAGCACGGCCCCGAACGCGGTGACGGGCAGGTAGTTGGCCGGGCCGTTGAACTTCACGTCGGTCGGCAGGTTGTGGAAGTAGGTGACGCCCGCCTCGCCGAGGAGGATGAGCTGGTCGGCGCCCAGGACGTTGGGCTCGCTCTTGGTGCCCGTCATCTGGAACTGGCTCGCCTTGAGGCGCCGGTAGCCCTGCATGTAGGTGCCGTCCGGAACCAGCGCGGCGGCCGTCGCGCCGATCGGCGCCCCGGGAATCTGCGTGAACCCCGTGATGGTGTTGGGCAGGCCCAGCGAGGCCAGCAGCAGCTCCGGTGTCGAGTACTGCACGGGCAGGTTGGAGCGATAGGAGTATTCACCCTGAAGCGCGATGCCCGCCGGGCCGGCCGTGTTGAAGCTCACGCCGAAGAGGCGGATGTCCTCCGGGAACTCAGCGAAGTAGTTCGCGGTGCCCGAGTGGCAGAGCGCGCGCAGCGCCGCCGTGGCGCAGATCGGCGCGATGAGCGGCCCGCCGGTGAGGGCCGACGAAGGCGTGCCCTTGATGCCCGAGAAGAGCGGGATCCGGCTGTGGTAGTTCATGTAGTACAGCCCGAACTCGGTGTTGTTGAGCCCGCTCGCGAGGTAGCGCAGCGCGAGGCCCCACTGGCCGTCGTCGCTCGGATCGCGGTCGGCGGCGCGCGGCGCCCAGACCGAGGCGGCAGGGTCGAACGGTCCGTAGAGCGCACCGGCGGCCGGGCCCAGCGTCGGGATCACCGGCGGCACGGGGTTGGAAGCCGGGGTGTGCTGGTCGCGGCGGCGCCCGAACGACAGGATGACGCGGGTCGCGTCGTCGGAGGCGAAATCGTTGTTCGAGAAGTAGGTGCCGCGCGGATCGATGCGGATCTTGTCGTGGTTCGTGAGGTAGAAGCCCTCGAGGCTCGCGTCCTTCGTGAGCTCGAGGTTCGCCCACAGGCCCGCGGTCGGCAGGAACGCCTCCTTGATTTCGGAGCCGGGAATGCGCAGCTTGGAGAGGTCCACCGGGTTGATGGCGTTGATTCCGTTGGGGATGAAGGTGCTCTCGCCCCAGCTGATCACCTGCCGGCCGGCGCGCAGGCGCAGGTTCTTGCCCATCGGCTCGAAGGCGGCGCTCACGAAGCCGTCGAGGCCCTGGACGTTCTTGCCGACGCGGTCCTTGGCCGTCGGGCCGAGCTTGTCGTTGTCGGCGTTCTCGAAGTCGTAGAAGGCCGTGCCGCGCCCGAAGAAGCCGAAGCGGCCCCATTTGAGCTCCAGGTCGGTTGTCGCCTTGGCGACATTCGCGAACGCCTTCTTCTTCTCGTAGTTGAGGTTGCCGTCGTCCTCGTTCACCGAGCGCGAGGTGCCGCCGTTGGCGATGCCGATGAGCGACGGGTCGCGCGAGCCGGCGCGAACCGAAATCCCGTAGGACAGCGTGGTGTCGAGGCTGCCGGCGAGCCCGTTGTCCATGTTGAACTGGAAGGCGAGCGCCGGCCCGGCTCCCGCGAAGGCGAGCGCGAGGGCGAGGGGCTTCAGCAGGGGTCGGAATGCGCGTTTCATGGGGCGTTTCTCCTGGCTATGTCGTTATTCGTGCGGCCCTCGGGGCGAGGCCTGGAAACTGCCGGCCATTGTCCTTCAATCGAGGGGGAAAACACAATGCGGCGGTGCAGCGAACACCCCGGAAAGCCGCCATCGCGCGCGCTGCGGCGAAATGGGACTTCCCGGGGGGCGATGCGGTCGATCGTCACTCCCGGATGGTCGTCGTCCGGTAGCCCGGGTCCGAGGTGATTTCGCTCTCGGTGAACGGGAACGCGATCCACTGCTTGTCCCGGAAGCGCAGCGTCTGGTCCGCGTAGTGGGGCGATGCCGGGTTCGTGGACTGGGAGTAGGTGAGGAACCCCTGCGCGTTCACGCCCGAGTCGGTGAACTGGACCGTCTGGATGTAGCTCGTCCCGGTGGTGACGAAGTAGCCCGCGCCGGGAACCAGCACGCTGCTCACCTTGTTGTAGATCCCGAGGTTTTCCTCTCCCCCGTGGATCGGGATCGGCGTCGCGCCGCGCAGGGTGAACTGCACCATGCCCAGCGGCGAGTCGATGGCGAGGCCCGCGGCCCGGATCTTGTCGCCGGCCGCCTTGAGCGCGCCGGCCAGGGCGGTGGCGATGGCGGGTTCGGTGACGTTGAAGCCGCGCGGCGTGTTGAGGGGGTCGAGGAAGTTGAACGGCACCTTGTGGACGTTCGCGATGTTGCGGGCGCTGTTGAAGAATTCGCGGAACAGGTGCGCGCCGCGGCTGGAGAGGTCGTACTTCCGGTCCCAGGCGGACAGCGCTCCGCACTCGGCCTGCACCGCCGCGGCCGCCGGCATCGCGCACAACGCCGCCACGTCCGGCATGTAGAGGTCGGCCGACAGGCTGCGGTTCGAGAGGGCGATCTGCTGCAGGCTGGCAAGGGAGAAGCGGTTGCCGGCGAGGCCGTCGGTGCCGGCGAGGCGCGCCTGCGCCTGGAGGACCCCGATGCGCGTGCGCATTCCCTGGACGTCCGGCACCACGCCGACCACGGCCGGGATTTCCCAGCGATAGGCTGCAACCGCGGGATTGGCGAGCCAGTAGCTGTCGTTCGAATTCTGCGCGAAGTCGCGCCGGTCGATGAATGGCATCCGGTCGCCGGGGATGAGCCCGGGCTGCGGCGCGCCGTCCTCGTCGTTCCACTCGCAGAAGGAACGCGAGCCGTCGAGGACGGGCGGCCCCTTGAGCGAGAACACCACCGCGAACGTCACGTTCGGGGTGCACAGGGACTGCTTGTCGCGAGGCACGTTGGGCGCGGTGCTGATGTCGCCATAGAACGCGTTGCCCTCGCGGTCCGCGGCCGTCGTGTTCACCCAGGGGATGCCCACGATCGACTGCAGCGCCCGCTTGATGTCGGCCGTGCTCGTCGCCTTGTTGATGGCCCGCCACTGGTCGCCCAGGCGCCAGTTGTCCATGTTGGTCTCGCGGATCGCGTACGCGTTGGCGTGCGTCCAGGGGATCGGCAGCGCCGTGCTCGTGGCGAGGGGGCCGAAGTGCGAGAAGTAGAAGGTGTTGGACTTCGACGCGAGCGTGCCGTCGGCGTTCTTCACCTGGACGGTGACCGTCCTGGTGGTCATGTCGCGCACCTGCCCGTCGTAGACGTACTTCGTCGGGTTCGCAGGGTCGAGCTGCAGCTGGTAGATCGTGAAGTGCCAGGCCACGTCGTTCGTGTGGCTCCACGCGACGTCCTTGTTGAACCCGATGTTGATGAACGGGAAGCCCGAAAGCGAGCCGCCCATCACGTCGATCTCGCCGGGAATCGTGATGTGGAACTGGTAGAAGCGAAGCGTCCCGGACCAGGGGAAATGCGGGTTGCCGAGCAGCAGCCCGCGGCCGTTGTCGGTGGCGTCCGCGCCGAGCGCGAGCGCGTTGCTGCCGATTCCCGAGCGCCAGCGGGGCCAGAAGTCCTGGTCGAAGCCGGGGATGCCGGCGTCGGACCGGGGTCCCAGCTTCGCGGCGGCGGACGCTGCCGGCGGCTTCGCGGCGACCATGCCCTCCATGAAATTGTTGGTCGAGGCCTCGAGCAGGGCGCGGCGCACGTACCGCATCATGTCCACTTCGTCGATGGGCCTCACCCAGGCGGCGCCGGTGCAGGGCGCCGGCAGGTTGGCGACTCCCGTGTCGCGCAGGTAGCGGTTGTACCCCGCGACCCAGCCGCGCCAGGCCGCGCGAACCTCGCTGCCCATGCTGTTCAGGCCCGCCGTGAGCGGCGCGGGATCGCCGTTCACCAACGCGTAGTAATAGTCGGAAACGAGGTTGTTGCGGCCGTAGGGCGTGGTACCCGTTTCGCCGAAGTACTTCGAGCGCTCCCCGCGCACGGTCAGCAGCTCGTCGGCGAACATGCAGAAATTGTCCTGCGCGAACGCGTACCCGACGCCGTAGCCGATGCTGCCGTAGTCGGCCGCCAGGATATGCGCGACGCCGAAACCGGTCCGGCGGACCTCGGCGTTGTAGCCCTGGGCGGCCGCGCCGGCGGCGGCGAGCGCGGCGGCAGCGGCAATCGCCGCCCCCACCGCCTTGCGAGCGATGAATCTCATTGCGGTTCTCCTCCTGGAGCGTGGAGCCGGTTGGTCCCGGCGTTGGTTCGTTGTTGTTTCCGCGGGCTCAGTGTATCGCCTCGAAGAGTCCCGCGGCGCCCATTCCGGTGCCGATGCACATCGTCACCATCCCGTACCTGCCCTTGGTGCGGCGCAGGCCGTGGACCATCGTGGCGGCCCGGATGGCGCCGGTGGCTCCCAGCGGATGGCCGAGCGCGATCGCGCCGCCCTGCGGATTCACCTTCGCGGGGTCGAGGCCCAGCTCCTTCACGACGGCCAGGGCCTGCGCGGCGAACGCCTCGTTCAGCTCGATCCAGCCGAGGTCGGCCGCGTTCACCCCGGCCAGCTTCAGCACCTTCGGGATCGCCTTGATCGGGCCGATGCCCATGATCTCCGGCGGCACGCCGGCGACCGAGAAGCCGACGAAGCGGGCGAGCGGCTGCACGCCGTGCTTCTTCATCGCTCGCTCGCTCATGAGGATCACGGCGCCCGCGCCGTCGGACATCTGCGAGCTGTTGCCGGCCGTGACGGAGCCGCGCGCGGCGAAGGCGGGCCTCAGCTTGCCGAGGCTCTCCAGCGACGAGTCGGGGCGCGGCCCCTCGTCGGTGTCGGCGACCTTGCTGCGGTGCACCACCTTTCCGGCGGCGAGATCGGGCACCGACGACTCGATGCCGTAGGGGAGGATTTCCTCCCGGAAGTGGCCGGCCGCGATGGCGGCGGCGGCCTTCTGGTGGCTCGCGACGGCGAACGCGTCCTGCTCCTCGCGGGTGACCTTCCACTGCTTCGCGACGTTCTCGGCGGTGATGCCCATGCCGTAGGCGATCGCGACGTTCTCGTCCTTCGCGAAGACCGCGCTGTTCAGCGCGATCTTGTTGCCCATCATCGGCACCATGGACATCGATTCGGTGCCCGCGGCGATGACGACGTCGTCGTCCCCGGTCCTGATCCGGTCCGCGGCGAGCGCGATGGCCTGGACGCCGGAGGAGCAGAAGCGGTTGATCGTCATGGCCGGCACGCTGTCCGGAAGCCCGGCGAGCAGCACTCCGATCCTCGCCACGTTCATGCCCTGCTCGCCTTCGGGCATCGCGCAGCCCACGATCACGTCGGCGATCTCGTGCGGGTCGAGCCCGGGCACCTTCGCGAGCACCCCCTTGAGGACGTGGGCGAGCATGTCGTCCGGGCGGACGTTGCGGAACATTCCGCGCGGGGCCTTGCCGACGGGGGTGCGGACGGCGGCGACGATGTAGGCGTCCTGGATCTGGCGGGTCATGTCATTCTCCTCGGGAATAGTTCACGGCGGGGCCGTGCTCAGTCAGGGATGGGATAGGGGGACGCGCCGCCTGCGGGCGCGACGATCGAAGGCGGCGCACCGAGCGCGCGCGCGATGCGCCGCGCGACGGCGTCGGCCACGTCGGCGCCCTTGAGCGAGTTGCCCACGGGCACGCGCTCGGCCAGGGTGTCGGCATGCAGGGAGTAGTAGGGCAGGCCGTTCACCGTGTACGACACGGTCGGCTGGAGGGAGCGGATCGCCTCGCGGCGCAGGCGCCACGACTTGCGGCCGAAGAGGCTCGCCTGCTCGACGGAGAGCTCGCCCGCCTTGACCGTCACGGTGAGGTTGCCCACGAAGAGCGCCACCGCGGAAACGTCCAGCAGGCCGCCGATCACGAACATCACCACGCCCCCGAAAAGCCCGTCGCCGGCGAAGAAGAGGGCCATGCCGATCAGGGAGAGGATCGATCCGGTGAGAAGAAGCGCGATCGCGAGCCCCAGCCGCCGCCGCGCCGAGTAGCGCAACGTGAGCGTGCCGCCGCGTTCCTCGATCTCGGCGATGGCGGGCGGGATGTCCACCTCCGGCCGCCCGGCGGGACCCGCACCCAGCCTGCTCGCGGCGGCGGCCTGCGGATCGAACATCGCTCGGGCCGCCTGGGCGGCGAACCGGCCGGGCGCGCTGGCGGCGGGACGGGCGCGCGCGGGCGCCTTGCCCGCTCCGCGACGCGCGAGCCAAGCGGCCCAGGTCGCGCTCACCGCGGCCCACAGGAGCCCGATGCCGACCAGCGGGAAGAGGAGCACCAGGAGCCCCACCCACTCGCCGCGCTCGACGATGTCGGGGATGGCGAGGAATGCGATGGGAAAGGAGATCGCGTTCCACATGAAGGCGAAGAACCACAGGAAGCCCGGCGCCGCGTTGGCCTGCCCGTTCGCGCCGCGCCGGCTGGTCGCCCTGTCGACCGCCGCCTGCGCGCCACCCTCCCCCTTGCTTCGAAGGACGAAGACCAGCGCCACGAGCGCTCCCACGCCCACTCCCCCGAAGGCGAGCGCGAACGGGATCAGGAAGACGATCTCGCTCCAGCGCATCTCGCGGTCGAACACCGATTCCGACGGGTTGTCCGGGTTCACCCAGACCGTGATCGGCTTGCCAGCCGCGCGCGCATCCTCGAGCCTCGCGTTCACCTCCTGGTGCCAGTCGTCGATGTTGTCGGAGCCCCCGACCGACGAGATTCCGAGGCGCGATCCGGTGTACTGCCTGCCCTGGAAGGCGTAGCGGTAGCGGCCCCCGGCCCGGTAGGTGACGCTTCCCTTGCTGCCGCGCGAGGCATCGAGGGACGCGTCGTCCACGCTCGCCTTCACGCGCACCCAGTCCTTCGCGCGCTGTGCCTCCAGCACGGTCGAGCCGATGGCCCACGACGCGAACACGCCCACGCCGCCGAACACCACGGCGAAGAGGAGGCAGAAGGCGACGGAGCCGAGCTTGCCCATGGGTCGCGCGCGCGGGCCGATGGCTTCAGTTGCGCAGCGGCTTGCCGGTCTTGAGCATGTGCTCGATGCGGGCCTGCGTCTTCTCCGACTTCGCGAGCTCCACGAAGTGGTGACGCTCGAGGTCCAGCAGCCACGCCTCGTCCACCAGGCTGCCGGGCTCGACCTCGCCGCCGCAGACGACGGTCGCGATGCGCGACCCGATCTCGTAGTCGTGGTCCGAGATGAAGCCGCCCTCCTTCATGTTCACCAGCATCATCTTGAGCGTGGCGATGCCCGTCGAGCCCGCCACGGGGATGCGCGTGGGCGCGAGCGGCGGGCGGTGGCCCGACTCGGCCATGGCGCGCGCCTGCTGCCTCGCCACGTACAGCAGCTCCGCGGGGTGGAGCACGACGACGTCGGCGGGCTTGAGGTAGCCCATCTCGCGCGCGTGCTCCGCGCTCCTCGACACGTCGGCCATCGCCACCTGCCGGAAGAGCCGGCCGAGCTCGGGGAACGCGTCGCCGCCCCTGGCCCAGGCGTTGGCGCGTTGCGCGATCTCCTTGAGGCCGCCGCCGGCCGGCAGCAGCCCCACGCCCACCTCGACCAGGCCGATGTAGCTCTCCAGCGCCGCCACCACGCGCTGCGAGTGCATCACGAACTCGCAGCCGCCGCCGAGCGCCATGCCCTCGACCGCCGCGACCGTGGGCACGAGGCAGTACTTGAGGCGCTGCGAGGTCCGCTGGAAGAGCGCCACCATCCGCTCGAACTCGTCGATCCTGCCCGCCTTGAGCGACTCGAGGGCCGCCTTCAGGTTCGCGCCGACGGCGAACGGCGCCTCGTGCCAGACGACGAGGCCGTCGAAGCCGGCCTCCGCCTCGTCGATGGCGCGGTTCAGGCCCGCGAGCACCTCCGTGCCCAGCGAGTGCATCTTGCTCTTGAACGAGACGATCGCGATGCCGTCGCCCTGGTGCCACAGGCGCACGCCCTCGTCCTCGAAGACCGTCGTGCCCGGGCCGGCGGGCTTCTCGCCAAGCACCAGCTCGGGGAAGAGCTGCCGCCCGTACACCGGCAGCGTCGAGCGCGAATGCATGGTGTCGTCGGCGGCGGAGAACGACCCGTCCGGGCCGTGCACGCCCCTGCGGCCGTCGGTCACCCAGCCCGGGAGCGCCGCCTTCGCCATCGTCCTGCCGGCGGCGATGTCCTCGGCGATCCAGCCGGCCACCTGCTGCCAGCCGGCGGCCTGCCACAGCTCGAACGGGCCCATCCTCCAGCCGAAGCCCCACCGGATGGCGAGGTCGACGTCGCGCGCGCAATGCGCGATCTCGGCCAGGTGCACCGCGCAGTAGTGGAAGAGATCGCGGTAGATGGCCCACAGGAACTGCGCCTGCGGGTGCGCGCTCGCGCGCAGCTTCGCGAACTGCTGCGCCGGGGACTTCTCCCTGAGGATGGCCTGCACCTCCTCGGCGATGGCGCCGGCGGACGGGCGGTAATCCTGCTTCGCGAGGTCGAGGACGTGGATCTCCTTGCCCTTCTTCACGAAGATGCCCGCCTTGGTCTTCTGTCCCAGCGCGCCTTTCGCGATGAGCGCCGAAAGCCAGTCGGGGGCCTTGTAGTACGCATGCCACGGGTCCGAGGGCAGCGTGTCGTGCATGGTCTTCACGACGTGCGCCATGGTGTCCAGGCCCACGACGTCGGCCGTGCGGAAGGTCGCGCTCTTGGCGCGCCCGATCGCGGGCCCGGTGAGCGCGTCCACCTCGTCGAACCCGAGCTTGAACGCGAGCGTGTGGTGCATCGTCGCCAGCATCGAGAACACGCCTACGCGGTTGGCCACGAAGTTGGGCGTGTCGCGGGCGCGCACCACGCCCTTGCCGAGGGTCGTCGTGAGGAAGGCCTCGAGGTCGTCCACGATGGCCGGGTCGGTCGCGGCCGTCGGGATGATCTCGACGAGCCGCATGTAGCGCGGCGGGTTGAAGAAGTGGATGCCGCAGAAGCGCGGGCGCAGGGCCTCCGGCAGCACCTTCGAGAGCTCGGTGATCGACAGCCCCGAGGTGTTCGAGGCGAAGATCGCGCGCGGGGCGATGTGCGGCGCCACCTTGTCGAAGAGCGCCTTCTTCCAGTCCATGCGCTCGCTGATGGCCTCGATGACGAGGTCGCATTCCGCGAGAAGCGCCAGGTGCTCGTCGTAGTTGGCGGGCGTGATGCGCTCGACGACCGCCTTGGTCGCGAGCGGGCTGGGCTCGAGCTTGGCGAGGCCCTCGAGCGCCTTTCTCACGTTGGCGTTCTTGTCGCGGCCCTCGGCGGCGAGCTCGAAGAGGACCGGCTGCACGCCGGCATTCGCGAGGTGGGCGGCGATCTGCGCGCCCATGACGCCTGCGCCGAGGACGGCGGCCTTGCGGACGATGAATTTCGACACGGAGTTTCTCCTGGAGCGTGCCCGCCCGGGCGGGCTGGTTATCGAATGCGGTTGATCAGGCCCTGTGTTCGCCGGGCACGCCGCCGGGGATCGGGCGCGGGTGGCGCTCGGCATCGATGGCGACGTAGGTGAGCTGGGCTTCCGTGACCTTCACGACGTCGGTGCGGCCGTCGCGGCCGCGCTGCGCGAAGACCTCGACGTCCACGGTGATGGAGGTGCGCCCGACCTTGACCACGCGCGCGTAGAAGCTCACGAGGTCGCCGACGAAGACGGGCTCCTTGAAGGTGAACGAGTTCACGGCCACCGTCACGATCGGCCCCTGGGCGCGCTCGTAGGCCGCGACGCTGCCCGCGAGGTCGACCTGCGCCATCACCCAGCCGCCGAAGATCGTGCCGTGGGCGTTCGTGTCCGCCGGCATCGGGATGATGCGCAGGACGGGCTGTTTTTCGCTGGGCAGTCGGGTGGTCATGGGTGGGGGTTTCAAACGGGCGTTTGAATTCTACTCCTGCCTTGAAAAAAGGAGGCGGATTCCCTTTTCCCCGGCGCCCGTCTCATGCCCCGTGCCCCTTGTAGATCTCGGCCAGCCGGTCGCGGTGGAGCTCGAAGATCTTCGCGCGCCTGGGCTTGAGGGTCGGCGTGAGGAGGCCGTTGTCCACCGTCCATTTTTCGGCGAGCAGCGCCACGCGCCGCACCTGGGCGTAGCCGGGGAAGGCGTGCACCTGCCGCGCGATGCGCGCGAGAACGAG